>NZ_JBFNXR010000051.1:74573-138730 GCF_040813635.1 Novosphingobium rhizovicinum | reverse complement strand
GACGGCCGTTCGCGATCCAACGTGGTTTCCCGCGCTCTTCGCGAAGAGCGCCCCGGTTCCGGCCCGATGTTCACTCCGGCCTGCCGAACTTCCCTTCTGGCGTTACCCCGCACTCGCCAGCGGGCGTAGGCGCTTGCCTGTGCTATTCGTCATTTTGCTGCCGAAGCCATCAGCACTCGGGAGCTGAGTTCTGTATCTTCGCCAGCATGTGTGGCGCAACCGCACGCGATCAAGCAGCCAGTCCGGTTAGACCTCGCGAGTCACGAGAGCGGCCAGGCACCGGGCGTAGAGTTGATGCTCTGCGATCAGCACCCGCGCCGCCAGCGTGTCAGGAGTGTCGCCGGGCAGGACGGCCACGGGCGTCTGACCGAGAATCGGCCCGCAATCGAGTTCATGGGTCACGAGGTGGACGGTCACGCCCCCGTGGCTGTCTCCGGCGGCGATCGCGCGCTCATGCGTATGCAAGCCCGTGTACTTCGGCAGAAGCGAAGGGTGGATGTTGACCATCCGGCCTTCCCAACCTGCGACGAACCCCGGCGTGAGGATCCTCATATAACCGGCAAGCGCCACCCACTCCGCACCGCTCTGCCGAATCGCTGCGTCCATCGCGGCGTCGTGATCTTCGCGGGCCATTCCTTTATGGGAGAGCGAGAACGTGGGAACGCCCTCCGCTTCGGCGAGCCGCAACCCGGCAGCTTCAGCCTTGTTGCTCGCAACCAGCACGAGTTCGAAAGGGCAGTCCTCAGCTCGGCTGGCATAGAGCAGCGCTGCCATGTTGGTGCCGCTGCCGGAGATCAGCACGGCGACTTTCGCGCGCGGACGATTCACGCGTCCCGCTCCAGCCGGAACAGCCTGTGCTCTCCGCACGTTTGCGTCTTCATGGTTGCTTCCTGCGTACTGAGTTCACGCGCCGTTCCCTATGCGCTCGCTGTTATTCGGGCAACGGGCTGATGGAGGCGCCGTTCAGGCCCCGGCCCGAAGATATCGCCTACCTGCGGCGACTGGGCTGGACAATCCTGGTGGCGGCGGTTCTGCTCGTCATCTGGCGGGCATCCGAGCTGCTGCTTCTTGCTTTCGGTTCGGTTCTGGGAGCTGTCATCTTCCGCAGCGCGGCGCAGCTGCTCCGGAACCTGGGGGTAAAAAACTGGCGGGTCGCCTTGGCGCTCGGCACGCTGCTGGTGCTCGCGCTGTTTGGAGCGATCGGATACCTTCTCACCGTCCAGTTTGGCAACGAGATCGGCGCGATGCTGGGCAATCTGCCGGGCACCTTGAGAACCATCGAAGAAGGACTGTCCACCACGGCTGTGGGCAAGGCGCTCGTGCAGGCGATGGATGCCGCCATGGGCGGAAGCCGAATCGCCGACAGCCTGGGCGACCTCGTACGCGGTGCGGGCGAGATCATGCTCAACTTCATCATCGTGACCGTGGGAGCCATGTTTATTGCGGGCGATCCCAAACCTTATCGCAACGCAGTGGTGCTGCTCACGCCCAAGCCGGCGCGCAAGACCATGGAGCGAGCGATAGACGAAATGGCCTTTGCGCTACGCTTGTGGCTCAAGGCCAAGCTGATCACGATGGTGGTGATGGGCAGTCTAATCGCTGGGTCGTTGTGGCTGGCGGGGCTTGAATCGTGGGCGGCACTGGGGCTGCTTGGTGGATTGAGCGAGTTCGTTCCCTACGTGGGGCCAGCAGCGGCCATGGTTCCGGGCATCGGCCTTGCGGCGTCGGCAGGAGGCGACGTGCTGTGGGGCACGGTCCTTGCCTACGTGGCGGTACGCGTGATTGAAGCCTGGTTGCTCACGCCTTTCATCAACCGGCGGGTGGTGAGCATACCTCCCGCACTGACGCTGTTCACGATCCTGGGCGTTGGAGCGGTTTTCGGAGTCTATGGCGTGTTCTTTGCAGGCGCTCTGCTGGTCGTGGCATTCGTCGGGGTGCGCGAGTTCTACCTGCGCGACACGCTCGGCGAAGACATAGAGGGAGTTCCCGGCGGCATCGGCGATCGGCCGCCTCACGGTTAGAGCGCGGGTGAAGGGAAGGCCGCAGCTGCCGGGATCGTTGCCTCAGGCGTCGTGTTCAGCAGTCCATGGTGATCGAGCCGACCATGCCTCGGCGCTGCCGCTGACGGTGCAACCGCGCTGGCCGGAGCTGATCTCACCAATGCGATGGACCGTCTCGCCCGCTTCCACGAGTGCGTTGCTGACAGCATCCACATCCTCGGGCGCAACTGCCAGAACCATGCCGATCCCGCAGTTGAAGGTGCGCGCCATCTCGCCCGGCTCGATGTTCCCCTGCGCCTGCAGGAAGGCCATCAGGCGCGGCTGGGTCCATGCGTCGGCGTCGACGTGGGCACGCAGTCCTTCAGGAAGGACGCGTGGGATGTTCTCCAGCAAGCCGCCGCCGGTAATGTGAGCAAGAGCATGAATCCGCCCGGACCGGATCAGCGGCAGGAGGCTCTTCACATAGATGCGAGTCGGCTCGATCAAGGCGTCGATCAGCAGGACGTCGGAGTTGAACAGAGCCGGGCGGTCCAGCTTCCACCCCTTGTCGGCCGCCAGGCGTCGCACCAGCGAGTAGCCGTTGGAGTGAACGCCCGATGATGCGAGACCAAGAAGCACATCCCCGTCGGCCACCTTGTCGCCCGTCAGTTGCTCACCGCGCTCCACGGCACCGACGCAGAAGCCGGCCAGGTCGTAGTCGCCCGGCGCGTACATTCCCGGCATCTCTGCCGTCTCTCCACCGATGAGAGCACAGCCCGCGATCCGGCAGCCCTCTGCGATTCCCGCGACCACGCGCTCGGCAATCCCGTTTTCGAGCTTGCCGGTCGCAAAGTAGTCGAGGAAGAACAGCGGCTCGGCGCCTTGTACGATGAGATCGTTCACGCACATGGCGACAAGGTCGATGCCGATGGCGTCGTGCCTGTCGTGATCGATGGCCAGCTTGACCTTTGTACCCACCCCGTCATTCGCGGCAACCAGCAAGGGGTCCGTGAAACCGGCAGCGCGCAGATCGAAGAACCCGCCGAAGCCGCCAAGTTCGGCGTCGGCGCCGGGCCGCGCAGTCGCTTTGGCAAGCGGCGCGATCGCGCGAACCAGCGCGTTTCCGGCTGCAATCGAGACGCCAGCCTGCTCGTAGCTGTAGCGGGGCTGGTCGGCGGCGGGTGAACTATCTTCGGACATCGCCGAGCGCCTAACGCTTTACTGCTTGGATTTCCATCGGCGTTTGGGCAAAAGGCAGCCGGTTTTGATGATGACCACGGCAATTCCCCACAAGAACCTGCGCAGACGCATCGCGGAAGCCGGCCTTCGGGCCAAGGCTGCGCTCGTCGTGGGCGGTTTCGCCTCGCTTGCGCTTGCCGGATTCGGCACTGCGCGTCTGATCGCTCAGGTGGAGGGCGACCGCGGTATTCCGCCGGTTGCCAACTCCGTCGATATTCAGGTCAACGGCATAGAGGTCGACGTCACCGGCAAAACGGGTGAGGAAGCGCGGATCGAGGGCTGGAAGCAGGCGCAGAAGAAGGCCTGGGAGCAGCTCAAGGGGCCCGCGATGCCGATCGAGGCAATCGACGCCATGGTCTCTTCCATCGTCATCGAGCGGGAGCAGATAGGGCCCCGGCGCTACGTTGCGCGGCTTGGCGTCATCTTCGACCGTGCAAAGGCCGGGCAATACGTCGGCGCGGGTGAGGGGGGCGCCGTGCGCTCGGCACCCATGCTGGTCCTTCCGATTCTCTACTCGGGTGGCGCGCGCCAGGTCTTCGAGGTTCGAAATGTCTGGCAGAAGGCGTGGGCAGAGTTCCAGGCTTCCGGCAGTCCGGTCGATTACGTGCGGCCGACAGGATCGGGCGGCGAATCGCTGATCCTCACCGCCGGGCAGGCGGGGCGGAGCAGTCGGCTCTGGTGGCGCAACATCCTGGACCAGTTCAACGCGGCCGATGTCGTTGTGCCCGTCGCGAGGCTGGAGCGTCAGTGGCCGGGAGGACCGGTGCAGGGAACCTTTACCGCGCGATTCGGGCCGGACAATAAAGTTCTCGAGAGCTTCACGTTGACGGCCCGCGACGACGAGGCTTTGCCGCAGATGCTTTCGCAAGCGGTCGTGCGGATCGACGGCATCTATCGCGACGCCCTTCTGCGCGGAGAGCTCGTTCCCGATCCGACTCTGCTAAGTGGACGTATTGCTTTCGACCGGGCTCTTGGCGAACTGCGCTCGCGATTGATGGAGCGTGATGTGCGGGCGGCACCTCCGCCTGCTGCGCCTGCTCCGATGATCACGCCGGACGCGCCTCCGGTTGTGGATGTGCAGAGCGTGACCGTGCAGTTCGCCTCGCCTGACGCGGCAGCCGTGGACGCCGCCCTCTCCGCCGTGCGCGGTGCGCCGGGCGTGCAGAATGCGGCTACCACAAGCCTCGCGATCGGCGGCACTTCGGTCATGCGAGTCTCGGTTGCCGGAGGTGGCGCGGCATTGGCAGCGGCACTCCGTTCACGCGGCTGGCAGGTCTCTGCAAGCGGCAACGTCCTCAAGATCAGCCGCTAGGCGCTGCTCTCGTATGCGACAGATCGCATTGCCGCTGACGAGTATGGCCGGCCGAGCAGCGCGGATCGTGGTGGGCAATGCCAATGCGGCCGCTGTCGAAGCGCTGGGCGATCCGGCGCGCTGGCCGTTTCACACGGCGGTTCTCGCCGGCCCGCCGCGATCGGGCAAGTCGCTGCTGGCGCGCTGGTTCGTGGAAAGCGGTGGGGGCGATGCGCTGGACGAGGCCGAGACCATGGATCCGGCGGACGTGTTCCATCACTGGAATCGCGCCCAGGAGAGCGGACGTGCTCTGCTGATCGTCACCAATGCGGCTCCGGGAACCTGGCAGATCGCTCTACCGGACCTGGCATCGCGTCTAGGTGCGGCGTTGCATCTTGAGATCGGTACGCCGGACGACTCCATGCTGGCGGAACTGATCGCGCTTCATGCCGAGACGAGGGGGCTTGTTCTCGACGGTGCGGCCACTGAGTACCTTGTACCCAGGTGCGAACGTAGCCATGTGGGCGCGGAGCGACTGGTCGAAGCGATCGATCGGCTCAGTCTGGAACGCAAACAGGCCCCCACGCTGTCGATCTGGCGTGAGGCGCTGAACGAGACTATGGCGCACCGCCGAGACGGAACCTGACCGTCGCAGCTTGCGTTAGGCCGCAATTGGCAGGAGTATCAGGGCGATGTTGAACCGGCTGATCGGCTATCTGGACTCCGTGGTGGCGCGCGACCCCGCGCCTCGGTCCCGATGGGAAGTCCTGCTCTATCCCGGCGTGTGGGCGCTGTTCTGGCATAAGGTGGCGCACCGCCTCTTTCGGGCGCGGCTGTTTTTCCTCGCCCGGGCCATCAACCACATGTCCCGCATGTTCACTGCGATCGACATTCATCCCGGGGCAACCATCGGGAAGAACTTCTTCATCGACCACGGATTCACGGTCATCGGCGAGACGGCGGTGATCGGCGATAACGTGACAATCTACCAGTGCGTCACCTTGGGCGGTACCAACCCGACGAGCGGAAAGGCCGGCAAGCGGCACCCGACTTTGGAGGATAACGTTATCGTCGGCTCGGGCGCGCAGATTCTCGGCCCCATCACCGTAGGCCGCAGGGCCCGGATCGGTGCGAGCGCGGTCGTCACGGAAGATGTGCCGGAAGGCGCGACGATGATCGGGCTCAAGGCGCGATCCACTCTCGTGGCGGCGGAGACGTGGGCAAAAGAGTTCATGCCCTATGGCACGCCTTGCAAGGAACCTTGTGAGCCCTCTGGCGGTCAGCAGCGGGTGGAGCAACTGGAGCAGGAAGTGGCGCGCTTGCGCGAGCAGGTGCAGGCACTCGTCGCTCAGCCTACCTTGGACCACGATTCCGGGCAGGCTGCGTCCACGGGTATCAGCGGCCTCTGATAGCGCATGGCTGCACCCGTATCCGGTTCCACCAGCGCAACTGTCATCGCCTTTCCGAACGCCCGACCGCAGCAGATCGGCTTCGACCGACTGGAACTCCAGCGTATTCTCGATCTTTATGGTCGGATGGTCGCGGCAGGAATGTGGCGGGACTACGCCATGGACTTTGGACGCGATGCGGCGAACTTTTCAGCATTCCGCCGCGCTGCCGAGCGACCGCAGGCGCGCATTGAGAAGAGGCCGGCCTTGCGCAGCAAGCAAGGGATGTGGACACTTTTCGGCGAAGCGGGGCAGGTCCTCAAACGCGGGCACGAACTCGCCGGTATCCTCGTCCCTCTCGAACGCAAGCTCTTGAAGGTGGTGGACGACTAGAAAGGGTCTGTGTCCTTCTCGGCGGCGCGCGCGAGTAAATCGAGCGTCCGGTACGACTGCTCCATGCCGTTGGCTACCGGATGTCCCGGCTGCTGTCCCGATATCCGGTCCCAGGCATTGGCAATGCCTTCGACGCTACGCTCGCTCTCCGGAAGGAGGACGCCGTCTCCCATGGTGACCCAACCTCCTTGAAAGACACCACCACCGGCGCCCAGGATGGCACCGTTGGGCGCCTGTTCGCTGACGAGGAAAAGTGCGGCTGGGGTGACGTTCTCCACTCCAAATGCGCGATAGGCGTCTTCTGGAAAGATATCCTCCGTCATCCGAGTGCCCGCCGCCGGCGCGATGCAGTTGACGCGAATGCCGTATTTCGCTCCCTCCAGCCGCAGGGTCTGCGCCAGCCCCACGATGCCCAGCTTGGCCGCAGCATAATTGGCCTGGCCGAAGTTGCCGCCCAGGCCAGCCGCAGATGTGGTCATCAGCACACGGCCATACTGCTGCTCTCGCATGATGTTCCACACGGCCTTGGTTGCGTATGCGGCTCCCAGCAGGTGAACCCGGATTACATGGTCGAAGTCTGCCGGATCCATCTTGGCGAAAGTGCGGTCCTTCAGAATCCCGGCGTTGTTGATCAGGATGTGAATGCTGCCCCACGCCTCCACCGCCCGAGCTGCCATGGCTTCCATTTGCGCAAAATCAGATACGTCGCCCGGATCGGCGATTGCCTGACCGCCCGTTGCACGAATCTCTTCAACGACAGCAAGCGCGGCCTGCGAGCTTCCGCTGCCGTCACGTGCGCCGCCCAGATCGTTGACGACCACTTTGGCGCCAAGGCGCGCCAGTTCCAGCGCATAGGCTCTCCCGAGCCCGTTCCCGGCGCCAGTCACGATGGCGACCCGATCCGTGAAGCGATTGTCCATGGCCCAGCGATGGCACGCGCATGGAACCCATTCAATCTCTAAGCGGAAACCGCGTGCATGACTTGCCCCGAATCGTTGGTGAGACCATATGCGCCCTATCCAATTCCCCGCCCGTGAATGCGAAAGGCCCGAGCGATGAAAGTGCGCGTCCATGTCAGCCTGAAGCCCGGTGTCCTCGATCCGCAGGGCCGCGCTATCCACCACTCGCTTGAAGGGCTGGGCTTCTCCGGCGTCAACGACGTGCGGGCGGGCCGCCTCATCGAACTCGAGGTCGATGACAACGTTTCTGACGAAGCTCTGGATGACATGTGCCGCAAGCTGCTCGCGAACATGGTCATCGAAAACTATCGCGTCGAGAAGGTGGCGGCATGAGCGATTTTCGCACCGCAGTGATCACGTTTCCCGGATCGAACTGCGACCGGGACATGGCGTCCGCGCTGGAGAAGATCTCGGGCAGGGCGCCGCTCCGGGTGTGGCATGGCGACGCGGAATTGCCTGAGCGGTTGGACTTCATCGCGCTGCCGGGTGGTTTTTCTTACGGCGACTATCTGCGCTGTGGTGCGATTGCCTCACGCTCGCCCGTGATGCGTGCCGTTATAGAGGCTGCCAACCGCGGTGTACCCGTGCTGGGTGTGTGCAATGGCTTTCAGGTCTTGACGGAAAGCGGCCTTCTGCCGGGCGCACTTCTGCGCAACTCCGGCATTCGGTTCGTCTGCCGCGAGGTGGCGCTTAAAGTCGAGAACGTCGGCTCGCTGTTCACGTCGGGCTACAAGGCCGGGCAGGTCATCCACATCCCTGTCGCGCATCACGACGGCAACTACTTTGCGGACGAGCAGACGCTTGAGCAGCTCGAAGCGGAGGGCAGGGTAGCATTTCGCTACGTGGACGACATCAACGGTTCTGCTCGTGGCATCGCCGGTGTGCTCAACGCGGCTGGGAACGTGCTTGGCATGATGCCGCACCCGGAACGCGCGGTCGAGCCGGCTCATGGGGGCAGCGATGGGCACGCTCTGTTCGAGAGCGCGATGCGGGGGCTGGTGGGAGCCTGAAGGCTACCTCACCTGCCCTGCCTCTGATCTCACTCGACTGTTACGCTTTTCGCCAGGTTGCGCGGCTGATCGACGTCGGTGCCTTTCACGCACGCGACATGGTAGGCCAGCAACTGCACGGGCACCGCATAGACGAGCGGCGCAATGAGGGGGTGCACCTTCGGCATTTCGATGGTGGCGATGCAGCCTTCTCCGGCTTCTGCAATGCCCGCGGCGTCTGAGATCAGCACGACCTTACCGCCCCGGGCGCGAACCTCCTGCATGTTGCTGACGGTTTTTTCAAACAGCGGTCCGGACGGGGCCAGGACAATGACGGGAACCGCCTCGTCGATCAGGGCGATTGGGCCGTGCTTCATCTCACCGGAAGCGTAACCCTCGGCATGGATGTAGCTGATCTCCTTGAGTTTCAGCGCGCCTTCAAGAGCTAACGGGTAGTCCGGTCCGCGGCCGAGGTAGAGCACGTCACGCGCCGGGGCGATCAGGTGCGCCATTGCGGCAATCTCTTCATCATGACCAAGGGCTGCGTTCAGGCAGGCCGGTGTCTCGACCAGGTGACGGACAATCTCAATCTCCTCGTGCCGGTCTATCCGGCCCCGAAGAACAGCAAGGTGAGCTGCGAGCGCAGCCAGAACTGCGAGTTGGCAAGTGAAGGCTTTGGTCGACGCGACGCCGATTTCCGGTCCGGCATGCGTCGGCAGCAGAAGGTCCGCTTCGCGTGCCATGGAACTGGTCGGGACGTTCACCACAACGGCGATCGTCTGCCCTGCGGCCTTGCAATGCCGCAGGGCTGCGAGAGTGTCGGCCGTCTCGCCTGACTGAGAGATAAAGAGCGCCAGCCCACCAGATTCCAGCACCGGGTCGCGGTAGCGGAACTCCGAAGCGACATCGATGTCGACAGGCAGGCGGGCGAACTGTTCGAACCAGTACTTCGCCACCATGCCCGCGTAGTAGCTGGTGCCGCACGCCACGATTGTGACGCGATTGATCTTTGAGAGGTCGTAGTCGATCTGGGGCAGCGCCACGGACTGATCGACCTGCCGGACGTAGCTGTGCAGCGTCTGCGCAACCACGGTTGGCTGTTCGAAGATCTCTTTCTGCATGAAATGGCGGTAGTTGCCCTTTTCGATCGCGACGGCAGAGGCGCCAGAGGCGACGATCTCGCGTTCCACGGGATTGTTCCCGGCATCGTAGATCTGCGCACCTTCGCGCGTGATCACGACCCAGTCGCCCTCCTCAAGGTAAGTGATCCGTTGCGTGAGAGGTGCGAGCGCCAGGGCGTCGGAGCCGAGGTAAGTCTCATCCTCGCCGTAGCCGACGACCAGCGGCGAACCGAGACGTGCGCCGATGAGCAGGTCAGGCTCTTTGCGGAACGCGATGGCGAGGGCGAACGCACCACGCAGTTGCGGAAGAACGGCCTGGACTGCCTCTTGTGGAGAAAGCCCTGCCTCCACTTGCTCTGACAGGAGATGCGCCACGACTTCGGAGTCGGTGTCGCTGGTGAAGCTACGGCCACGCGCTTCCAGGCTCTCCCGCAGCGGTCTGAAGTTTTCGATGATGCCGTTGTGCACGAGCGCCAACTCCGCGGTCGCATGCGGGTGAGCATTGGCAGCGGTCGGCGCGCCGTGGGTTGCCCAGCGCGTATGGGCAATCCCGGTGAGACCCGGGGCAGGGTCCTGGGCCAGCTGCCGCACCAAGTTTATCAACTTGCCCTGCGCTCTGCGACGCACAAGTTCGCCGTTGTGAACAGTGCAGACACCTGCGCTGTCATAGCCGCGGTACTCCATGCGCCTGAGGCCGTCGACAAGCCTGTCCGCAACGTCTTCCTTGCCGACGATCCCGATAATGCCGCACATGAACTACTTGCCTTCGATAGGGGGCGTGATTTGTCGCAGACCTTGAGGTCCTGCGTTTTGCAGAACGACAGAGTCGTGATGGTTCGCTAGCAGAGGTTTGACTGCGGCGCAGCTACCCGCTTGGCATGAGCCCTTTACCGAGAGCACCTAGCCACCATGAGGTAGCCGGTTTGGCGCAACATGTTTCAGGCCCTGTCAGGCGTTCTTGGAGTGGGCCGCGTCCGCTTGGTCGATTGCATTGCGGATCCGCTTCGCGGTGGAAAGCGCCTTGACCTGCTCTTCGGTCGAGCATTCCGCTTCGACGACTTGCTCCAGCCGATCCGCGGCGCGGCCCAGCATGGATTTCAGGGCCTCTGCTTCCGCCTTCGCGTTTCCAAGCGCGTGGCGCAGCTCCTGTTCTGTCTTCTCACTCATAGCGCGCGCCTCCCGCTCAGGACCCCTTCTTAGTAGCTAGCTATACTACGGCCAAGTGTCTCTTGGGTCAGTTCGTAACCGTTTCAGTACGTGGCCCCGGACGTCACGGGTATTCGATTTTCAGCACTTCCCACTCCTTCTCACCTGACGGGAGGCGAACGGTCTTGAGGTCACCTACTGCGGCACCCCGGAGGGCGCGAGCCAGCGGAGCGCTCCACCCCAGGCGTCCGGCACCCGCATCCTGCTCATCATCGCCGACAATCGTGATCGTTTTGCAATCGTCGTTTTCGTCGGCGAGCGTAACGGTGGCGCCAAAGTAAACGCGCGTGCGATCTTCCTGCGAGGCGGGGTCAATGACCCTGAGCGCCTTCATTCTGCGGGCAAGGTATCCAAGCTCCCTGTCGATCTCTCGCATGCGCTTGCGGCCATAGAGATAATCGCCGTTCTCGGAACGATCGCCGTTACCGGCAGCCCGGCTCACGATTTCGACGATCTCGGGCCGCTCTGTGCCAAGCAGATGATCATAGCGAGCGCGCAGCGCCGCCATGCCGGCGGGAGTGATGGGAGGACCTGCAGGTTTCATGCGGGCGAGCCTTTGGAGGGAAACCGGGGCCAGAGCCAGCCCCTTCAGGCCGCTGTGACTAGCGGCCGGAGGGGGCTGGTTCCTGGTGATCTGCGATTCGCCGGTCTATCCAGGTGTGCGCTTGCCCAGCAGGTGGCTCAGCGGGTTCTGTCCTCGATAGTAGCCTCGCTGCGGATGGATGTTCTGGTAGACGACGGCATTCTCGAGGACGCGCGTAATGTAATTCTTGGTCTCATAGATGGGGATGCGCTCGATCCACTCGATCCAGTCGATCGCCCCAGTCCGGGGATCGCCATTAGCCCTGAGCCACTTGTTCACATTGCCGGGGCCTGCGTTGTAGGCTCCGACTGCAAGCGGAGTGGCGCCGGCGTAGTAGTCCATCATCCGAGCGAAATAGCTGTCACCGAGACGGACGTTGTATGTCGGATCGGAGATCAGCGCATCCAGGCTGTAGCCGATGCCGAGCTTGCCGGCCTGCTCCCGCGCTGTCCCGGGCATGAGCTGCATTAGCCCTCGCGCACCGGCATGGCTGATGGCATTCTGCGCGAACTGGCTTTCCTGGCGGGTTATGGCGTGGGCCATGATCCAGTTTGTTCCGGGAGGCACGGGCATCTCGGGAAAGGCGATCCGGCCGAAGGCGGCATAGCCTTCCGTGTGGGCCGACTGTCCCAGAATGACGCCCAAATCGCGCCGCCCGATCTCTCGGGCAAGCTCCGCCACCAGTACGTAATCGCTCTCCGTTCTTGCCTGGTCGGAGATTTCCCGGAAGAATTGCACTCCTGTTCGCCAGTCACCGTCGCGCGCTACGTCGCGGACGGCGCGAGTGAGGGGCTCGGCCATGAAGGCGGCACGTTCGGCATTGCTCGGGCGCGACTTCGGCATCACGTCGAGGTTCGGAATCGGCCTTCCAAGCCGCTCGAGCGAGAGCTGACCATAGAAATACTCGGCATACTGCCCGGCCATCTCGAAGTACCGGTCAGCGCCAGCCTTGTCTCCCGCCTGAGCCAAGGCGCGACCCGCCCAGTAGAAGCCCTTGGAGCGGGTTCCAGGTGTCTGTGCAGCCGCACCGTACCGATAGAACAAGGGCGCGGCCCGACGCGGATCGCGAAGCTCCCACAGGGCCTTGGTGCCGCCCAGCCACATGAGCGAGGTGTAATCGTCGCGCAAGCGGAAGGAGAGCTTGGAGATGTCGGAGCCGGGCGCGAAGCCGTCGTCAATGGATGATGCGATCTTGACTGCAGGTTCGGCTCCCGCGCCGCGTGCGACCGTCAGGAGTTCGCGCACCCACTTCTCGGGCTCAGGCGTCGGCCGCTCGAGCTTTGGTCGCGTCGTCAGCAGGCTGATAGCCCCTGGCAGATTGCCGCTTTTCCGCGCTTGCACCGATCGGTTGTAGATGTAGCCAGGGTCTCGCAGCGTCCGGCCATCGACGGAGACGCCCAGCGCTCCAGGCGCGGCACCCTGAAGGAGCGAGAGCCGCTCCATGAAGATGGGACGCTGCCCTGCCGATACGAAGGATATCTGTCGCTCCGCCTGCGCCGTCTCGTTCTGCCATAGCAGTGCGTCCATACGCGCATCGTGATCGGCCGCGCTAATGCGGTCACGATAGAACGAGAGCAGGGTGGCCTCGTCGTTGGGCGCAAGGGATCCGGCGCGCCAAGCGGCCACGGCCTTCTGCGGCGCATCGGCGCGGCGCATATAGGTCAGCGCGGTCGCATAACGCCCCGCAGCGTGGCTGGTAAGCGGCGGGAAGCGATCAAAGAAGGCCACCAGTGTGCCTGGGTCGGGCGATTCGCTGCCGAGGGCCTTCTCTGCGAAGCCACGCAGCTTCTCCTCTTGCGGATAGCCGGGATAGGTCAGCAAAAACGAAGCGTAGGCTCCAAACCCCGCACGATCACTGGCGACAAGTGTCTTCCAGCGCTCGACAGCCTGGTGTGTCGCCTGGTCGTGAGACTGCATCTGCGCCGCGCGGGCACGGTCCCAGTCAGTTCCTCCCTGTGCGAGGGCGGGTGCCGAGATACACGTGGCGGATGTCAGCAGAAGAGAGGCAGAGATGCGCAGCATGCTGGACATTTTGGGAAAAGGCTCCTTATCAGGCGCTGAACAAACGGCCGGCTCCTCTCTCGGTGCCGATGATGCCGTCTTGATGACCATTGGCAAAGGCGAAGTCCATGTTCTCGGGTTCGATTCCGGCACTCGTTACCCCCTTCCGCGACGGCGCGTTCGACGAAGCTGCATTCCGCAAGCTGGTGGATTGGCAGATCGAGAATGGCTCCTCGGCGCTCGTCCCCTGCGGCACGACGGGGGAGAATTCCACGCTCTCCAACGCCGAGCACCATCGCGTGATCGAGGTCTGCCTGGAGCAGGCGGCGGGCCGGGTGCCGGTGATTGCGGGTTGTGGCAGCAATGACACGATGAACGCACTTCTCCACATGAATTTTTCGAAGAAGAGCGGAGCAGCGGCGGCGCTGGTCGTCGCGCCTTACTACAACCGTCCGAGTCAGGAGGGGCTGCTGGCCCACTTCTCGCATCTCGCCGAAAACTGTGATCTGCCGATCGTGCTGTATAACGTGCCTGGCCGCACGGTTACGGATCTCCAGCCAGAGACAGTGTGCGAACTTGCCCGCCGCTATCCGGACACGTTCGTCGGAATCAAGGACGCGAGCGGCGACCTCTCCCGCGTTACCGATCACCGGATGGGAATCGGCAAGCAGTTCTGTCAGCTTTCAGGAGATGACGAGCTTGCCTTGCCGTTCAATGCCGCCGGCGGCGTTGGCTGCATCTCTGTCACCGCGAACGTAGCTCCTGCGCTGTGTGCAGAGTTCCAGGCGGCCTGCGCGGCCAACGATCTCGAGCTTGCGCGTGAGCTCAACGACCGAATCTATCCGCTGCACTACGCCATGTTCGAGGACAGCTCGCCAGGACCGTGCAAGTACGCCATGAGCAAGGTCGTGGACTGGATCGCCAACGAACTGCGCTTGCCCCTGGTGCCGTGCGGTGAAAGGGCGCGCAAGGCGGTGGATGCCGCGCTGGTCCACGCTCGGCTCGTCTGACGGCCTCCGCTTCTCCTCGAGATCGGCCGCGGAACCCGGCGTTTGAGGCGTCGGGAATGCCGCATGTGCGAAGTTTTGCACCGAACCGCTCGTTCATGATTTATTTTGGCGCGGTGTGCACCTACATCGCGCAGCATCATGGCCCGCCCGCAAAACAAAACGTTCGATAAAGTGAAGAGTGTGGCGGAGAACCGCCGCGCCCGCTTTGATTACCACATCGAGGACACCTTCGAGGCCGGCATCGCGTTGACAGGGACCGAGGTAAAGTCTCTCCGTTTCGGAGAGGGCTCGATTGCAGAGGCTTACGCCGAGGTTCGAGGGGGGGAGTGTTGGCTCGTCAACTCGAACGTGCCTGAATTCAGTCACGGTAACCGGTATAACCACGAGCCGAAGCGGCCGCGTAAGCTGTTGCTGCACGAGCGCGAGATCGACCGCTTGCAGGGGGCGGTTGAGCGCAAGGGAATGACGCTCGTTCCATTGTCGATCTACTTTAACGGCCGTGGACGCGCAAAGGTCGAACTGGCTCTTGCGCGGGGAAAGAATGCCGCCGACAAGCGCCACACGATCAAGGAGCGCGATTGGAAGCGCGAACAAGCGAGGATCTTGCGAGACCACGGATGAGCACGCTGTCTTCCCGCTTGTCGCGCTGGTTCCATGCGCAAATGCCGACGCACGAGCAGCTGGCTGCCAACCGCTTCACCGCACCTCTCGCACGCAGGCAGGAACTGTTTCGCTTTACCCGCCGGTCCGTCCCGCGCGGGGTGGCAGTGGGCATTCTGGTTGGCGTGTTTGCATTGATCCCCGGACTGCAGATCATCGGTGCGGCCCTGATGTGCGTTCCGGTACGGGGAAACATCCCGCTCGCCGCGGCGATGACCTTCCTCTCCAATCCTGCAACTACGCCGCTGATCCTTGCTACAGCGATCTGGATCGGCAATCGGTTGGGCTTTCATGCCGATCTTACGACGTTTTACGCCCTTTACGAGCGCGGCGCGGGCGGAAGCGAATGGCTGTACTGGTTGCTCTCGGATGCGGCTCCTTCGCTGGTCATCGGCTTGCTGATCATATCCGTCGCTGGAGCGGTCGTCGGATACTTTGGTGCCATGTGGTTCTGGCGCGGATGGATCGGACGCAAGCACAAGGCGCGACGCCTTCGCCCCACTTCGGTAAAAAACGAGCCTCATCTCCCAGAGAGTAGCGTATGATCGACGCAGCGGCTCCGACGCGCGGAGCCCGTGACCTGATCGGCGTGGGAGTTGCACTTGCGGTGAGTGCGCTGGTCGTATGGCTGGTCACCCGCGATCCGGTGATCGTGGCGATTTACTTCTCTGCGATGCTGGTCCTCGGGACGGCGGTGATGACCGGAACCCGCCGCAGCGGAATGCCGCTGGCGGAGGATTTCGCCTTGCCCGACTGGTCGGTCACCGTGGCGGCTATCGAACAGGCCGGTACAGCCGTTGCCATTGCTGATCGCGCCGGGCGGCTGGTGTGTGCCAACTCGCGTTTCGAGGCTTGGTTCGGAGCTGCAAACGCTCCTCCGGCATTACCGCTCGATGATGCGTCGCGTGAGAAGATGTCCGACGCAGCACGCTCCGCCTGGCGCGACGGCGCGGCGCAACTGGCGTTCAGGGTCAGTAGTGAGGAAGGGGCGAACGCCACGCAAAGGTGGGTCGCCGAGGTGCAGCGTGCCGGGCGGGGCGAGGATTTCCTTGTGTGGCGCCTTACGCCGGAAGCGCGGGGCGATCCAGTTACCGAGACGATGGCTCATCTTCACGGCAAGCTAGGGCGGGCCTTGACGCGCGCCGGCATGGCAGCCGCGCTTGTCGACCCGGACGGCCGGATACGCGCCGCCAGTGTCGGCTTTGCTGAGCGGGCGACGGGCGACCCGGAATCCGACCTCGTTGGTCAGGACTTTGTAAGCTTGTTGCGTCAGGAAGAGGGTGATCGCATTGCCTGGGCCCGCGATGGCCAACGCGCCACACCGCTCATGCTGTACCATGTGCCCGTCGCCGATCCCGACCATGCCTCTGAGCCTGACCCGCAGACGACGCCCTCGCTCATGCTCGTGGTGGATGCGGGGTTGGGGATCGGGGCAGGTGAGGGAGGAGGCGCTGCCGTGCCCCATCTCGAAGCTCTGTTGGGGCAATTGCCGCTGGGTCTGGCCATGACGGATCGCGACGGAAGGCTTCTGTTTGCAAATCCGGCGTTCATGCGAGCCGCCGGGCGAGAAGGGGAAGTTCCGCCGACATATCCCACCGATTTGGTCGTCAAAGAAGACAAGCGCGCGCTGGCAGAATCGATACGACGCTTCGGGCATGGTGCGGCAGTAGCCGGCGACATAGCCGTGCGACTGGCCGGGCAGCCGGATGATCCGGTCTCTCTCAGTCTCGCGGGGGTGCGGGGCCTTGGGGAGGCCGCAGTCCTCCTGGGGCTCACCGATTCGTCGGAAGAAACCAGGTTGAAGCGACAGGTCGCGCAAGCCACAAAGATGCAGGCTGTGGGTCAGCTTGCCGGAGGTGTGGCGCACGATTTCAACAACGTCCTCACCGCCATCCTCGGTACCTGCGATCTGATGCTGATGCGGCATACCCCCGGTGATTCCGACTACGACGATATTCAGCAGATCCGCGCAAATTCAAATCGAGCGGCGTCGCTGACGCGGCAGTTGTTGGCGTTTTCGCGCCAGCAGACTTTGCGGCCGGAGGTGCTTCAGGTGCCCGACATAGTGGCGGACGTGTCGCAGATGCTGCGCCGACTGATAGGCGAGAAGATCCGGCTTGTCGTGAATCACGACCGCGATCTCGGGCCCGTTCGTGCTGATCCGACACAACTCGAGCAGGTCATTGTCAATCTTGCGGTCAATGCTCGAGATGCGATGCAATCGCGCGGAGACGGCTTCGGTCGGCTCACTCTCTCGACTCACCGGGTCAGCGCGGCCGATGTGCGAGCTATGCGTAACGAGATCATCCCGATCGGCGAGTACACTGTGCTGTGCGTCGAGGACACCGGCAGCGGCATCGCGCCCGAACACCTTGGCAAGATCTTCGAGCCGTTCTTTACAACGAAGGAGCAAGGAAAGGGGACCGGTCTCGGCTTGTCGACGGTGTACGGCATCGTCAAACAATCCGGTGGTTTCATCTTCGCGGAAAGCGAAGTGGGTAAGGGAACGGTGTTCAAGGTCTATCTGCCGGTGGACCATGGTGCCCCCGGTGCAGCGCGCCCTGCCCTGAAAGTGGAGGCGCCGCGACAATGGGCCGGTGGTGGCCGCATTCTTCTTGTCGAGGACGAGGATCCCGTGCGGGTCGTGGCTGAGCGTGCTCTGACCCGGCAAGGCTATCAAGTTACTACGGCGAGCGATGGCGAAGAGGGGTTGGAACTCGTCAAGCAAGGCGGCCGGTTCGATCTTGTGGTCAGTGACGTCGTGATGCCGACCATGGACGGTCCCGCGATGGCGCGAGGCATCCGCGAGCTGGCTCCAGCACTGCCCGTCTTGTTCATGTCCGGCTATGCGGAGGAGCAGCTTCGCAAGGAGATCGGCCTGCCGCACTCCTGGTTCATGCCCAAACCATTCTCCGTTCAACAGTTGTCCGAAAGAGTGGGCGACGTGCTGGCACAAACAAAGCAGCCGGAGCGCTGACCCGAACTCGGTCCCCGATTCCTTTGTCGAGCCCTCATGACGGCAGGAAGTTGTGGAAATGCTGCTTGAGGCAGCCAGCCAGTAACATGTCGCTTGGCGCCGGCGTCGCCGCCCTTGAGCGCCCGTACACACCCATATTGCGCCGCTATCAGAATACGCGAAAAGTTATGTTCACTACTTGTTCCACAAGAACAAATGGCATACATGCGGGTTGGTGACGTTGACCTTTCCGGTCAGGCCGGTAGCGAAAGGGAAGTGACATGGCTGCTCAGCTCAAGCTGATCCAGGAAGGCAAGGAAAAGGACGCAATGGACCGTCAGAAGGCCCTCGAAGCTGCGCTCGCGCAAATCGATCGCGCGTTCGGCAAGGGCAGTGCGATGAAGCTCGGCTCCAAGGAGGCGATGCAGGTAGAGGCCATTTCCACCGGATCGTTGGGGCTAGATATTGCACTGGGTGTGGGCGGCCTGCCGCGCGGCCGTGTGATCGAGATCTACGGACCGGAAAGCTCGGGTAAGACGACGCTGGCGCTGCATTGCATTGCCGAGGCGCAGAAGATTGGTGGAACCGCAGCTTTCATCGACGCCGAACATGCTCTCGACCCGGTCTACGCGAAGAAGCTGGGCGTCAATATCGACGAGTTGATCGTTTCGCAGCCAGACACTGGCGAGCAGGCTCTGGAGATTACCGACACCTTGGTGCGATCGAACGCAATCGATGTCTTGGTTGTAGACTCGGTCGCCGCCTTGGTGCCTCGCGCTGAGATCGAGGGCGAGATGGGGGACAGCCATGTCGGGCTTCAGGCTCGTCTGATGAGCCAGTCGCTGCGCAAGCTGACGGGCTCAATTAGTCGTTCGCGTTGCATGGTGATCTTCATCAATCAGCTGCGCATGAAGATCGGCGTGATGTACGGCAATCCGGAGACCACGACAGGCGGCAACGCTCTGAAGTTCTATGCATCGGTCCGGCTCGATATTCGCCGCACCGGAGCGATCAAGGATCGCGATGAGGTGATCGGTAACGCTACGCGCGTGAAGGTGGTGAAAAACAAGGTCGCGCCGCCCTTCAAGCAGGTCGAATTCGACATCATGTATGGCGAGGGTGTGTCGAAGATCGGCGAGATCTTGGACCTCGGCGTCAAGGCGGGAATTGTCGAAAAGTCTGGTGCCTGGTTCAGCTACGATTCGATCCGGATCGGGCAGGGGCGAGAGAATGCCAAGTCCTACCTGAAAGCGAACCCGGAGGTATGTGAACGTCTGGAGAAGGCTATCCGGGCTCAGACTGAGGGTCTTGCTGAAGAAATGATGGCTGGACCGTCAGAAGAAGACGACGTTTAGTCATGCTTGGCCGGGCGGTGCTTCTATAGCCAGCACCCCCGGCCCCATGCCGTGCCTCTTGCATGTGCTTGAGGTTGCCGGCCTCTTTTCCATCAGCGAAGCACGTATGGGTTAGCGGCACCGGACGGAGTGCCCTCCAGCATTTGCTGCATCCGTTCGCTTTAACGTTGCTCAGGTGTCACTTTGCCGAACGTTGATTGTGCGTTCGCGCTTGCCGCACGAAGGAGGCCGGTTTATCCGCACCGCCATGCGCTCGACTAACGAAATCCGCCGATCTTTCCTCGACTACTTCGGCTCTCAGGGGCATGATGTGGTGCCTTCGGCGCCATTGGTGCCTTACAACGATCCCACGTTGATGTTCGTGAACGCGGGGATGGTTCCCTTCAAGAACGTTTTCACAGGGCTCGAGACCCGTGAAACGCCGCGAGCGACGTCTTCTCAGAAGTGCGTGCGCGCAGGCGGAAAGCACAATGATCTTGATAACGTCGGCTATACGGCACGACATCACACCTTCTTCGAGATGCTCGGCAACTTCTCCTTTGGCGACTATTTCAAGGAGCAGGCGATCACGCACGCCTGGACCTTGCTCACCAAGGTATGGGAACTCCCTGCTGAGAAGTTGCTCGCGACCGTTTATCACACGGACGACGAAGCCTTTGCACTCTGGAAGAAGATCGCCGGATTGCCGGAAGAGCGCATTATCCGCATCGCAACGAAGGATAACTTCTGGGCGATGGGGGATGATGGCCCATGCGGCCCCTGTTCCGAAATTTTCTACGACCACGGATCCGAGATTCTTGGAGGGCCTCCGGGATCTCCGGATGAGGATGGCGATCGTTTCGTCGAGATCTGGAATCTGGTCTTCATGCAGTTCGAGCAGGCCGGTGGCGAGATCGTGGGCGACCTTCCTCGCCCCTCCATCGACACCGGCATGGGGCTGGAACGCGTCGCTGCTGTCATGCAGGGCGTGCACGACAACTATGACACGGACACGTTCAAGGCGCTGATCGCAGCATCGGAAAGTCTGACCAGCGTGCCTGCAGCAGGCACGCAGCGTGCAAGTCACCGCGTCATCGCCGACCATCTGCGCTCGAGCGGCTTTCTGCTCGCCGATGGCGTGCTCCCGTCCAACGAGGGGCGGGGCTACGTTCTGCGGCGGATCATGCGCCGCGCAATGCGTCATGCGCACCTTCTCGGCGCCAAGGAGCCACTAATGTACCGGTTGGTTCCGGCTTTGGTGGCTGAGATGGGCCAGGCCTATCCGGAACTTGGCCGTGCACAGCCAATGATCGAGGAGACGCTGCAGCGAGAGGAAATCCAGTTTCGCCGGACCCTCTCGAATGGGCTTCGCCTGCTCGAAGAGGCGACCGAAGAAATGGCTGAAGGTGACAGCCTTCCCGGCGAAACGGCTTTTCGTCTCTACGATACTTACGGCTTCCCATACGATCTTACCGAGGATGCGCTGCGCTCGCGTGGCATCGCGGTAGATCGTGGCGGCTTCGATGCCGCGATGGCGCAGCAGAAGGCGGCGGCCCGTGCAGCGTGGAAGGGGTCGGGACAGTCTGCCGATAGCGAGATCTGGTTTGACATTGCCGAGCGAGAGGGAGCGACCGAGTTTACAGGCTACAACGCCACTCATGGCGAGGGCAGGGTTGTCGCTCTGGTGCGCGATGGCAAGGAAGTTCGGTTTGCAGAAGCGGGTGACGCGGTCGTCGTGCTTACTAACCAGACCCCGTTCTATGGCGAGAGCGGTGGCCAAGTCGGCGATGCAGGCACAATCGCGAATGCTCCTGGAGGCGCCACCGGCGAACTCAGGATCGCGGTAAGCGATACATCCAAGCCTCTTGGGCGGCTGCATGCGATGCGTGGCACGGTCGAAGCTGGCACCATTACAGTGGGTGACACTGTCCAGCTTTGTGTGGATGGCGAGCGGCGCGATGCTGTGCGTGCTAATCACTCAGCAACGCACCTTCTACATGCGGCCTTGCGCAACCGCTTGGGGGATCACGTAAGCCAGAAGGGATCTCTCGTCGCTGCCGAGCGGCTGCGGTTCGATTTCTCTCACCCCAAGCCGCTGACGGATGAGGACATTGCCGCGATCGAAGCAGAGGTAAATGCCGAGATCCGCCATAATGAGCCTGTGACAACTCGGCTGATGAGCCCTGACGATGCGATCGCCGCTGGTGCGATGGCCCTCTTCGGAGAGAAGTACGGTGAAGAAGTGCGTGTGCTTGCGATGGGACGCTCGACCGGCAGCAAGAACTATTCGGTCGAATTGTGCGGAGGCACTCACGTGCAAGCGACCGGTGATATTGGCGTGTTTCGTATTGTCTCCGAGAGCGCCGTGTCTTCCGGCGTGCGCCGGATTGAGGCGCTGACGGGTGAGGGCGCGCGTCGATGGCTTGTCCAGCGTGAGGAATCTCTGAAGAATGCCGCTGCCCTCCTGCGGACCACGCCGGAGGATGTGGAGGGCCGGATCGGTGCTTTGCTGGAAGAGCGGCGTCGTCTGGAACGGGAACTCTCGGAAGCAAAGCGCTCACTGGCGCTCTCTGGCGGTAATGCCGCGAACTCTGGTCCCGCCGAAGAGGAGATAGCGGGCGTGAAGTTCTCCGGCCAAGTGCTGGAGGGACTGGATCCTAAAGAGCTGCGCGGCCTTCTCGATCAAGCCAAGCAGCGACTGGGTACGGGCGTCGCTGTCATCGTCGCCGTCAATGAGGGCAAGGCCAGCATCGCTGCTGCCGTCACGGATGATCTCACATCGCGCCTCAGCGCGGTTGAACTGGTACGTAAAGGGGTTGAGGCTCTGGGCGGAAAAGGCGGCGGCGGCCGTCCTGACATGGCTCAGGGTGGCGGGCCCGATGGTTCCAAGGGCGCAGACGCGCTGGCTGCCATCAAAGCTGCCATGCAGTCATAGAGCATGATTGGCGGGTGTGCGGCTCGGCTGCGCACCCGCTCCTAAAGAGAGTGCTCGCGCAGTGATGAACTCCTAAGGCTTGGCTTTTCGGCAAGCCCGCCCTCTCTCATAAGCTGCTCGCGTAGCTCGTCCCGCTTTTCGTGGATCGAAGCGATCACCGGCCCCATAGGAACCCCGAGGTCCACGAGAACGGCCTCGGAAAGCTGCAGCGAACTCTCCAGTGTTTCCGGGACCGCCTGCGTGGCTCCCGCCTGGTAGAGAGCGGCCGCGTGGGTCGTGTCGCGTGCGCGGGCGATGATCGGCAGGTCAGGGTGAGATGCGCGGATTTTGCGGACGAGGCGCTGCGCCGCAACGGGCTCGTCCATGGTCAGGATAACAGCCGTCGCCTTGTCGAGGCCCAACCGGGACAGGGCATTACCCCGCGCTGCGTCGCCGAAGGTGACGGCGTAGCCGCGTTGCTTGCCTTCGCTAACCAGATCGGCATCGGCATCCACAGCCATATACGGCTTTTCATGCGCCTGAAGCATGTCTGCGACCAACCGACCGACGCGGCCGAACCCGATGATAACGGCGCGGGGGTCCTTCTCTCCGGGCAGCCGGTGCGGAGGCTCTACACCATCCACCCGGCCTCCCATATACCGCCCAGCGAGCGCAAGCAGTGGTGTGACCGTAAGGCCGAGTGCGGTTACGATCTGCCAGAACTGTTCTGTTGCTGGAGCAATGATCTGGGCCGCCGCCGCGGCTGAGAGGACGATCAGCGTCGTCTCCGATGGGCTTGCCATCAGGATTCCCGTCTCGGTTGCCGTCCCTCGGCGCGCGCCCATCAGGCGCAGCAGCAGTGCTGTGACGACCGCTTTCAGTGCGATCACACCGCAGGTCGCCAGCACGATCTTCACGATGTCGCGCGCAACGGCAGCAAGGTCGATGCTCATCCCCACCGTGATGAGGAATATTCCCAAGGCAAGGCCCTTGAAGGGTTCGATGATGTTTTCGACTTCGCCGTGGTATTCCGTCTCCGCGATGAGCAGTCCGGCGATCAACGCGCCGACAATCGGGGAAAGCCCGGCCGCGGCCGTCGCAAGAGAAGCAAGGATGACCACGAGCAGCGAAGCCGCGAGGAAGAGCTCAGGACTTTTGGTACGGGCGGCCTGGGCGAAGAGCGGCGGAAGCATGTACCGGCCCACCACGAGCAGGCCGACGACCACGGCCGTACCAAGAAGGAGAGTGTTCGCGAGCCCTTCCATACTGCCCCGCGCGGTCGGAGCGAGGGCACCCAGGACGAAGATAATCGGTACCAGCGCCATGTCTTCGAACAGCAGCATGGCCAGTGCAGCACGTCCGACCGGCGTCGCGGTGCTGGTGATGCGCAACACAAGTGCTGTTGACGAGAGCGCAAGAGCCGCGCCGAGTGCAAGTGCTGCAACGGGATGATGCCCCAGTGCGGTGAGGATCGCCGCAAGGGCAGCACCGATGCCCAGTAGCTCCAGTGAGCCAAGCCCGAACACCTGCTGACGCATCTGCCAGAGCCTCGCAAAGGAGAGTTCCAGCCCGATCGAAAATAGTAGGAGGATGATCCCGAACTCGGCGAACAGGTCCAGGCTGTCGGGGTCAGATATCGTGAAGTGAGAGAGCCAAGGGTACTCGGCCACGAGCGTGCCGAGACCATATGGGCCGACAAGCAGGCCGATCAGGATGAACCCGATAACGGGCGTGATCCGGAACCGGGCGAAGATCGGAATGACAGCCCCGGCGGCGCCTAGGATGACGAGCGCGTTGGAGAGTACGGGTGTGTAGAGTTCGGTGGTGCCTGCCATGCTCAAGCCACTATGGCAGCAAGGCGGGTTTTGTCACCGGTCAGCACGACTGGCAGCGGAAAGGTGAACACCGATTCTGCGCGCAAGGTGCGGCTGCGCAGGGACCTTGCCCAGATGCATAGAGTTCAAATGACTTGGGAGGAGCCGTTCAAGCTCCCCCCAACTCAAATTACGGGTAACACCGTCGCTCGATGTCAGGCCCAGCTGGCCATTTCGGCCTCGAGGTTCTGCACGATGGCCTCGAAGAACTGCTCGGTGGTCATCCACGACTGATCGGGGCCGATCAGCAGTGCGAGGTCCTTGGTCATCTTGCCGCTCTCGACCGTCTCGATGCAGATGCGCTCGATCGTCTCGGCGAACTTCACGACCTGTGGGGTATCGTCGAACTTGCCGCGGTACATGAGCCCGCGGGTCCAGGCGAAGATGGACGCGATGGGGTTGGTTGAGGTCGACTTGCCCTGCTGGTGCTGGCGATAGTGGCGCGTGACCGTGCCATGTGCCGCCTCGGCCTCGACGGTCTTGCCATCGGGCGCCATGAGCACCGAAGTCATCAGACCGAGCGAGCCGAAGCCCTGCGCCACCGTGTCCGACTGCACGTCGCCGTCGTAGTTCTTGCAGGCCCAGACGAACTTACCCGACCACTTGAGCGCCGATGCGACCATGTCGTCGATCAGGCGGTGCTCATAAGTGATGCCCTTGGCCTTGAACTGCTCGGCGAAGCCTTCCGTATCGAAGACCTCCTGGAACAGATCCTTGAAGCGGCCGTCGTAGGCCTTCATGATCGTGTTCTTGGTGGAGAGATACACCGGCCACCCGAGATTGAGGCCGTAGTTGAACGACGCGCGCGCGAAGTCGCGGATTGAATCGTCCAGGTTGTACATCGCCATCGCAACGCCGGCGCTGGGGAACTTGAACACCTCAAGGTCGAGGTTCTTGCCGTCGTCACCCTCGAAAACCAGGCGCAGGGTGCCGGGTCCCGGGATCAGCGTATCCGTGGCGCGGTACTGATCGCCAAATGCGTGACGGCCAACGACGATGGGGTCGGTCCAGCCGGGTACCAGGCGAGGAACGTTGGAGATCACGATCGGCTCGCGGAAGACGACGCCACCCAGGATGTTGCGAATCGTGCCGTTAGGCGACTTCCACATCTTCTTGAGGCTGAATTCCTCAACGCGCTGCTCGTCCGGAGTGATCGTGGCGCACTTGACGGCGACGCCGTACTGCTTCGTCGCATTGGCACAATCGACAGTCACCTGATCGTCAGTGGCATCGCGATTTTCGATCGAAAGGTCATAATACTTCAGATCGATGTCGAGATAGGGGAGGATGAGGCGCTCGCGGATCCACTGCCAGATGATCCGCGTCATCTCGTCGCCATCCATCTCGACGATCGGATTCTTGACCTTGATCTTTTCCATTCAAACTCTCCTGGGGTGAGGATTTTCGCGGCTTCTTAGGCAGCGCGCTCACGCTTAGCAAGGCAAGTATCGAGAGGGCGATGTCGCTGCCGGAGCGGTTGTCCGCTGCCCGTCGGCGCCGTGGCGATCAGCTCTGCCTAACCTGCGGTAAATACACGATCCAAGGCTCAGGAGATTGCGGATGTCGATTGAAGACCAGTGCCGCGCCTTGCGTCGCTGAACGAAAAAACCCGCCAAGCCATGAGGCTAGCGGGCTCTTCGAATGGTGGGCGTAGCAAGGATTGAACTTGCGACCCCTACGATGTCAACATAGTGCTCTACCACTGAGCTATACGCCCGAACACCATTCGCTCTCCGGAAGGCATTCCCGCCGGAGGAGGGCCCTTTAGCGGCGCGTTTCCTCCGATGCAAGCCTCTATTTTCGTCAGACGCGGGCATGCTCGGCAAAGTTGAAGACGCGCTGCACTTCCAACACAAGATCGCGCAGGTGAAAGGGCTTTGAGAGTACGCGAGCTTGGGGAGCCTCACGGCTGGCCCTCAAGGTGACACCCGCAAAACCCGTGATGAACATCACTTTGGTCTTGGGGGCGATCTCGCTGCATCGCTGCGCAAGCTCAATCCCGTCCATCTCCGGCATGACGATGTCGGAAAGGAGGAGGTCGAAGCTCTCGCGCTCCAATAGAGGAATGGCCTCTGTCCCCCGGTCCACAGCGGTCACATCGTAGCCGGCATTTTGCAGGGCGCGCGACAGGTAAGTGCGCATGGCTTGGTCATCTTCTGCAAGCAGGATGCGGATCATCGCCTTCTCGTTCGGAATTGTGTGCTACGGCGCCTCTCGGCCGCGGGTCGTCCTATCACTCGATGAGTTAACATTCTTGCCGGGTGAAGGTGGATGCGTGACCAACTTGCTGGCATCTTTGACAGCGGGCGACGAACAGGACAGCAATTGTGCCTATGGCAGAAGGTCTTAACGAGAGTGATTCGCGAGAGATAAGGGGAGGAGCCATACCCGGGACGCACGGGGTAAGCGCATTTCGCGCCTGGGGGGGCGAGCACTCGGTCCTGCCGGTACTCGTGGCGGTTCCCCACGCTGGCCGTGCTTATCCGGCTGCCTTGTTGCGTGACATGCGACACGCGGAAGCAGCATCGCTCAAACTTGAGGACCGCTACGTCGACAAACTGGCGGCAGCTGTGGCTCGCGAGACCAAGGTGGCGCTGCTCGTAGCCCAGGCGCCAAGGGCAATGATCGACCTAAACCGCGCGCCCGACGACGTTGACTGGGAGATGATCAGTCAGCCTAAGCCCGCCGAAGCCGCTTCCACCGCGACCAGCCGGAGGGCGCGCAGCGGCCTGGGATTAATTCCTCGACGTCTTCCCGGGATCGGCGAGCTCTGGCGACGGCGGCATGATGAGGCTGAACTTACCGGCAGGGTGGGCGGCATCCACGAGCCCTATCACGCACAGCTCGCGGCGATGCTGACGAGCATTCGCGAGCGTTGGGGGGCTGCGCTGCTGATTGATCTGCATTCCATGCCGCCACTCCCGTCCGTAGCTGGTCAGCCTCCCGCGCAGTTCGTGATCGGTGACAGGTTTGGCGCTTCAAGCCATGGCAGTTTGGTTGGAGGAGCATTTGCGTACCTGGCCGAACGCGGAGTTCGTGCTGCACACAACAGGCCTTACGCTGGCGGATATGTTCTGGAGAGGCATGCGTCTCCTGCTCAGGGCGTTCACGCGATCCAGATCGAGGTCGACCGCACTTCCTATCTCGATTCGCGACTGGCGGAACCCGGCCCCGGCTTCGATACGACTGTCGATGTTCTGATTGGCCTTGTTCGCTGCCTTGCAGCTGTCGTGGCGGAACTGGCACTCACAACGCCACAGCGACGAGAAGCCGGTGAGACAGGGTGGTCTCTCGCAGCCGAATAGCCGCTGCGTTTAGGCATCAATAAAAAACCACCCCGCGCAAATGCGCGAGGTGGCCAAGGTTCAGGGAGGAGGTGCACAATGTGCACCAACTTCGCCAAGCCATGAGGGCAGCGTTGGCGAAGCGATGCCGATATAGGCGCGGTCGTCGACCCTTGCAACCCTGCGCGGCGTCAGATCGTGGAGTAGTTTCAAGCCGTCTGTGGAACTGCGGGGCCCTTGCCCTGAGCAATCTGGCGTCCGAAAATATCCCGGACCAGATCCAGCGAAAACAGGTGCGCATAGATCAGCGCCAGCAAGCCGTTCTGATTCCATGTTCTCAGAACGTCGCCGCGCACCTCGCGCAGCTTCGCTTCGTCAACCATCCGGAAGCCACGATAATTGAACGGCTGTCCTGTGCCGGCTTCGATGTTCAGTTCGCCATCCATCAGGAGGTTGTGCTTTTCGAGTTCGGCCATGAAGTTGGCAGTCTTCTGTCCGGCAATCTCGAACTGTTCGCAGAACTTGAGCGTATTCTGGCAAGCCTCGCTTGGATTGCTCCCGTCGAACAGAGGTTGGCCGTCCTCAAACTCGCCGACCAGATCGCTGGTTGGGTCGAGGCAGAGGGAAAGCTCGTCGGAGTCGGGGCGCACGCGGGCAAGAAGGAACGGGTAGCGGCGCACGTAGGCGGGCATGTAGATCGGGGAAGGGACAGAGCCATCCTCCTCAACGAACACGTTCACGCCTTCGTTAAGGCCCATAAGAGCAATCGGGAACGGATTCTCGCCGGCAGAAAACACGATGGGGAAGTGGCGTTGCGCCATCGGGAATTCTTCCACCGTGAGGGGAACCGTATTGACACCTGCCAGCCAGGTCGCCTTGTCGGTCGCGCGGCTACGCCAATTTGCGTGCTCCTGCGAACTGAGGAGGACAAGGTCGTTGTAGAACAGGGGAAGGGAAACGTTCTGCGGCGCGCTGGCCATTGTTCTTCTCCGCAAATGAGCGCGATCGATTGGTGCGAGCCTTTAGGGAATGGCCACCTGGCGCGCAAGCGTGCGGCCATTTGCCTTTCTCTAAATCAGACCAACTTAGTATCAGACCAACTTACCGGGGTTAAGGATACCGCTTGGGTCGAGTGCCGATTTGATCTGCCGCATCAGGTGTAACGCTACCGGATCTCCAAGACGTGCGAGCTCGTCCCGCTTGAGCTGGCCGATGCCGTGTTCCGCCGAGATCGACCCGTCCCAGTCGGTCACAAGGTCATGGACATGGCGGCTGATGCGCTTGCCCTCAGTCTCCTGCCATCTGGTCCGTTCAGCGCCGCCCGGTGCTATCACGTGCAGGTGAATGTTGCCGTCGCCCAAGTGGCCGAATGCAACCACTTCCGTTCCCGGCCAAGCGGCTCCAAGCTCTCGTATCGCCATGTCGATGAAGTCGGGCATTCTTGCGACGGGAACCGAGATGTCGTGCTGCACGGCCGGGCCGCGCTCGCGCTCAGCCGGTGCGATGGTGTCACGTATCAGCCAGAATGCGTCAGCCTGCGCTTCATTGGCGGCGATGACCGCATCGTCCAGCAGCTCCTTCCGGAAAGCATCCTCCAGCATTGTCTCGCAGGTGTCGCGCAGGCGGTCAGCGTGTGTGCTGTCGGCAACCACTTCGATCAGCGCGTGCCATGGGTGGATGCCGGCGAGCGGCGGCCGTGCAGTCGGCATGTGATCGAGCACTGCTTCCAACGAAGCTTGAGGCAAGACCTCGAACCCTTCGAGCGCTTCGCCGGCCACGTCCTCGCAGTGAAGCAGGAGTGCGCGCGCAGCCTGCACCGTTGGCAAGCCCGCCCAAATGACCAGTCGATCCGCGCCCGCCGGGACCAGTTTGAGCGTCGCCGCGGTTACGATCCCGAGCGTCCCCTCCGATCCGATGAGAAGCTGCTTCAGGTCGAACCCGCGATTGTCCTTCTTCAGCGGCGTCAGCGTCGAGAATACCTGACCGTCTGCGAGCACTGCCTCCAGCCCGAGAACAAGCGACCGCATCGAACCGTGACGCAGAACCTGTGTGCCACCCGCATTTGTGGAAATGAGGCCGCCGACAGTCGCCGAGCCTTTTCCGCCCAACGTGAGGGGGAACCGAAGGCCCTCAGCCGCTGCGGCTTCGTGCAACACCTCGAGAATCACGCCCGCGCCACAGGTCACCTGGCGGCCTTCGACGTCGACATCCGCTATCGTGTTCATCCGGCGCAGGGAGAGCAGCACGGCCTCTCCACTCTGGTCTGGTGTTGCGCCGCCAGCCATGCCGCTGTTCCCGCCCTGCGGGACGATCGGAATGGCGTGCTGTGCACATAGTCGCACCAGGGCGGAGAGCTCCTGAGTGTTGGCTGGCGACGCCATTGCACGGGCGCGCCCCTGAAACCGGCCCCTCCAGTCGGTCAGCCACGGTTCCACGAGATCTGCGTCACAGGTGATGCCGCGCGGTCCAAGGTGCGCGAGCGCGGCGTCCAGAAAGGCTTGCTGTCCACTCATGCTTTTAACTATGCCATTGGAATGCTCACATGCCTACAGTGGTTGCCGCTGAGTATGCGGTCGCGAGGAAGCATGGCATTGTCAGCGATCGCGAGTCCGGGGAGTTAAGCGGCTGTTCAAGTTGCCTTGCTATGTCCGACTTGCTGCTTTTCAGGCCTTTCGGGACAGATCTGACCGATGAATTTCGCCGCTGTCTTGCTTTCGCCGCTCTTCTTCTTGTTTGCGGCGGATGATGCGGGTGGCGAGCATGGCCAAATTGCCCGTGGAGCCCCTTTGCAAACCATGGAGCGAGAATTTCAGCAGCCCTGGTCGATGCAATCTGCTTGGGTTCCGGCGCTTCCTTTCGAGCCAGACATCGTAAGGCAAGTCCACATAGAGCAGAGGATGGTTATCCGCGTCGCTCCTCGTGTCGTCATGCCGTTGGTAGCCGACCCTTTTTCCGCGAGTCCGCGCGTTCGAGATACTTCCGGGTACTCGGAAAAAAAGGTCGGCAAGTGCCTGCCTATCAACGGGATTATTGCTGCGGAGCCAAGCGGGCCGAGTTCCCTAGTTCTCCATATGCGAGACAGGCGTATGGTCAGCGCGAAACTCGCGCAAAGTTGCCTTTCGCGTTCATTCTACTCCGGCTTCTATCTCGCACGAAGCTCCGATGGGATGGTGTGCGTAGGCCGGGATACGCTGCATTCACGCAGCGGAACTGCGTGCAAAATCTCGCGCCTTCGCCAGTTGGTACCAGAGAAAGAATGAGGGCAGTGCGCAAGCATGTAGATGCACCAATTGCGCGGAAATGCTTGACTTTGTCGCCCTTCAAGTCATAGGGCGCGGCAAGCGTGCGCCGAAGCTGTGCTAGGCTGGTCCTTACATCGGTGTGGGCTGTTTACGTGCACCCAGTTTACCGGAAACCCCTAAGCCTATGAACTTTGCCGATCTCGGCCTTTCAGACGAGTTGCTGCAAGCGGTCGTGGAGGCCGGCTATACAACGCCGACTCCGATCCAGGAGCAAGCAATTCCGCAGGTCCACATGATGCGGGACCTTATCGCGATCGCACAGACGGGTACGGGAAAGACCGCTAGCTTCGTGCTGCCGATGATCGATATCCTGGCGAACGGACGCCGCCGGGCACTGATGCCCCGGTCGCTTATCCTGGAGCCTACGCGTGAACTCGCCGCCCAGGTGGCGGAGAATTTTGAGAAGTACGGCAAGAACCACGACCTGAAGATGGCGCTCCTGATCGGCGGCGTACAGATGGGCGATCAGGTGAAGGCCCTTACCGAGGGCGTGGATGTTCTGATCGCTACGCCAGGTCGGCTGATGGACCTGTTCGAGCGTGGAAAGATCCTGCTGACGGGCTGCTCTCTGCTGGTGATCGACGAGGCTGATCGGATGCTCGACATGGGCTTTATCCCCGATATCGAGAATATCTGCACGAAGCTGCCTCCAAGCCGCCAGACGCTCCTGTTTTCGGCGACAATGCCCCCGCCGATCAAGAAGCTGGCGGATCGGTTCCTAACCAATCCCAAGTACATCGAAATCGCCCGTCCGGCGACGGCGAACGTCAATATCGTCCAGCACAAGGTGCCGGTGCAGGCGCGCAAGAAGCGCGATGTGCTCCGTCACCTCTTGCGCACTGACGATGTCAGCACGGCTATTATCTTCTGCAATCGCAAGACGACCGTTCGGGAGCTCAACAAGAGCCTGCAAAAACACGGTTTCGCGAGCGGAGAGATCCACGGTGATATGGATCAGTCGGCGCGGCTTGCGGAACTGCAGAGGTTCAAGGACGGATCGATCAACATCCTCGTCGCTTCCGACGTCGCCGCTCGCGGCCTCGACGTGAAGGGCGTCAGCCATGTCTTCAATTTCGACACGCCCTGGCACCCTGACGACTATGTGCATCGCATCGGGCGTACAGGACGCGCAGGCGCAACAGGACGGGCGTTCACTTTCGTGACGACTGAAGACGCCGAGGCGATCGACAATGTCGAAAAGCTAACGGGTGGAAAGATCCCGCAGTTCCTGCTCGAAGAGCCGGCAGAGAAGCCGCAGCAGCCGGCTCCTAGACAGGACAATCCGGCTCCTGCGAAGGGACGCAAGAGTGATCGTGGCGAAGCCGCGCGGAGCGCGCGTCCGGAGCCGCGTGGCGCTCAAGAAATGAAGCAGCAGCCCGACGACAGCTGGAATGGTCCGGTTCCTGAGTTCCTGCACGTCTCAGCTCTATCTTAGGATAGAGCAGGCGGTTAACCGCTGCTCTCGCCCGCTCGACGTGTTGATGGCCGCCCAAGCGGAAACCGATTTACGCCTTCAATCCGTCAGCTTTACGAAACTGTCGATTACCCGCTTCCGACCGGCCTGCTCGAAGTCAATTTCCAGTTTGTTTCCTTCTTGCGCTGCAACCACGCCGTACCCGAACTTGTCGTGAAACACCCGCGTGCCGGTGCTGACATCCGAGCGCGGCTTTGCAGCGAAGCTAGCGGCTGATCGCGTGCTTTCAGCAACGCGGCGCGGGGCAGGACTGTATTCCTTGGAAGCGGCACGCTGCCAACCAGGACCACGGGTCACCGTACGCGCTGGCTGAGCTCTTGCTACGCCGGCAAACGGATCAGCGTGCTCAGACCACTGCGCTCGCCACAGTGAGGCGCCGCCGCTCATTGTCGATTCCTGCGCTATATGTTCCTGCGGCAACTCTGCGACAAAGCGCGAAGGTATCGAACTCGTCCACTGGCCGTAGATTCGACGGTTCGCAGCGTGCAGGATCGTACACCGCCGACGAGCGCGTGTAATCGCGACGTACGCAAGCCGCCTTTCTTCCTCCAGACTAGCGAGACCTCCTTCGTCGATCGCACGCTGCGAAGGGAACACTCCTTCCTCCCAGCCCGGCAGGAAGACATGGTCAAACTCCAGCCCCTTCGCGGCATGCATCGTCATGATGGTGACTTTTTCTGTCTCGTCCGCAGCTTCATTGTCCATGACCAGGCTGACGTGTTCGAGGAAATCGCCAAGAGTCTCGTATTCTTCCATCGCGCGGGCCAACTCGGCCAGGTTCTCCAGTCTGCCCGCGGCCTCCGCAGTCCTTTCCGCTTGAAGGGCATCCGTGTAGCCGGACTCGTCCATGACTGTGCGAAGCAGATCAGCCGGGCTGACGGTGTTCCCGAGGTCACGCCAGCGCGCAAAGTCGCGCATCATGCTGACGAACGTGTTTCGCGGGCGAGCTGGCAATTCGTCGGTGTCCGCGATCTCGATCGCAGCAGAAGCCAAGGGGATACCCCGTCGCCGCGCGTGGAGGTGCAGCTTCTCCAAAGCTTTGGCGCCAAGCCCGCGCTTGGGCGTGTTGTAGATGCGTTCGAAAGCAAGGTCGTCTGCAGGCTGAGCAATGACTCGCAAATAAGCCAGAGCGTCGCGTATTTCTGCTCGCTCGTAGAAGCGAAATCCGCCGACAATCCTGTAGTTCAGCCCTATCTGAATGAAACGATCTTCGAACTCGCGCGTCTGATACTGGGCGCGCACGAGGATGGCGACTTGCGAGAGTGTAGCGCCCTCGCGCTCCAGCCTCTCGATCTCATCGCCAATTCGCCGTGCCTCCTCGGGCCCATCCCAAATGCCGATGATCCGCACGGGATCGCCGGCGTGCCGCTCGGTCCAGAGCGTTTTTCCGAGCCGCTCGCTGTTCTCGCTGATCAGGCCAGAGGCAGCAGCAAGGATCTGTGGCGTCGAGCGGTAATTCTGCTCCAGCCGAATAACCTTTGCCCCCGGAAAGTCCTTCTCGAAACGTAGGATGTTAGCGACTTCCGCGCCGCGCCACGAGTAAATGGACTGATCGTCGTCGCCGACAACGCAGATGTTCTGACGGCCTTGGGCCAGGAGGCGTAGCCACAGGTACTGCACCTGATTGGTGTCCTGGTACTCGTCAACCATCACGTACTTGAAGCGCTGCCGGTATTGTTCGAGCACCTCCCGGTGTTGGCGCAAGATGTTCAGCATGTGGAGCAGAAGGTCACCGAAATCGCATGCATTCAGCGTCTTGAGCCGGTCTTGATAGAGACTGTAGAATTTCTGCCCCTTGCCGTTGGCATAGGCTTCGTTCTCGCCCGCATCGAGGTCTGCAGGATTCAGGCCGCGGTTCTTCCAGCGATCGATGCATCCGGCAAGTTGCCGTGCTGGCCACCGCTTCTCGTCAAGCCCTTCGGCTTGGATCAGCTGCTTCAGCAGTCGTAGCTGATCGTCTGTGTCGATAATCGTATAGTTCGGTTGCAGGCCGACAAGTTCGGCATGCCGCCGAAGCATTTTTGCCGCGATCGAGTGGAAGGTACCCAGCCAAGGCATGCCCTCCACCGCGGGTCCGATCATTTGACCCACGCGCTCACGCATCTCGCGAGCTGCTCTATTGGTAAACGTGACGCAGAGGATTTCAGAGGGCCATGCTCTTCTCGATCGCACAAGATGGGCCAGGCGAGCGGTCAGGGCTGCGGTTTTTCCGGTGCCCGCGCCTGCGAGCATCAGAACCGGCCCTTCGGTGGTTAGCACTGCCTCTCGCTGCGGAGAGTTCAAACCTCCGACCAACGCTTCTGCAGGTTCTTCGAAATGCGGGGAAATGGAGCCAGTCACCCGTGAACAGCTAGGGAACGAACTGGCGCTGCGCAAGGCCGGTTCGGCGCTTGGGGGGAACATTTACCCTCCACGAGCGTCGGCTGACCTGATCGTTGTGTTATGGAGTGTGACGATGCGCAAGTTCCTCTCGTGCGGTGCTGTGGCACTTGCACTCGCTACCCTGCCTTCCAACGCGATCGCGCAGGGCGCGGCTAGTAGTGGCGGGATGCAGCCGCCGGAGAATAGCACGTCACCTATGCCAAGGCCTGCTCCCTTTCCACCCGGTACCACCACGCCAGCGCCAGCGCCGGATGGAACGACGACAGTCACTACGACGGAGACAATGGAAATGCCGACCTCCAGCAGCAGCTGGAACTCAGGCGATGCGCGTTCGACCACAATGACAGTGCAGCAGCGGACCGTATATGACACGTGGCCGTCTGATCGGCGCTCTGGCTATGACACTCTGCCGATCGATCAGCAGACATACTTCTGGACTCTGACTCCCGAGCAGCAGGAAGGGTTCTGGGCACTGACGCCAGATCAGCGTGGACGTCTCTACCAAATGTCTCCTGAACAGCGCGCTCTTGCATGGCGGTCCATTGTCCACCAGTTGCAAGGTCGGACGCCGAGCGTCCCCGCAGGTCAGGCGAACCCTCCCGGAATGGGTGTTCCGACGACCGGAGTGCCAAACCCGCAGACAGCGAACCAGGCTGCGCGTCCGGCCATGCCGGCTGACGAAAGCTATGAAGGCGGGCCTTACAAGGGTGCGCTGACACCGCCGCCGGCCGACGCCATGGACAAGGAATACCCGGTGTGCAGCCGAACGGTACAGGACAGCTGTCGCAATCCGGACCGCCGGTAGAACAAAGGTCCTGCTTGTATCCGAGCTTCGGGCATCCGACCCTGAGTTCGGATTATTCGGGGCGCATGAGGTGCAATCGCGCCTTTCCTACATCACGTACAGTGTCGACTGTAAATCCTTTTAGAGATACGTTTTCGGCGCGGGACGTTTCCAAACTGACCCAGGCAGACGGCGCGACCCACCCAAGCCGCGTCAGCTTGTCGATCGCAACCACGCCTGCGCCGGTTTCGTAAGGCGGATCCAGAAGCAGGAGGTCGAGCTGTTCACCTCGCGCTGCACCGAGTGACAACACGGATGTGGCACGCACGTCGCACCGGTCTTGCGCGTGAAGGCCGGAGATATTCCTGCGCAGCGCGCGGATCGCCGCTGGGTCCTGTTCGACGAACAGGCAACTGGCCGCCCCGCGCGAAAGCGCCTCGAGACCCAATGCGCCTGAGCCGGCGAAAAGGTCTGCAATACGCAAGCCCTCGAAGCTTCCCAAGCGACTGGTGAGCATCGAGAAGAGCGTCTCGCGCGTCCGGTCAGCAGTGGGTCGCGTAAGCTCTCCCTCAGGCGCCGTGAGCTTACGTCCACGCCATTCGCCCGCGATGATCCTCACGCTGCGCTGCCCAGGCTCTTGCGGAACATCTCGATCTGCTTGGGTGAGATCTCCACGGCCGTGCCTTTGGGCAATTGGTCGAGCGCGAAGGGGCCATACCCAACGCGGATGAGCCGGCTGACTTCCAGGCCCAAGTGCTCGAGTATGCGGCGCACTTCCCGGTTCTTCCCTTCGGTCAGACGCATTTCGATCCACTGATTGCGGCCGGTTCGACGCTCCATATTAGCGTCTATCCGCCCATAGTGCATGCCATCGATTTCTACGCCTTCGATCAGCTCTTCCAATTGCGCCTGCGTCACCGTGCCGAAAGCGCGCGCGCGATAGGTGCGGGTGACCTTGGTCGCGGGCAGTTCGAGAAGGCGCTTGAACTCTCCGTCGTTCGTCAGGAGCAGCAACCCTTCCGTGTTGAAGTCCAGTCTTCCCACGGGCATCACTCGTCCCGCCCCTGCAGGCAGGGCATTGCGCAGTGCGGTGTAGATCGTGGGGCGACCGGCCGGGTCGCGTTCTGCGGTTATGAGGCCGGCGGGCTTGTGGAAAGCGAAGAGGCGCGTTGCTTCTGCCGCTTTGACCGGGTTGCCATCTACCGTCACACCGCGCAGGTCCTTCAAGACCGTGGCGGGAGTGCTGACGACGTCGTCCCCGATCTTGATGCGGCCGTCCGCGATCATGCGTTCCACCTCCCGGCGGCTGGCGACACCCGCTCTCGCAAGTAGCTTGGCGATCCGTTCACCCTCTCGGCGCTCTTGTGGAGCGCCGGTGTTTGCGGTCGGCTTTGCGTCACCCGGACGCCGGGCAGGGCGTCCGGGAGAGCGAGGGAAGGGGCCTCGCGAGTTCGTGTTAGGGCCACGCGGTGGACCGCGCCGGTCGCCGGCTTTTCGAGGAGGTTGAGACATTTGTCCGCGCATAGCTGTTGATCGGCTTGTCATCTAGCCTTCCCATCGTGCCAGCCAACGTTATGCAGGCGGAGCTTTGCACGGAAAGGATCGGCGTGAGCCAGACGACTGACATCGAAGCCTCGCAGACCGGCATTTGGCGGTCTGTTCGACCTTACTTCGAGAAGGAGTCGCTTGCCGCTCTCGCCCTCGGGCTTTCGTCAGGCTTTCCTTTCGCAATGATAGGAGCCACGCTGACCACCCGGCTCGCACAAAATGACGTGCAAAAGTCAACGATTACAGCGTTTACCCTGGCCTTCCTCGTTTATAATCTGAAGGTGTTCTGGGCTTGGGTCGTGGACGGAGTGCGACTTCCGCTGCTGGGCCGCATGGGGCAGCGGGTCTCCTGGATGCTGGTCGTCGGTCTCTTCGTGATCGCCGCGACCGTGAACCTCGCCCTTGTCGACCCGGCCACGGATTTGGCGGGAACCGTCGTCGCCGCATTGCTAGTGGGCGTTGCGGGCGCCACCTTTGACATCGTCATCGACGCGTATCGGATCGAGACGCTCAAACCCTACCAGCTCGGTACGGGGTCGGGAATGAGCCAGTACGGATGGCGGCTGGGCTCGGCCGGGGCCGGAGCTTTGGCGCTTGTGGTTGCCGAGAGGTACGGTTGGAGCTCAGCGTACATCGCATGCGCAATTTTCGCGGTTCCGGCCATGGCAACGGCGCTTTTGCTGGGGGAGCCTCCACGGCGGCAGGTCGTGATCGAACGAAAGGGAGTCAGCGAAGTCTGGGAGGCGATCGTGGTGCCTTTCCGGGAGTTTTTCGGGCGCACCGGCGCTTTGCTGGTGCTGGCGTTCATCCTCGTGCACAAGATCGGGGATACGCTAGCCAACCTCACGTTTCGGCTGCTGTTCAACGATTTGGGCTTCAGCAACGACGAAATTGCTATCTACGATGTCGGCGTGGGTTTCTGGGCCTACCTCATTGGCATCTTTATAGGGGGCGTTGCCTATGCACGCCTCGGCCTCAAGCGCTCCGTGCTGATTGCACTCGTGCTGATGGCGATCTCGAACCTGAGCTTCGCTCTTCTCGCCCAGGCGGGACATTCGAACCTCGGCATGTCGGGCGCCATCGGCTTCGAGAATATGGCGAGCGGATACGGCGGCGTGGTCGTCGTGGCCTACTTCTCTGCGCTGTGTGATCTGCGGTTCACAGCCACGCAGTACGCCTTGATCTCGGCGGCGGCGAGCATCGTCGGGCGCTTCCTGACCGGTACCACAGCTGGCGCCTTGATCGAGGCCTTTGGTTACGTGAATTTCTATCTGCTTACGACCATTGCCGCGCTGCCCGGAATCGTGCTGTTCTGGTGGATGATGCGTCGCGGCCTGGTCGACGCTGCGATGGGGACCGCAGGGGAAGTCGGCGATCCGCAGGTCAGCTCAGATAAGAAGTAGGGCACTTCGAGCAAATCTCAGTCCGGTACCTCGTTGTTCGCCTTAAGCACCTCGCCAGCCAGATAAAGCGAACCGGCGATCAGCACGGGGAGCCGGTCTTCGGGAAGGCTGGCCAAGGCCACCTCGACGCTGGATACTGCGCGGGCTGCGCGGCCGAAAGCACGGGCTGGGTGACTCTCGTGTCCCGGAACAGGCACAGCCTGCAGGCTCGCAGTGCCTGGCGCCAGAGGGCCGGCAATTGCTTCGGGGTCCTTGTTCGCCAGCATTCCGAGCACGAGATGCAGTTTCTGGTCAGCAAAGTGCCGCGCCAAGGCGCGGCCCGCATCAGGATTATGACCTCCATCGAGCCATACCTCCCGGTCTCCGGCCAAGGCCGTGAGAGGTCCCTGATCGAGCTTTTGCAGCCGCGCCGGCCATCGAGCATCCCGAATACCCCGACCCATCGCTTCGACAGACACGCTGACACGGTCCTGGTGGCGCAGCATGGCAATGGCGAGGGCTGCGTTCTCCGCCTGATGGGAACCAGGCATCTGTGGCAGCGGCAGGGTCAGCGCGCCATGCCGGTCACGATACTCAAGCACGTCGATGCTTGTCGCATCCCAATCCATGCCGCGCATGTGGAGCGGTGCACCGGCAGCCATGGCGGCGCGCTCGATTTCCAGTGTCGCGTCATCCGGGTAGCTGAGGGTGCATGCAGGCACCCCTGGCTTGATGATACCTGCCTTTTCGAAGGCAATCCGCGCAAGCGGTGCTTCGGGTGCGCCTTCCTCGGGGCGGAGCAGGAATGCTTCGTGATCGATCCCTAAAGTTGCAATTCCCACAGCCGCAGGGTGGCGCATGATGTTGGTTGCGTCGAAACGACCGCCCAAACCCGTTTCGATGACGCATGCATCCGCGTGTTCCCGCGCAAACGCGAGAAACATCGCTGCAGTCGTGACTTCGAAAAAACTGACTGCGAGTTCTGCGGATATATCCAGAACTTCCTCAAGAAGATCGGCTAAGTAGCGGTCTTCAATGAGCTTTCCGACGATCCGGATACGCTCGTTGTAGCGCACCAGATGGGGCTTGGTCGCAGTGTGGACCGTGAGGCCATCGGCCTCAAGGATCGCCCGGAGATAGGCACAAGTCGAACCTTTCCCATTCGTCCCAGCCACATGGAAGGCTGGCGGGATCTGCTCCTCGGGATTGCCCAGCCTTGCCAGCAGAGTGCTGATTGTCTCAAGGCCGAACCGCCCCTGCGGCAGGGAGAGAGCGGCAAGCCGATCCAACTGCCGCTGCACTTCTGGCGAATCAGATTGTGCAAAATCGTTCATCCGTCCGCCTTTCAAAGGGGAAGGAGTGCAAAGATCACGCGATCTCGCGAGCCTTGTGAATGGCTTCGGCAAGAGTGGCTGTGAACGAGCGTATCGGCTCTGCCGCAGCGTTTCCGTGCTGCTTTACCAGTTCGACAAGAGCCGAGCCCACAACCACGCCATCCGCGACCCGCGCGATTGCACTCGCTTGTTCAGGAGTTCTCACGCCAAACCCGACAGCAACAGGAATGTCGGTCGCGGCCTTGAGGCGCGCCACGGCTTCTTCAATGGAAGTCTGTGCCGCCTGCTGCACGCCCGTGATGCCTGCGACCGAGACGTAATATAGAAAACCGGAAGACCCGTTCAGCACGGCGGGCAGCCGCTCCGAATCGGTCGTGGGCGTCGCGAGGCGGATCGGCGATACGCCGGCATCGCGCAGAGCGGGGCCAAGGTCGGCGTCTTCCTCTGGCGGAATATCCACACAGATGACCCCATCGACGCCCGCCTTCATGCATTCGGCAGCGAACCATTCCGGCCCACGAATAGTCATGGTGTTCGAATAGCCCATCAGCACCAAGGGCACTTGCGGATGCCGCTGGCGGAAGTCGGTCGCGATACGAAAGATGTCGCTGGTGCGAGTGCCGGCTTGAAGGCTGCGGATGTTCGCTTCCTGAATGGCGGGGCCGTCCGCCATGGGGTCGGTGAACGGCATACCCAGTTCAATGACGTCCGCTCCTCCAGCCACTAGAGCATCGAGGTTCGCGGCGGTGTCGCCATCTCCAGCGGTGATGAAGCAGACAAGGGCCGGCCCCTTGCCAAATGCGTTTGCGAACCGGCTCATGTCAGAGATCCACCCCCAAGTGTTCTGCCACGGTGAAGATGTCCTTGTCGCCGCGACCCGAAACATTGACGACAAGCAGCTTGTCGCTGTCCATCGCGCTGGTGATCTGCGGAAGCGCCGCAAGCGCATGGGCGCTCTCGAGCGCTGGGATGATTCCTTCAAGGCTGCAGCACAACTGGAATGCTTCGAGCGCCTGATCGTCAGTGATCGGGATGTACTTCACTCGCCCACTCTCATGGAGCCAAGAGTGCTCAGGGCCGAGTCCAGGATAGTCGAGCCCCGCGCTGATCGAGTGCGCCTCTGTGATCTGCCCATCCTCGTCCTGCAGAAGATAGGTGCGATTGCCGTGAAGGATTCCCGGCTTGCCTCCTGTGAGGCTCGCGGCGTGCTGCCCGGTTTCGACACCATGACCGCCCGCTTCCACTCCGATCATCTCGACGTCAGGATCATCGAGGAACGGATGGAACATGCCGATTGCATTGGATCCCCCACCAACGGCAGCAAGCAGCATATCGGGCAAGCGACCTTCTGCCTTGAGCATCTGTTCACGAGTCTCGTTTCCGATCACGCTTTGGAAATCGCGTACAAGCTCTGGATAGGGATGCGGGCCGGCAGCGGTGCCGATGATGTAGAACGTGTCATGTACGTTCGCCACCCAGTCGCGCAGGGCGTCGTTCATCGCATCCTTAAGCGTCTCCGCACCGCTGGTGACGGGACGAACCTCGGCCCCGAGCAGTTTCATGCGGAATACGTTTGGCTTCTGTCGCTCCACATCCTTGGCGCCCATGAAGATGGTGCAAGGCAGGCCAAAGCGTGCCGCAACGGTCGCGGTCGCGACCCCGTGCTGACCGGCGCCGGTTTCCGCGATGATCCTCGTCTTGCCCATGCGCATTGCGAGCAGGATCTGACCGACGCAGTTGTTGATCTTGTGCGCGCCGGTGTGATTAAGTTCCTCGCGCTTGAAATAGATTTTCGGCCCTTTGCCGTTGGATGCCAGCGAGCGGTAATGCTCCGTCATCCGCGGCGCAAAGTAGAGAGGGCTGGGCCGCCCTACAAAGTGCTCCAGCAAATCGTCGAACTGCGCTTGGAAAGCAGGATCGGCTTTCGCGGCGCGATACTCCTTATCAAGATCGAGGATCAACGGCATCAGCGTTTCCGCGACATAGCGGCCACCGAATCGACCGAAGTGTCCCTGATCATCAGGCTGGTTGCGGAAGCTGTTCGCTTGCTGAGTTGGGGCGTTCATAATGTACTTGCGCCTAAGCCAATGGGTCTACGCTGTCCACGGCCCTGAAGGGCGGTGACGCAGCTTGAGGGGTTTCAGGCACCGCGCACGGCGGCACAGAAGGCGGCGATCATATCTGGGTCCTTCACACCCGGCGCGGTCTCGACGCCCGAGGACGTGTCCACGAGTGATGCTCGTGTGGTTTGCAGTGCGTTCACGACATTGCGGGCACTGAGGCCACCGGCGAGCCCCCAGTTCACCCCGCCGGACCAATTATTGAGCAGCGACCAATCGAAGCTCAACCCCATCCCGCCTGGAAGAGTGCCCGGAGGTGTCTTTGCGTCGAAAAGCACGAGATCGGCAGCACCGCGGTAGGATGCGGCGCGGGCGAGGTCTTGTGTGCCGGCGACCGAGACAGCCTTCCACACCGGCAGACCGAACCGAGAGCGCAGGTGTGCCGCTCGATCGGGCGGTTCTGTCCCGTGCAGTTGCAAAACGGTGAGGGATGCTGCGGCGACGGCCTCAGCTATCAAGCTGTCATCGGCATCAACGAACAAACCGACCGTGCCGATCCGTCCCTTCGCCTGCGAGCCCAGGATGGCGGCATCGTTGAGTGAGACATTGCGGGGGCTGCGAGGGAAGAACACTAGTCCAGCGTAATCGGCGCGAGCTGCGATAGTCGCGTCGAGGGCAGTCGGCGTGTTGATGCCGCAGATCTTTATGGCGGGCGTCGTCATAACGACGCCCTTATATCATATTCACGCCCTTGGAAGAGCTCGCCTAAGCTCGGCGCAGCGCGTGTGGCGCTGAACCGTCAGGGTGTGAGTTCGAACTGCACCGTCAGATTGACGTTCGTCTCCAGTTCTCCGCCCATGACTGGTGGAGGCGGAGCAGCATCCGCCCGCTTCGACGTTACCATCATTTCGCGATACATGGGCGGTTGTGGCGCATAGCCGCCGCTCTCACTGATGGACACGATACCCGCGACCCGCAGGCCCGCAGCTTGCGCGTAAAGCTGTGCGCGTTGCCGGGCCGTCTTCATGGCCTCGGCGCGCGCCTCGTCCATTGCCACTTCGGGCTTGGACAGCATGAAGTTGGGCCCATTCACCTGGTTCGCTCCGGCCGAGACGAGCGCATCGATCACCTTGCCGTAATCGCCCAGCTTACGCTGTTTGACGGAGACGGTGTTGCTTACCTGGTAAGCAATGATTCTCTGCCCCTGATCCTCATAGCTACCGTCCGGCAGCCGCTTGGGCTGAGCATAGACCGGGCTGAGGTTCAGGTTGCTCGTCTGGATGTCCCGCTCTGCGATGCCCGCACGCTTGAGAGCTGCGATCACCTGCGTCATCTTGCGCGAGTTCTCGGCCATGGCCTGGCTCGCTGTGTCGCCCTGCGTCGTCACGCCTGCGCTGAATAGCGCCATGTCCGGCTGGCGCGTCGAAGAGCCCTCCGCCGTCACCGTCAGCAGCGTATGGCCGGCGTCGATAGCCGGGATCGCTGGCGTCATTTGCGCGTGGGCCGGCGCGACAGATGCGGTGGCGAGTGCCACCCCGACAGCAAGCGGGACAAATTTCATTCGGGTTCCTCCATCCTATGCATCGCCGAACGATCTGCCGCTGGCGAGGTTGCGTCAGGCTGAACCGATTAACAAAGATCAGAAGCCAGGGAGCCGGTAAGCTGCCGACCTCGTCCTACAGAGTGGCTTCGATCGCTCGTGCTGCGGCGAGGGGATCTTCTGCACGGCTGATCGGGCGCCCGACCACCAGCACCGAAGCACCAGCATCACGCGCTTCACGCGGGGTGACGGTGCGCTTCTGATCGCCAGATGCTTTTCCCGTGCTCTCGTTGGGCCGCAATCCCGGCACGACGAAGAAGCCGTCCTTCCACTGTTGACGCACGGCACCAACCTCGTGCCCCGAACAGACGATCCCATCGAGACCCGCAGAGTGCGCCAGTTCGGCGAGACGCAGCGCTTGGTCATGCGCGGTGGAGGAGATTCCCGTCGCGGACAGATCTGCCTCGTCGAGGCTGGTCAGGACCGTAACCGCCACCACCTTGCAGTGCTCGCCCGCGGCTGCCTTGGCGTCCTCCATCATGGCTCGCCCGCCTGCTGCGTGGACGGTGACAATCGCCGGTTCCAGAACATGGATAGCCTGCATCGCAGCGGCGACTGTGTTGGGAATGTCGTGCAGCTTGAGGTCGAGGAAAATCGGCAGGCCAAGCTTGTGCAGTTCGAGAACGCCATGGTGGCCATGGGCGCAGAAGAATTCGAGGCCCAGTTTGATCCCGCCGATATGGCCGGCAACTTTGCGGGCGAGGGCTTCCGCAGCATCTAGGCGCGGCAGATCCAGTGCGAGGTAAACGGGATTCCGGTTCATCTTCTGCTGTTTTCCAGAGTCAGGCTGATGAGCCCGGCGCGAGGGAAGGCGCCGCGAGCTCGGGTTCGATTGAGGGGGACGCCTCGGGCATCGCCGGCGAGGGTGATGCACCGACGGCGAGCATCGTATTTTCCAGTGAGTGGATTCGCCGCTTCAGGCGCCACTGTGCTGCACGGTGAACTAGCCACATCGGGACGGCACCGAAGAGAAAGAACACGAGCGCCACCACCCCGACGGGCCATTCGAAGTGGACGTAGTTGCCACCGGTGAGAGGCCAGAAATTCACGGGCACCTTCGTCCAGTTCATGGCGATGAAGGCCACGAGGATTGCTGTCAGCGTGACCCACAGGAGCGTGCGTATGACCTGCATGTTCTATCTCCCTCACGCTGAGACCATGAGCATAAGCGGTAACACGGCAGCCGAAGGCCCGGAAGAGCCGACCTCAGGCACCAAAGACGCGGTCAAAGATGCGATCCACTTCCTTGAAGTGGTAGCCGAGATCGAACTTCTCCTCGATGGTTTGTGCTGGCAGCGCTGCTGCGACCTCCGGGTCGGACTTGAGCAATTCGAGCAACGAGAGTTGCCCATCCGATTCCCAGACCTTCATCGCGTTGCGCTGAACCAGGCGGTACGATTCATCGCGGCTGAGCCCGGCCTGTGTGAGCGCAAGCAGAACGCGCTGAGAGTGCACCAGCCCGCCCATCCGGTCGAGATTCTTTTGCATGCGCTCCGGATAGATGAGCAGCTTGTCGATGACGCCGGTGAGGCGGGCAAGAGCGAAATCCAGAGTGATCGTTGCGTCGGGGCCGATGAAGCGCTCTACCGACGAATGCGAGATGTCCCGCTCGTGCCATAGAGCGACATTTTCCATGGCCGGCATCGCGTAGGACCGGATCATGCGGGCCTGGCCGGTGAGGTTCTCCGTCAGAACGGGATTGCGCTTGTGCGGCATGGCGCTCGAACCCTTCTGTCCGGGTGAGAAGTATTCCTCTGCCTCAAGGACTTCTGTGCGCTGAAGGTGGCGAACTTCTACTGCGAGCCGCTCGATCGAGCTGGCAATCACAGCCAACACCGCGAAAAACATCGCATGCCGGTCGCGCGGGATCACCTGGGTGGAGATCGGCTCGACTTCAAGGCCGAGCTTCTGTGCAACGTACTCTTCCACGGACGGGTCAACGTTGGCGAAGGTGCCCACGGCACCCGAGATGGCACAAGTGGCAATCTCTTCCCGTGCGGCGACGAGCCGCTTACGGCAGCGGGCAAATTCGGCGTAGGCCTGCGCCAGTTTCAGGCCAAAGGTCACCGGTTCGGCATGGATACCGTGGCTGCGGCCGATGGTTGGCGTGTACTTGTGCTCCTCGGCCCGCCGCTTGATTGCAGCGAGTAGCGCATCGAGGTCATCGAGAAGGATGTCTGCAGCGCGGGCGAGTTGGACGTTGAGCGTAGTGTCCAGCACATCGGAACTGGTCATACCCTGGTGCATGAATCGCGCCTCGGGCCCGACTTGCTGCGCCACCCAGTCCAGAAACGCGATCACGTCATGCTTGGTCACGGCTTCGATCGCATCGATTGCAGCGACATCGATAGCGGGATTGGTCGCCCACCAGTCCCACAGCGCGCGGCCGGCGCTTTCCGGAACGACGCCGAGTTCGCCCATCTTCACCGCAGCGTGAGCCTCAATCTCGAACCAGATGCGATAGCGGGCTTCGGGCTCCCAGATCGCAGTCATGGCGGGACGGGCGTAGCGGGGGACCATGGCGAACTCCTCGATCTATCCAGGAAAGTGGCTGAAGTAGTGCCGGTGCCGCTAGGTTGCAGGCCAGCGAAAGTCCAGCCGGGTTTCCCCAGTCGCGATTCCTTCTTCATCGAAACGCCGTTCGGCGATGGTCCCGCTTCCGTCGCGTTTGACGGCAACCACGGTTGAGCAGCGAGTACCGTACAGGGCGTCGCTAATAAAGACGGGCGCAAAGCGCGGCTCGGGCCCTCCAGACGCCGTCGCAGTACTCGGCGGGGGTGTCTCAACCCTCAGTGCGTCCAACAGCGGCGTCAGGTCGCTGGTCTCCTGAACCAGCCAGCTTCTTAATGCGCTCTCCAGCTGGAGCGTCTTGGGCCAACGGTCGTGAAAACCGCCGTTGGACAGCCCGTGAATGCCAGATGCCAGCGGTTCCTGGTGTACGCTCGGAAAGTTAGTCAGGAACCATGCGTCTGGTCCATCGCAGTGAATCACGTTGAACGGGTTCATTTCTGCGAGGTGTTGAGGAGTTCGGCCTTCCAGCAGGTCGGTGACCAGCCCGCCACGCGAGGGACGCCCAGGTTTTGGGCCCTCCGGCTGGCGAAAGTTGGTGACGAGCGCAAACCGGCCCGCATCATGGATGCCCAGCCACGTTCCACCACCGCTGAGATCACGTCCGGCAATCAGACCCGGCACATCGGCCCATCGCTCCAGCGCGGCGGCGGGGCGTGCGTGATACTCGTCCCGGTTGCCCGCCACCACAAGGCGCCAATCAGGGTGCGCATTCCAGGCCGCCGCGGCGACGCACATCAGATCAGCCCTTTCGCTCGTAGCGATACATGGCCTTCCTTTCCGATCACGATGTGATCGTGCACTGTCACGCCCAGCAGGCGACCTGCTTCGGCGATGCGATTCGTGATCTCGACGTCGGCCCGACTCGGCTGCGCATTGCCGCTCGGATGATTGTGGACGAGGATCAGCGCCGTCGCGCCGAGATCGAGCGCACGCCGGATTACCTCGCGCGGGTGGATTGCCGCCTCATCTATGGAGCCGTCTCCGACATGCTCATCCATGATGAGCATGTTTCGCGCGTTGAGGTAGAGAACGCGCACGCGTTCGCGAGTCAGGTGAGCCATGTCGATGGTGAGGTAGTCGATCAGGGCCTGCCATGAGCTGATCACCGGTGCTTCTCGGATCCGCTGACGCGCGAGCCTGCGCGCGGCAAGAGTCACGATCTTAAGCGCTGCGGCCGTCGCTTCACCCATGCCCGGGTGTGCAGCGAGGGTGCGGCTGTCGGCCGCCAGAACACCCGCCAGGGATCCGAAACGGTCCAGCAAGGTGCGAGCGAGAGGTTTCATGTCCCGTCGGGGAACTGCCTGCATGAGCAGCATCTCGATGACTTCATGGTCGCCGAGCGCTTCGTCGCCGCCCTCCAGCAAGCGTTGACGCAGCCGGCTTCGGTGACCGCTGGGGTCGTGACCGACGGTAGGCGGAGCAGCAACAGGTGCGCCAAACAGGTTTGGTTCGTCGGCCATCAGCGGGAATTCATTGCCTTTCAAGGTTCCTCAGCGCAAGTGAGCCTAGGATGGTCGACGAAGAAGAATTGCCCGCAAACGAAAGCACAAAGCGGCTGCCGAGACGGCTGATTCGGCTGCTGCTGGCCTGCGTCCTCGTTCTTATTGCCGCAGCGATTGCGTACACTTGGCTTAGCCGCAAGACCATCGCCGATGGCTATATCGAAGACCAGCTCAAGGGCTTGGGCCTGTCTGGCAGTTACGAGATTGCCAAGATCGGGCCTGATGAACAGATCATCCGCAATCTTGTGATCGGAGATGCGAATCGGCCCGATCTCACGATAGCCGAGGTGAGAGTTGCAACGCGGCTGCGCTTCGGATTGCCGGGTGTCGGCCGCATTACACTCATCCGCCCGCGTCTTTACGGCAGTATCGTAGACGGCCAGCCGAGTTTTGGCGCCCTCGACAAAGTTCTGTTTACAGGAAGCAAGGAGCCGTTTCGCCTTCCGGATACCGACGTCGCCATTGTCGACGGGCGCGCTCTTGTTGAAAGCGAGTACGGTCCTGTCGGGGTCAAGGTTGAGGGAGCGGGGCCGCTGCGCAGCGGTTTTTCTGGCGAGATCGCCGCAGTCGCTCCAGAGTTGCAGGTTGGCGACTGTAGGCTTCGCAATACCACGGCATATGGCCAGCTAACGATCCGATCCGAGAAGCCGCGTTGGGATGGCCCGCTGCGGATGGGCGGCCTCGCTTGCTCTGAGCAAGCCCTGCGCCTGGCTCGCACTGCCCTCAAACTGGACGTGACGCTCGCGCCGTCGCTCGACGGAGGTGAGGGCACAGTCGAGCTCGTCAATCGCGGCGCAGGTGTGGGGCAGAGTACTACAGAGGCGCTCGAAGGGTCAGGGAAATTCACGTATCGCAACGACCAGTTGACCGCGCGTTACGACATCTCCGCCAGTCAGCTGCAAGCAAGTCAGGCGAGTGCAGCGCGGTTCCATGTGACCGGAAGGCTGCGCGGCGGTCAGCAACTCGCACGTCTGCAGCTCGAGGGCGACGTTGACGCCGATAACCTAGCGGTCGGTGCCACGCTGCACGATGCATTGGTACAGGCAGAGCAGGGCACTCAGGGCACATTGCTCCAGCCTCTGCTGGCACAGCTTCGCACCAGCCTTCGCCGAGAATCGCGCGGCAGTAAACTAGACGGCAGTTTTCTTGCCCGTCGGGGCCCAGAAGGTCTGTCACTCGTCGTGCCGCGTGCGAGCCTGAGAGGGCGCAGCGGAGAGGCGTTGCTCGCTGTCTCCCGGTTCCAGCTTCTGGGCAAAGACAGCGCATTGGCAACCGTCAGCGGCAATTACGTTACCGGCGGTAAGGGGCTTCCAAGAATTGCTGGGCGCGTCGAGCGTTCCGATAGTGGCAAGCTGAGCCTCCAAATGCAGATGCCGAGTTATCGCGCAGCGGACGCAAGCATCGCCGTGCCACGTTTCAACATCGTTCAGTCGCAGTCCGGCGACCTGAGCTTCGGCGGCGCAGTTTTGATGAGCGGAGCGCTCCCTGGCGGGGGGGCGCGAAATCTCCTTCTGCCTGTGGAGGGTACGCTGCATGCCGGAGCTCTTGCTCTGTGGCACGAGTGCACGCAGGTGAGCTTTGACGGTCTGGCGGTCGCCAATCTTGCCATTGATCGGCGGCGGGTCACCGTTTGCCCGGTGCCCGGACGCCCCCTGATGCGCCTGGCCGCCGGCAACCTGAGTGTTGCCGGGGGATTGGCGGCTCTCGATCTTACGGGGCGTCTGGGTGAGACACCGATTCGCCTTGCAAGCGGCCAAGTGGGATTCGCGTACCCGGGTTTGATCACTGCGGAATCGGTAGAAGTGGGACTGGGGCCGGAGGCAACAGCGTCGCGCTTCCGGATCGCCAACCTGACCGCGCAGGCGCAGGGTGAGCTTGGCGGAAGCTTCGACGGGTCCGACGTTTCGCTATATGCAGTGCCTTTGGATCTCCACGATACGCGTGGTGTCTGGCGCTACGCCGAAGGTGTCCTGACCTTGAGCGACGGCGCGTTTCGCCTCGAGGATCGCGAGCAGGTCGATCGCTTCCAGCCGCTGATTGCGCGCAACGCCACGCTCACGCTGAGGGATAATGTTATCCAGGCCGAGGCATTGTTGCGCGAGCCTCGAAGTGGCCGAGCAGTTCTGCTCGCAGACATACGTCACGATCTTTCGAGGGCGCGGGGGCGTGCCGACCTGACGGTGTCAGGAATTACCTTTGGCCCGGATCTTCAACCTGAGGCGCTGACCACACTTGCTTTAGGCGTCGTCGCCAACACCCAGGGAACGGTCCGCGGCAACGGTGTGATCGCGTGGGATGACGCTGGTGTAAAAAGCACCGGGCAGTTCTCAACGGAAAGGCTGGACTTCGCTGCTGCGTTCGGACCGGTGCAAGGGGTCTCGGGGACCGTTCGTTTCACCGATCTGCTGGGCCTCGTCACTGCACCCGGTCAAGAGCTGCGGGTTGCCTCCATCAATCCCGGTATCGAGGTCAACGACGGGAAGATCACATTCGCCTTGCGTCCCAATTACGTCATCGAGGTGCAGGACGGGCGTTGGCCGTTCGTCGGCGGAACCCTGCGCCTGCTGCCTACGACCATGGCGGTCGGCACTGACGAGGTGCAGCGGTACACCCTTGAGCTGAGGGGCGCGGATGCCGCCTTGTTTGTTCAGCGCCTCGACATCGCCAATCTTAACGCGACCGGCGTTTTCGACGGAACCTTGCCGCTTGTCTTCGATCAGAACGGCGGGCGGATCGTAGATGGCCTTCTCATCTCACGCCCACCCGGCGGAAACGTCTCCTACGTGGGGGAACTGACGTACAAGGATCTTTCCACGATGGCGAACTTCGCCTTCGATGCGCTCCGGTCTCTCGATTACCGCGAAATGAGCATCGGGATGAATGGGGCTATAGAGGGGGAACTCGTCACCCGCTTGCGATTCTCCGGCGTCACCCAAGGCGAGGGCGCCTCCAGGAACTTTATTACCCGGCGTATCGGTAAACTGCCAATTCAGTTCATTGTGAATCTGCGGGCTCCGTTCTTCCAGCTACTTACATCTTTCAAATCTCTCTACGACTCCTCGTACGTAAGGGACCCGCGGTCCTTGGGACTCGTAGACGCGCAGGGACAACCCATTCCGCGCTTGAGAACGCCCTCTGTCACTATCGATACCCAGCAACCCCTTATTCAGCCGACCGCAAGCGAGACCGTGCCATGAGATGCCTTAACCCAGTCGTTCCTCTTCGCCTTGCGGAAGATCGCGAAATCGCCGCGGGACAGGACCGCAAGGGGGCACCGCTGCAACTACCCGCGGCGGCTGTACTACTAGCGCTGGTCGCAGGACTCGGAGGTTGCATTTCGGTGAACGCACCTGACAAGCCGATCGTCATTGAGCTCAATATCAATATTAAGCAGGAAGTGATTTACCGCCTTGCTGAGGACGTGAAGCAAAACATCGAAGCCAATCCGGATATTTTTTAATGAAAAAGATCGCTCAATTCTCTTCCCGTCGCTGGTCGGCCCTGGCCGCTGCTGCTGCGTTGGCATCCCTAGCTATCGCGGGGCCTGCGTGGGCACAACGCGATCCGGCCTACGCCGCCGCACGCGCCGCTGGCCAGGTAGGCGAGAAGCCGGACGGCTATCTGGGGGTTGTCGGAGCGGCTCCTGGCGACGTCCGCGCCCTGGTGGACAAGATCAATATTCAGCGCCGCGCCAACTATACGGACCGCGCCGGTGCGCAGAACGTCACGGTGCAGGAGTATGCATTCACGCAAGGGTGCATCCTGATTCAGCGTACCGCGCCCGGCGAGAAGTATCAGGCGCCTGACGGCACCTGGCAGACCCGCGGCTCCGGGGCGCCTATTCGCGACCCACGCTGCCCGTAAACAGCCGGACGGAGGGAATGGAGCGGGATAAACCGGATCAAAGCTCCTGCACCGGTTGACTTGGTTCCGACCCCACCCTAAGGGGCCGGTGCCTACGGCGGGCAGGTCGTCGGGCGTGTCGAAAGTTCCTGATGAATATGGGGGGCTGACATGAACGATGATGCTGACGCACGAGATCCTGTTGGCGAGGATGCGCGGGTTGACGCGCTTAACGAGCGGCTTCGTGCCGCTCGAGAGCGGGAAGAAGCGCGCACCAAGGTAGCGTCTAACGCGGAATCGGACGATAGCTATCGTGCCGGAAATCGCGTTCTCGCTGACCTGCTGGGGGGTATCGTGGGAGGCGTGTTCTTGGGCTGGGTGATCGACCACTTCGCCGGAACCGCGCCCTGGGGTCTGTTGGTTATGATGTTCCTCGGAATTATCGTAGCCTTCAGGAACATCATCCGGATGTCGAACCGGCGTTCCGACTGATCCTTTTGGGATCTCCTCGGGCGCTGTTGCGCATGTTCTAGATAAGGCAAGAGGTAAGACGTGGCAGCCGAGGCGGGCAAAGTCGATCCGATGCATCAGTTCACTATCGAACCTCTGTTCGGTACGGAAAACTGGCAGATCGCGGGCTACCATATCCCTTTTACGAACTCTGCGTTGTGGATGGCGATCTCAGCCGTTCTGCTCGTTTTGTTCGTCGCGGGTGGGATGAAGCGGCAACTGGTGCCCGGCCGCTGGCAAATGGCGGTTGAGAGCTTCACCGGTTTTATCGATGGGCTTCTCGCAGCCAACGTCGGGCCGGCAGGCAAGAAATACGTCCCGTATCTCTTTTCGCTTTTCATGTTCATTCTGTTCGCCAACTTCCTCGGATTGCTCCCGCTGGGCGTGATCGGACTTCATGCCTTCACGTTCACCAGCCATTTCTCGGCGACTGGCGTTCTGGCGGTACTTACATTCGCCATCGTCATCATCGTTGGCTTTGCAAGGCATGGGCTGCATTTCTTCTCGCTATTCGTACCTCACGGCACGCCGCTGGTGATGATCCCGCTGATTTTCGTGGTCGAGCTCATCTCTTTCCTCGTGCGTCCGTTCAGCCTCGGCCTGCGACTGTTCGTTGCCATGATGGCAGGGCACGTTCTGCTTGAGGTGCTTTCCAGCTTCGTCATCAGCAGCGGCAATGCCAACATCGGTCTGTTCGCGCTTGCCGGGCTACCCAGTTTCATCCTGATGATCGGTATCTGCGCGCTCGAATTGCTCGTGGCCGGCATCCAGGCCTATGTGTTCGCGCTTCTCACCTGCGTCTATCTGAACGACGCTGAGAACCTTCACTGATCTTCATCGACTAACGGTTTTAAAAAGGGAGTTTTTGAAATGGACGCAGAAGCTGCAAAGCTGCTTGGTGCCGGTCTCGCTGCAATCGGTTGCGGTCTCGCTTCGATCGGCGTGGGTTCGGTTTTCGCCAAGTTCCTCGAAGGCGCGCTGCGCAACCCCGGTGCGGCGGATGCACAGCAGGGCCGTCTGTTCATCGGCTTCGCCGGTGCGGAGCTTCTCGGTCTGCTCTCGTTCGTCGTCGCCGCGCTTCTGATCTTCGCCTGATCAGTCGCACGCTGGATGGTCGCGTCGCATTGTGCGGGGCGACCTTTCCGGCATAGTATCTACGGCTTCCTCAAACAGGGCTGATCCATGCCTCAGATCGCACAGCTGGGCGAGTTTTATGCCAGCCAGATCTTCTGGCTGCTCGTCTTCTTTGGCCTCATCTTCTTCCTTGTCGGACGGGGTATGGTTCCAAAGGTGATGGACACCGTCGCACAGCGGGACAAGCAAATTGCTAACGACCTTGCAGCCGCAGAGCGCGCTCGCGCCGAAGCGGATGGTGAGGAGGCAGCTTGGCGTACGCGTGAGAACGCGAACCGCGCCCAGGCGCAGGCACTGATTGCCGAGGCCCGGACCAAGGCTGCAGTCGCGTCAGAAGATCGACTGGCAGTTGCACAGCGCACGATCGATGAGCGATTGGCGACTGCAGAGGCTCGCATTACTGAAGCCCGCGTTTCAGCGGTTGCGGAGATTGAAAACGTGGCAAGCGATGCCGCGCGGGAAATCGTGAACCGTATCGCCGGTCTCTCGGTCGACGAAGGCGCCGCACGCTCGGCAGTGAAGGAGACGATGGCTCATGGCTGACACCGCAATGCCCGCGGCGGACCACGGTGTACCTGCGGAAAATGGCGTGCATGCCGGAGCAGAGGTTCATCATGCCGAGCCGCTGCTGCTGGGAGTGGCGCCGCCAGTCGCCGTCGTCAGCGCATCTATGTTGGTGCTCATCTTGATCGCGCTTTGGAAGGGCGTTCATAAGATGGTCGCAGGTGGGCTTGATGCCAAGATCGACGAGATCAAGGCACAGCTTGCTGAGGCTCAGGTTCTTCGTTCTGAGGCGGAGGCGCTCCGAAAGGAGTATGCCGATAAGATCGCGAACGCGGAGAAGGATGCGGCGTCCATGCTCGATCACGCCCGGCGTGAGGCGGAAGCCATCGTTGCTAAAGCGGAAGTCGACACCCGTGATCTAATCGCGCGGCGCGAGAAGATGGCGGAGGATCGTATCAGCGCGGCTGAACTCGCCGCTCTCTCGGAGGTCCGCATCAAGGCTGCCGCCGCAGCTGCAGGTGCAGCTCAAGGTCTCATCCGCACGAACTACACGGCGGATGCAGATAGAGCCATGGTGGATCAGTCGATCGGCGCAATCTAAAGTTTTGCCAGATGTGCTGATCAAGACAAGCCCCCGCCTAGCGCGGGGGTTTTCGTATGAGAAAGTCATGCCACGGTCCCGGTGTCTGATACGTCAGGTACGTCAATAGCCGAGATGGGCAGGGCTCGTGTCCGCAATCAGATCGCCCGCTGGTCCAAGGTTTTAGAGCGTCTCCACGTTGAGCGGAGACAGTCCGGATTTGCCAGCGCCTCTTCTCCGAGCCTTCGGCTGCAAAGAGGTCATCTTGATAATGCTTCTACGCACTACAGCCCCACGAAGTGGCTCTCACGCGCAGTGGTTGCTCCATTAAAGATTAGAATGTGTCCTTTGCCTGCCTGAGAGTGGCGAAGGTCTCTACCGGATCTTTTCCACCCCAACGTCTCTGAAGCTCGTCAGAATCGGCCCTTAGGAAGGGGTTCGTGGCGATTTCACGCTCCAGCTTCATCGGTACTGTGGGGAGGCCACGCTGACGCAGGTGCTCAACTTCGCGTATGTAATCTGCAAGAGCCGCGTTGTCGGGATCGGCGTACCGAGCGAAGCGGGCATTCGATGCCGTGTACTCGTGTGCACAATAGAGCAGTGTCTCAGGCGGGAGTTGCTTCAGGCGCTCCAGGCTGCGCCAGAACTGCGGTGCCGTTCCCTCGAACATCCGGCCACAGCCCAACGCGAACAGCGAGTCGCCGACGAACGCGAGACGTGCCTCCGGTAGGTAGTAGGCGATGTGGCCGTGGGTATGGCCCCCAACATCGATGACTTGGGCTGTATAGCTTCCGATACGCAAGGTGTCGCCGCCTGTGAGCGTTCGATCGACACCTTCGATCTTGTGAGAATCCTCTTCCGGCGCGGCGATGGTGCAGCCGGTCGCTGCCTTGATGATGGCGTTCCCGCCAGCGTGATCAGGATGCCAGTGGGTGTTCCAGATCTGGGTGATTTGCCAGCCTCTGCCATGCGCCTCACGCAGGTACGCTTCTGCATCTGGAGTGTCGATGCAGACCGTCTCCTGTGTCGCAGGATCATGCAGCAGGAACCCATAATTGTCGGACAGGCAGGGGAACTGATGGACCTCGAGCATGGTATCTCTCCTCGCGCACCGTACTAGAGATTTACCCCTTGAGCGGAAATGCTCCAGATCTCCTGGCACCGGATTTTTCCGGACTCCTTGATAGTTAGCGGTCAACTCGGAAGTGCTGTATCGCGCGTGCGAAAAGAAGAAGCCCGTCCAGCAATGCCGGACGGGCTTCTTTATTTGGCTGTGACAGTGCTGCAAGCCCTGTCGTGTGCAGGTCAGGCCCGAGTTGCGAGCCCGCCTGTCGTCTTAAACTCAGCGGTTCTTGAGCGCCTCGCCGAGGATGTCGCCCAGCGACGCACCCGAGTCGGAAGAACCATACTGCTCAACCGCTTCCTTCTCTTCGGCGAGCTGACGCGCCTTAACCGAGAAGTTGGGCTTCTTCGAACGATCGAAGCCGATGACCATAGCATCGAGCTTCTGACCCACCTGGAAGCGGTCAGGACGCTGCTCGTCGCGGTCGCGACCAAGGTCGGAGCGCTTGATGAAGCCGGTGGCACCATCGTCGCCAGCCTGAACCTCCAGGCCACCGTCGCGCACTTCAAGGATCGTGACCGTAACGACTTCACCGCGACGCAGCGAACCGCTGCCGCCTGCTGCGACACCAGCTGCCGGAGCACCGCGCTCAAGCTGCTTCATGCCGAGAGAGATGCGCTCCTTCTCGACGTCAACGTCGAGAACCACGGCCTGGACCTGCTCGCCCTTGCGGTGAAGCGCCAGAGCGTCCTCGCCCGAGATGCCCCATGCGATGTCCGACATGTGAACCATACCGTCGACGTCGCCATCAAGGCCGATGAACAGACCGAATTCGGTCGCGTTCTTGACTTCGCCTTCCACGGTCGATCCCACAGGATGCTTCTCCGCGAAGTCCTCCCAAGGATTGCCGATTGCCTGCTTGAGGCCAAGGCTGATGCGGCGCTTCTCGGAGTCGACCTCGAGGACCACCACGTCGACTTCCTGCGATGTCGAGACGATCTTGCCCGGATGGACGTTCTTCTTTGTCCAGGACATTTCGGAAACGTGGACCAGGCCTTCGATGCCCGGCTCCAGCTCCACGAAGGCGCCGTATTCGGTGATGTTGGTGACAGTGCCATGCAGCTTCGCGCCGACCGGGTACTTGACCGATGCACCTTCCCAGGGATCGCTCTCGAGCTGCTTCATGCCCAGCGAGATGCGCTGCGTTTCGGAATTGATGCGGATGATCTGCACCTTCACGGTGTCACCAATGTTGATGACTTCGCTCGGGTGGTTGACGCGCTTGTAGCTCATGTCGGTGACATGGAGCAGGCCGTCGATGCCGCCGAGGTCGACGAATGCACCGTAGTCGGTGATGTTCTTGACCACGCCCTCGATAACCTGACCTTCGGTCAGCTTGTCGATCAGTTCGCTGCGCTGCTCGGCGCGGGTCTCTTCCAGGACGGCGCGACGCGACACGACAATATTGCCGCGGCGGCGATCCATCTTGAGGATCTGGAAGGGCTGCGGGATGTCCATGAGCGGACCGACGTCACGCACGGGACGGATATCGACCTGCGAGCCGGGCAGGAAGGCCACGGCGCCGTCGAGGTCGACAGTGAAGCCGCCCTTGACGCGGCCGAAGATCACGCCGTCTACGCGCTTGCCTTCGCCGAATTCGCTTTCGAGCTTGTCCCAGGCGGCTTCGCGGCGCGCGCGGTCACGCGACAGCATCGCTTCGCCGTCGGCGTTCTCCACGCGGTCAACGTAGACTTCGACTTCGTCGCCAACCTTCAGGCCGTGCTCGTCTTCGCCACGGGCGAATTCGCGCAGCGAAACGCGGCCTTCGCTCTTAAGGCCAACGTCGATAACGGCCTTGTCGTTTTCGATTGCTGTGATGGTGCCCTTGACGACGCGGCCTTCGAAGCCTTCGTCCCCGGCGCCGCCGAGCTGCTCGTCGAGCATTTTCGCGAAATCATCGCGAGTAGGATTTGCCGCAGTGGCCATGCAGAGTGTCTCTCTATCTATCGCTTTTCCGGCCAGGCGGTTGGTTCCGCCGGTCTTTCCTCCGCCGCCGCACCATGCGGTCAACGGGCCAAAAAGGGCCGAACTGCCGTAGGGGCCGATTACCGTCTACGGCGTCCTTCAGAGTCGTTGGATCCTGGCAGACCGGCGGCGCTTATCGCTGTCTCGCCGGAAACGCAAGGAAATTGGCCGCGCGGTCAGGTGGGAGCTGCGCCTCAGATTACCTTTGATCGAACGAGGTCAATCGCTGCGGCGACGGCCGCTTCGCGCTCGAGATCCGACGTGTCGAGCAGGATGGAATCCGATGCTGCTCGCAGTGGTGCGTCAGAGCGCTCTCGGTCTCTCGCGTCGCGTTCTGCCAGATCCGCGGCAATGTCAGCCAGTGTTGTGGGGCGACCCTGTTGCTGCATCTCAAGGAAACGACGCCTTGCGCGAGCGTCCACGCTGGCGGTGACGAATAGCTTAACTTGAGCATCGGGCGCTATGACCGTACCGATATCCCGACCGTCGAGAACAGCGCCTCCAGGCCGCAGGGCGAATGAACGCTGACGGTCGAAAAGTGCCTGTCGTACAGCCGGGTGCAATGAGACTCTGCTCGCCAAACCACCGCTGACTTCCGAGCGAAGCTCTGGGTCCTGTAGCAGCCCATCTGCGAACTTTGTTGCGGCCAGAGCGTCCGCGCTGTCATCCGGATCGCCGCCATTGAGCGCGCATTGACGGCCAACCGCTCGATAGAGCAGTCCCGTGTCCAGATGAGGGAGCCCGAAATGGGAGGAGATGGCCTTAGCAATCGTGCCTTTACCCGATGCGGTCGGCCCGTCCACGGCGACAATCATACTGCGGGCTCTTCAGTTGCCAGTTGCGCGAGCATAGTCTCGAAGGCGGGAAAGCTGGTGGCGATCGGTCGCGTATCGTCAACTTCGACGCCAGTGCGACTTGCTAGCCCGGCGACGGCCATCGACATGGCAATACGGTGGTCGAGGTGAGTGGCGATGGCACCTTGTGTTCCGCGCAAGGGTTCCCCTGCCGACCCGTGAATGACAAGGCCGTCTTCGAGCTCTTCCAAGCGCGCGCCCGCAGCTTGCAGGGCCGTGGCCATGACAGATAGGCGGTCTGATTCCTTGACTCGGAGTTCATCGAGACCCGTGGTGATTGTCGTGCCCTGGGCGAGGGCGGCTGCCACGAAGAGCGCCGGAAATTCATCGATCATGCTTGGCGCAAGTGCAGGGTCGACTTCGATGCCGCTCAAAGCCGAGTGCCGGACACGTAGATCGGCGACTGGCTCACCACCGACTTCGCGTCTGGCGACTTCGTCGATGGAACCGCCCATCGCACGCAAGACTTCCACCAGGCCGGCGCGGGTCGGGTTAAGGCCGACGTTCTCTACTACCAGGTCGCTGCCGGGGACGACCAGCCCCGCTACCAGGAAGAAGGCGGCAGATGACGGGTCTCCAGGGACTTCAATGACTTGGGGGCGAAGTTCCGCATGGCCTGTCACGCTGATGACGCGGGTTCCGTCCGGCTCGATATCGACACTTACTTCTGCGCCGAAACCGCGCAGCATTCGTTCTGAATGGTCTCTGGTCGGCACCGGTTCGATGACGGTCGTGACGCCTGGCGTATTCAGTCCTGCGAGCAGCACCGCGCTTTTTACCTGTGCGGACGCCACGGGGAGACGGTAGGAAATCGGCACAGCCGGTGCAGCGCCGCGCAGGATCAGCGGCAGTTTTCCGCCGGTGCTGGCGTTCACTTCTGCTCCCATCTGCGAGAGGGGCTCGATCACTCGCCCCATCGGCCGCTTCGAGAGGCTTGCGTCACCGGTGAACGTCGCCTGGATAGGATGGCTGGCGATCAGCCCCATCAGAAGACGCGTCGATGTTCCCGAATTGCCCATCTCGAGTGCTTGCTCGGGCTGGAGCAGACTGCCCACTCCGACGCCGTGGACCGCCCATGCCCCTTCGCCGGTTCGCTCCACCTGCGCACCCATTGCGCGCATCGCGGCAGCCGTTGCCAGCACATCTTCGCCTTCGAGCAAGCCTGAGATGCGGCTCTCCCCCACTGCGAGTGCCGAAAGCATGATGGCCCGGTGGCTGATCGACTTGTCACCGGGGACCCTGATGCGTCCTCGCAAGGGCCCGGTCGGCAAAAAACGGCGGGGGTGCATGAGGGCAGCAGGATCGGCAGTCACTTAGGAGCTTTCGTAAAGAGGTGCAGCGTTGGGAGCGCGCGGCTTTTGACAGCGGGCGTGCCCTATGGCAAGGCGCGCGCCCTGATGCGGCTTGTGCGGCTTGATTTCGCTGCAGGGCCTTACCATCAAGTACAGGTTTTCCGCGCGCGCCGTCTGGTGTGCGTCAGATGAGGATTTTTCATGGTCAAGCCTGAGTGGGGCGCCAAGCACGGCTGCCCGAAATGCGGCACCCGATTCTATGATCTGGGCAAGGATGACCCGGTCACCTGCATCGAGTGCGGCAATACGTGGCATCCGGAGCCGGTGCTGAAGTCAAAGCAGCCCGTTGCCTTCGAAGAGGTTCAGAAGAAGGAGGCTGTCCAAGAAGAGGACACCGATCTTGCCGATGAGGATCTCGACATCGATGACGACGGCGATTCACCCGACAACGACGTGGATCTGGGTGGCGACGACGATCTCGGCATCGGTGGAACCGATGATGAGAACGAGCACGACACCTGAGGTTTTCAGGGCGACTTGCAAAAACAGTCGCCCTTGAATTTTCCCCTTGCCAACCCCGGAGAGCCCCACTAGAGGGGCGGCCTCCCGGGGCTGGTACTCGGGGGTGCCGGACCTCCCAGGGTCTGGTAGATGAATGGAACGGGGCCGTAGCTCAGCTGGGAGAGCGCTACAATGGCATTGTAGAGGTCAGGGGTTCGATCCCCCTCGGCTCCACCATTCCCGAACGTGGTGATATTTGCTCCACACCGGGCTGCGAACGGCGGCCTTCTAGGTTTCTGGTGCTGACGTACTGCATGACGTTGCGCTCCGGTTCTCGAAGCCCCTCATTCCCGATCCGGTCTGAAGCAAATCTCACCATACTCGATGTGGCTCTTTGATCTGCATCGGGGGTGATTATTTACACGCTGGTTGACGAGGTTTCGTCCGCCGGCGTTTTTGGCGTTATGCCGCAAGTGGAGTGAACGCGATGTTCGACAGCCTTTCCGATCGCCTCGGTGGTGTGTTCGACAAGCTGCGCGGTCGCGGCGCGCTCAAGGAGCAAGACGTTCGCGATGCCATGCGCGAAGTTCGTATCGCCTTGCTCGAGGCGGACGTTGCGCTGCCGGTGGTGCGCCGGTTCGTCGATCAGGTCACGGAAAAGGCGATCGGCCAAGAAGTGCTGCGTTCGGTCACTCCGGGGCAGCAGGTCGTCAAGATCGTCAATGACGCTCTGATCGAGACTCTCGGCGGTGAAACGACTCCGGAACTCGATCTGAACGCCACCCCGCCGGTCGTCATCATGATGGTCGGTTTGCAGGGTTCGGGTAAGACGACCAGCACGGCGAAGATCGCCAAGCTTCTCAAGGAGAAGCACGGGAAGAAGGCGATGATGGCTTCGCTGGACGTCAACCGTCCGGCAGCGCAGGAACAGCTGAAGATCCTGGGTGAGCAGGTCGGCGTGGCAACGCTGCCGATCATTGCAGGTCAGCAACCCGCAGAGATCGCCACGCGGGCGTTGCATGCTGCCAAGCTGCAGGCGTTCGACGTGTTGCTGCTCGATACGGCGGGACGCCTTCACGTCGATCAGCAGTTGATGGACGAGATGAAGGCGGTCTCTGCGATTTCGGTGCCGCGAGAGACCCTTCTGGTGGTTGACTCGCTCACCGGCCAGGACGCGGTGAACGTGGCGCAGTCCTTTGCCGGGCAGGTCGACCTCACAGGTGTCGTGCTCACCCGTATGGATGGCGACGCCCGGGGCGGTGCCGCGCTGTCCATGCGCGCGGTGACCGGAAAGCCGATCAAGTTTGCCGGTACGGGTGAGAAGCTCGACGCGATCGAAGTTTTTCACCCCAGCCGGGTCGCCAACCGCATCCTTGGCATGGGCGACATCGTCTCGATCGTCGAGAAGGCTGCCGAGACCGTCAAGATCGAGGAGGCCGAGGCTCTTGCCAAGCGCATGGAGCAGGGCAAGTTCGACATGAACGACCTGCGCATGCAGCTCAAGCAGATGCAGAACATGGGCGGGCTCGGCGCACTGGCCGGCATGATGCCGGGTATGAAGAAGGCCAAGGCGGCGATGCAGTCCTCCGGAATGGACGATCGTGTGCTTCTGCGTATGGACGCGATCATCGGTTCCATGACGGTGAAGGAGCGAGCCAATCCGGCCCTGCTCAATGCGAAGCGGAAGATCCGTGTCGCCAACGGCTCCGGCACGCAGGTGCAGGACGTCAACAAGCTGCTGAAGATGCACATGGAGATGTCCAAGGCCATGAAGCAGATCAAGAAGATGGGCGGTCTCAAGGGGCTCGCTGCCATGTTCGGCAAAGGCGGCATCGACGCCGCCATGCCGGGCCTCGGCGGCGCGCTGGGCGGTGCCGGTGGGATCCCTGATCTTAGCAAGTTTGGTAAGAAATAAATCTAAATATCTGTAAAGAAAGGTCTATAATGTCAGTTGCAATCCGTTTGTCGCGTGGTGGAGCGAAGAAGCGTCCTTACTACCGGATCGTTGTTACGAACTCGCGTTCGCCGCGCGATGGCAAGTATCTGGAACAGGTCGGCACCTATAACCCGCTGCTGGCCAAGGAAGACGAAAACCGGGTGAAGTTCGTCGAGGATCGCATTCGCTACTGGCTCGGCGTTGGCGCCCAGCCGACCGATCGCGTCGCACGCATGCTCGACAAGGCGGGCATCAAGGAGCGCCCCGCGAGCAACAACCCTCAGAAGGGTGAGCCGGGCAAGAAGGCCAAGGAGCGCGCCGAGGACAAGGCTGAGAAGCAGCGTGAAGCCGAAGAGGCTGCAGCAGCAGCGCAGGGCGTATCTGCCGAGCAGCCGGCCGAAGGTGCTGTGGAGCCGTCTGCCGAGACCCCGCAGGTCGAGAGCGCACAGGACGCCGCTGAGGGCTAAGGCCAGGCGCGCGAAATGCCTTTGCAGTCGGATCGTCCCGTCACCCTTGCCGCAGTGTCCGGCGCACATGGGGTGACGGGCGAAGTTCGCCTCAAGCTGTTTGGTGAAGGCGTGGTGGCGCTTAAGCGCTATCGCGCCTTCAACCATGATACCTTGACGCTGGAGAAGGTGCGCGACGACGGCAAGGGGGGCGCAATCGCCCGTTTCGCCGAGATCGCTGACCGTACCGCAGCTGAGAAGCTACGCGGGACGACCCTGACAGTACCGCGGTCTTCCATGCCGCCCTTGGGCGATGGTGAGTACTATCACGCCGATCTGATCGGGCTCGATGCGGTCTCCGATGAAGGGGAGGATCTGGGCGTCTGCATTGCCGTCGAGAACTTTGGAGCTGGCGACGTGCTGGAGATTGAACGTCCTCCTGCAGCCGACGGAAAGCGTCGCCGCTTCATGGTGCCGATGACTTCGGCTGCCGTGCCGGAGTGGAATGAGGAACGACTGATCGTCGCATCTCCGTTCGTCTCGGAATAGGGCCCTCTACGCGTCCGCTATTAGCAAACCCTCGGCGTTGCCGTAGAGCCAGAATAGGATCAAGGCGCCGCAATGACCTTTGCCGCGACAGTTCTTACCCTATATCCTGAGATGTTTCCGGGGCCGCTCGGCGTTTCCCTTGCCGGCCGGGCTCTGAGCGAGGGCAAATGGGCCCTGACCCCCGTGCAGATCCGCGGTTTTTCGACAGATAAGCACCGTACTGTCGATGATACTCCGGCTGGCGGAGGGGCAGGGATGGTCCTTCGGGTCGACGTCCTCGCTGCCGCAATCGATCATGCGCGCGAGCTCAATCCCGCAGCGCCCGTTATCGCCATGACGCCGCGCGGCAAGCCGATCACGCAAGCCCGCGTCCGCGACCTGGCCGCTGGTCCCGGCGTCACGATCCTGTGCGGCCGTTTTGAAGGGTTCGACGAACGCATTTTCAAAGGGCGAGACGTGGAGGAAGTATCGGTCGGCGATATCGTGCTTTCGGGCGGTGAACCCGCCGCTATCATGCTCCTGGATGCTTGCATTCGGCTGCTTCCCGGCGTAATGGGCGCGGCTTCCAGCGGGGCGGAGGAGTCGTTCGAAGACGGCCTTCTCGAGTACCCGCATTATACTCGACCCGTTGAATGGGAAGGGCGTACGATCCCTGAAGTGCTGCGATCAGGGGATCATGCGAAGATCGCCGCCTGGCGTCAGGCCAAGGCGGAGGACGATACACGGTCACGCAGGCCGGACCTTTGGGGGCGTCGCAGGGACGCTCGGGTCCAGTCTGCCTCTGGCGCGCAGCAAAACGACGAAGGACCAGGCACATGAACCTGATTCAGCAGATCGAAGCCGAGGAAATCACCAAGGCCGCCAAGGACATTCCCGAATTTCGTGCGGGTGATACCGTGCGCGTCGGCGTAAAGGTTGTCGAAGGCACCCGTACGCGCGTCCAGAACTTTGAGGGCGTGTGCATTGCGCGGTCGAACCGTGGCATGGGCTCGAACTTCACCGTTCGTAAGATGAGCTTTGGCGAAGGCGTTGAGCGTGTTTTCCCGCTTTATTCGCCTAACATCGACAGCATCGCGGTTGTGCGCCGTGGTGTGGTTCGCCGTGCAAAGCTCTACTATCTGCGTGGCCGCACCGGCAAGCGTGCGCGCATTGCAGAACGTCGCGACGTCCGCAACGAAGGCTAAGCCTTCCGCGGGTTTCGCGCCAATACATGAAAGGGGCGGGCAGCGATGCCTGCCCCTTCTGTTTGAGGACGTGCTTTCGCTTGGGCGCTGTGTCATTCATGGCCCAGTTTCACGGAAAAGCGGCTGAGAAACGAGATAAATCGCCGTGGAAGCGCGGCTTTTCGCTTTGACAGCAGCCACAAAAGGCGCTCAATTCCGGACCCATTCGCAAGACGAATCCAGTTTTCTTCACCGATGGCTGTTCCACTGAAAGGCTAGGGGGTTCCCGTAATGAACAAGAACGATCTCATCAGCGCTGTCGCCGATTCCAGCGGTCTGACGCGTAACGACGCCACCAAGGCGGTCGAAGGCGTGTTCGATGCCATCACCGGCGCGCTGAAGGATGGTGACGAAGTACGCCTGGTGGGCTTCGGCACCTTCTCGGTCGCAAAGCGCAAGGCTTCGACCGGCCGTAACCCACGTACCGGTGAGGCGATGGAGATCAAGGCTTCCAGCCAGCCGAAGTTCAAGGCCGGCAAGGGCCTGAAGGACGCGGTCAACTAAGCACCTGTCCTGCGCTGGGTCTGCTGGCCTGGTGTGACTGACTACATGAAGCGCCGCACCTGCCAACGCGCAG
>NZ_JBFNXR010000051.1:0-74552 GCF_040813635.1 Novosphingobium rhizovicinum | reverse complement strand
CGCTTCTCGTTGCGGTCGATAGCTCTCCGGCTATCACCGCGGACGGCGCGATATCTACAGAAGGTTGATACCGATCTTGCCGAAGAATGCTCCGCTTTCCAGGTGATGATAAGCATCTGACAGGCGTTCAAGGTCATAGACCACATCGACCACGGGCCTGATCTGGCACTCCACCATGAACCGGGTCATCGCTTCGTGTTGTTCACGGTTGCCTACGCCGATCGGGGCAAGGTTTACATCCGCACCTGCAAGGTTCCAGCTGAAGTCGGATCCCAGCATGCCGATCGCGGACAGTTGCCCGCCCTCGCAAAGCAGGCTGGCATTATCTTCAACTTGCACAGCGCCGACCGTGTCGATCACGTTGGCAATCGGCCTATCGCCAAGCGCAGTGCGTACGGCCGCTGCCCAGTCCGGCTGATGCCTGTAGTTGATGCACAAATCGGCACCAAGCGAAGCTGCACGGGCCAGCTTTGCGTCCGAAGATGAGGTGATGGCAACATTGGCGCCCATCGCTTTGGCAAGCTGCAATGCGGCGATCGATACACCACCTGTACCGTGGGCAAGTATCCAGTCGCCAGGTGACGTGATGCGGCTCGACGTCAGAGCGGACCAGGCGGTGAGCGCGGCACACGAGAGTGTAGCGGCCTCCAGATCGCTCATCATATCCGGAAGCCTGCAAAGGCTTTCCGCTTCGAAGACGGCAAACTGACGAGCGACACCGTCGATGGGGCCGCCGAGCATTCGTGGGTCCGGCTCGCCTCCCGTAAGCCAATGCGGAGCAAAGATGGGGGTGACGCGATCACCCGGCGCCACACGGGTGACACCACTGCCGACTGCCTCCACAAATGCCGCAGAGCATGACAGGGGAATCACCTCAGGCTCTTTGCCAAGGCCCGGAATGAGTCCCTTCGCCACGATGAGATCGCGATAATTCAGAGTGGCGGCGGTGATGCGGATGAGCGCCTCGCCAGGGCCCGGATCCGGTACAGCGGCCTTTTCGATCGTGATCGTGTCAACGCCTTGGCCACTCCGGACCTTCGCCTGTTTCATATCCAACCTGAATCCCCCGAATAAGTTTTATTTCGTCCAGCTCTCTATGCTGGCAGGGTGCAGTAGGGGAAGGGCTGTCGAAGCGTGTTACTGACGGAGCGCGGGCAACTCGGCTCAGCTATTGCCGTTCAGCCACCGGGCGAACTGCGTCTCCGGGTTGTCCAGCATGGCACGCGGAGTGCCTTGCTCGACCGTCTCCCCCGCTTTCAAATAGCAGAGTCGATCCGCGCTGCGCGAGGCGTCTTCCACATCATGCGAGACGATCAGAATCGGTATGGCGGTTGAGCGGCGTATCCGGCTGAGCAGCATCTGAAGCGCACGCCTGGTGGGTTGATCCACGGCGGAGAAGGGCTCGTCCAGGAGTAGAACACGAGGGTCACGGGCCAGTGCTCTGGCGAGCGCCACCCGCTGCTGCTGTCCACCGGATAGCTGGTGGGGAAAACGCTTCTCCAATCCGTCGAGCTGTACTTGTTCGAGGAGTTCGGCCGCCCGGGGGTGGCGTTGATCACGCGGAAGCTCCAGCATCGCCTCAGCCACATTTCCAAGGGCGGTCTTGTGCGGGAACAGCGCATAGGACTGGAAAACGACGCCGGCGCGCCGTGAGCGTGCAGGCAGGTCGATCCCGTGCTCTTGATCAAACCATGTTTCATGGGCGCACAAGATCCGCCCTTGGCTTGCACGATGCAGCCCGGCGATCGTCCGCAGGATCGTTGACTTACCAGCCCCAGAGGCCCCCACCAAAGCCAGCGTTTCTCCGGGTGCGACGGAAAGGCTGACGTTTAGCGGAATGGGTCCGCGTTGGTGGAGTTCGACGCGAAGTCCTTCAGCCAATCCGCCGGCTCCTTCCGGCAAGCACGAAGGTCGTGCTCACGGCAGCGAGCGAGATGGCCATGAGCAGACCGGCCATACGTGCTGCGGACGCGTTGTCGAAGGCCTGAACCCTGTCGTAGATCGAGAGAGCAAGGGTGCGGGTCTCGCCCGGTATGGAGCCGCCTACCATCAGGACGACGCCGAACTCGCCGAGTGTATGTGCAAAGACGAGCACCGCTCCTGTAAGAAGGCCCGGCCAGGCCAGGGGAAGCTCTATCCTCCAGATCGTTCGCCAAAGCGAGTGTCCGCAGGCCGCGGCTGCGTCGCGCAGATCCTGGCCGACGGCCTCGAACGCTCGCTGCGCAGGTTGGACTGCAAAGGGCAGGTTGACCAGCACCGACGCAAGCAGGACGCCTTCAAAGCTGAAAACCAGCGGCCGCCCTGCGAGATCGGTCCAAATCCGCCCCACCGGAGATTCCGGTCCGAAACCTACAAGCAGGTAGAACCCGATAACTGTGGGGGGAAGCACCAGAGGCAGCGTCAGTGCTCCCTCGACGACGGCCTTGCCCCGGAAGCGAGCCGTTGCGAGCCAACGCCCGACCGCGAGAGCAATCGGTAGCAGGATCGCGACGGTCCAGATGCCGAGAAGCAGCGAGAGCTGTAATGCGGCCAGATCCATCAGGTGCCGGCGGATTTGGGAAGCGCAAACCCATAGCGCGCCAATATGCGTCTAGCCGGATCCTGCTGAATGTAGCGATAGAACGCTTTGGCCACCGGACTCGCGTTCTTCATGAGTACCATTCGCTGACGAAGAGGCGCGTGCCAGGAAGCCGGTAGCAGAGCGAATTGCGTCCTTGCTTTGACCGTCGGATCAAGCACCAGTGAATAGGCGACGATGCCGCCCTGTGAACCGCCGGATGTGGCGAATTGGAGAGCTTGGCTGACATTCTCGCCCAGCACCAGCTTGCCTGAAAGCGGGCCCCACAGTCCGGCGTGCTTGAGCGCCTGCGCTGCCCTGTCGCCATAAGGCGCGTGCTCAGGATTGGCGATGGCGAAGTGCGCTACCTGCCCCTTGCTTAGCGCGGTCCTTAGGCCGTTCAGATTGCTGTCCGCCTTAAGCCGTGAGCCTCTGGGTGCGACCACAGCAAGCCGTCCGATTGCGTAGAGCCTGCCGCCATCTATTGTCTTGCCCGCTTTCGCCAGCTTGAGCGCGTAGCCTTCGTCTGCCGAGAGAAAGAGCTGGAAAGGTGCGCCCTGCTGAAGCTGACGATAGAAATTACCCGATGATCCGAAGGTTAGCCTGACCCGATGGCCGGTGTCGCGCCTGAATGCCTTGGTCACCTCTGCAAGTGCGAAACGCAAGTCTGATGCGGCTGCGACGTTGGGGACCGACTGTGCTTGCACCGCCCCCGGAAGCGCAAGCGCAAGGAGCGCCAGAGCGCACCGCATCAGCACAGGGGGCATAGCAGAATAACCTCGCATCGATGTATGTCTCGATATACATCGCAGGAGCACGGCAAAGGTGTCAATCGAAGTGACTGACATTCTGTGAAGGGCAATCGAGTACCATGGCTAGCGCATCCAACCCTGCTTTGTTGAAAGTGAAGGTGCAGGTGATGGTCGGCGATGCGATTGCGATCGGCCCGGGCAAAGCCGATCTGTTGGAAGCGGTGGCAACTAAGGGCTCCATAGCAGCCGCTGGACGCTGCCTCGGTTTGAGTTACCGTCGCACACGCGACATGATCGATACGTTGAACGCCTGCTGGCGGTCTCCGCTCGTTACGACCGTCAAGGGAGGGCAGCACGGTGGCGGAACGTCCCTTACCCCTGATGGACGGCTGGTGCTGGAGCGCTACCGGGTCCTTCAGCGGGCCTTAAAGGTGACAGCCAGTGAACACGGAGCCAGCCTGCTCGAGTTGGCCACGGACCGGGCCGATGCTTGTCGGATCTCTCGCGCTCCACACAGGGGCGACACTGACGATTACTGAGCGATCACCCGAACCGCAAAGGCCGCCGCCGCCGCTCGAGTCTCGACGCCCAGCTTCTCAAAGACCTGCTCCAGGTGCTTGTTCACGGTACGGGGACTGATCGACAAGATCTCGCTGATGACGCGATTGGGCTTGCCGTGACTGATCCATAGCAGCACTTCGGCTTCTCGCAGTGTGAGATCGAAGTGCTGCTGAAGGCGCAGGATATCGGCTTTCGGATCGATGAGGTTAATCCGCACCAGGAACTCTCCCGGACGAGAGCGGCCGACCGCGACCAGTTCCAAAGTTCTTCCGTCACTCCACTCAATGCGCTGCGAGGCGCCCGGTGACTGATCAGACTGGCGAAGACGCGCCAGCGGTGCGCAGAGAAACTCCGGCGGCCGAGGGTGGTGGCGGCTCCAGGCGGGCGTAAGGCCCTGGAGCAGCTGTTCCGCCGTGGGGGTACACCAGGCGACGCGCTCGCCTTCGCCGATCGCCAAGAGGCTGCGACCAGTTGCATCCAGAGCATACTGGCTGCCTTGGGCGATGCGGGCATTCGCCATGTGTACCTTCACACGTGCAAGCAGTTCATCAACCTCGATGGGCTTGCGGATGTAGTCTACCCCGCCGGACTCCAGCGCGTGAACGACGTGTTCGCTTTCGGTCAGGCCGGTCATGAACACCACGGGCACGTGCGGTCCGGCCGGCAGCGCCTTGATAGCGCGCGTGGTGGCAAATCCGTCCAGGCCGGGCATGACCGCGTCCATGAGGATCAGGTCGGGCACGACGTGCTGGAGCAATTCAAGCGCCGCAGCGCCGCTCGTCGCGACCAGTACAGAGATACCGGCGCCTTCGAGTGTGTCGGTGAGAAAGCGCAGCGACTCCTGCGTGTCGTCGACGACGAGGACGGTGTCGCTGGAGGGAACGTCCGGCTTCATAAATAGGCCCTGGCGGTCTTCAGCAGCATCTGGAGATCGAACCGGTCCAGATGTTCGAGCAGGCGTGCGGCGTGTGGTGCGGCCTCGGGGAACTCGTTCTGCAGCCGCCGGATGGCAGCTTCGACTCCCCTCACATGACCGATCATGGCGGCGCGCTCGACCTCTATGATCACGTCTCTGGCCTCTTTCGGCAAGGGGGGCGGCTCACCCACCGGTGGTAGAACAGGCGCCGTGTTCTCGCCACCGATCCAGCGCAGTGAAAGCAGGTCTGATACAGCATCCAGTATCGCATCCAGCTCCACCGGCTTCTTCAGAAACAGGTCATGACTGGCGCACCCGTCGGCACCGCGACGAAACTCCTGAACGTTCGCGGACACCATGACGATCCGGCAGTGCGCGCCGAGTTCCTCGCGGACGCGAGAGCAAACGTCCCACCCGGATTCCCCGGGCATGGAGATGTCGAGAAGCGCGACCTCGGGCCGCTCGCGGGTTGCAATCTCAATGCCTTCCACTCCGCTGGTGGCTTCGAACACTTCAAAGTCGAGAGGCTCCAGCAAACCCCTGATAACGGCCGTTTGCGCGGGATCGTCATCCACCACAAGGACCTTGCGCCGTTCGCCCTCGTAGCCGGTTATGTTCTCGATCGGTGCAGGGTCGAGCTTGGGAGTCGAAACCTGGCCGAGCATCAACTTGACGGTAAAGCGCGTGCCCCGGCCGAGTTCGCTCTGCACCGCAAGGTCGCCTCCGAGAATGCGGACGAGCGCATTTGCAATCGCAAGCCCAAGGCCGATACCCTTCTGCTTGTGTGCATCCGGATTGGCTCCACGGTCGAAAGGCTCGAACACGCGATCGAGGTCGTCCTTCGCTATGCCGATGCCTGTGTCGATGATGTCTATGGTCGCAACCTGGCTGCGATAACGGACGCGGAATGTCACCGAACCGGAATGCGTGAATTTAATCGCATTCGAGAGCAGGTTGATCAGGATCTGTCTTAGCCGCTTCTGGTCCGTGCGTACGAAACCCGGAAGGTGCGCAGGGCGTTCGAATTCGAACGTGATCCCCTTTGCCACTGCCTGGGGCCGGAACATATTCGCAATCTGATCCAGGAAGGCCGGGAAGCGAACCGTGTCGGTGGAGATGCGCAGGATGCCACTCTCAACCTGCGAGATGTCCAGAAGTCCTTCGACCAAGTTTGTCAGGTGTTCTGAGCTTCTGCGGATGACCTTGGCCGCCTCTGCGGGGGAAACATCGTGTCCCCGCTCGAGCAATTGCGAGTAACCGTAGATTGAATTGAGAGGCGACCGGATTTCATGGCTGACGCTGACCAGGTATCGGCTTTTCGCAATGTTGGCAGCTTCGGCGGCCTCTTTGGCCTTCTGTAACTCCGCCCCGGTGCGATTGTGCGCATCGATCTCCTTGAGCAGGAGGTTCACGTGGTGCTCGCTCTCCTGCATGGCGGAGCGGCGGCTGTGGTGAACCAATACGACGATCCAGGCCGCGAGGCCGCCCAGCAGCGACAGGGTGAGGAACAGACCGATCAACACCGCCTGGAAGCGCGACGCGGTCCCAGGAACGGCCAGTTCCATTAGGCTGGCCAGTGTCCCGACGATGGCTGCAAGGATCAGTAAGATGGCGGCCATGACGATGGCGAACTGCCCAACCGCAGTGTGGACAAGGCCTGCAAGGCGGCGAGGCAGGATCAACGCGAGCCAATTGGACAGTTGCTGCGTGGCCCGGCTGTCCGACTTGCAGCGATCATGGCAGCGCGCCTCCAAGGTGCAGCACAGAGAACAGATCGGTGCCGAGTACATCGGGCAGTGAGCCATGTCATTCAGCTCGAAGGAGTTCTCACAGATGATGCACGTCGCTTCCGTTGCGCCGGGAGCCCAGCGGGTCTGCCGCGCGATGTAGAAGCGGCTTCGGGTCACCAGAGCGATGGCGGGGGCAGCGGTGAACGCCACGGCCAATCCGATCACTGGTGCAAACGCCTGAGCTAGTTCTCCAATTGCACCCGAGTGCGCCAGCGCCGCGACAGCGATCGATAGCACCATGGCGCCCACCCCCACGGGGTTGATGTCATACAGGTGCGCGCGCTTGAACTCGATGTGCTGAGGGGAAAGCCGCAGCGGCTTCGAAATCATGAGATCACCGGCGAGCGCGCCGATCCAGGCAGCCGCAACGATGGCGTAGAGGATCAGTACGTGACCTATGACGGTAAAGACGCCGCTCTCCATCAGCAGCAGCGCCAGCGCGACGTTGAAGACCAGCCAGACAATGCGACCGGGGTGGCTATGCGTCAGGCGTGAAAAGAAGTTCGACCACGCGATGGAGCCTGCGTAGGCATTGGTGACGTTGATCTTTAGCTGGCAAATAGTCACGAACAGGCCGGTGAGGACCAGCGACACTGCGGGCCATCCGCTCATATGCTCAAACACGGCGCCAAATAGTGCAGATGGGCTTGTCGGATGATCGGCCGCAATGCCCGTACTCAAGACAAACCAAGCGAGCCAGGAACCCAGCAAGAGCTTCAGGCCGGCGATCAGAGCCCAGCCAGGGCCGCCGACCAGAAGCGCAGACCACCAGGCGGTCCGGCCGATCTTCTCCTCTGGCGGTAGAAAGCGCATGTAATCGGCCTGCTCCCCGATCTGGGGTAGCAGCGACAGCAGAGTAGAGAGCGCAAAGCCGAAGTAGAGAAAGCTGACGCTGCCGTCGGGACTGCCCAGTTCCCCCGTGAAGCGAGACCATTCAGCCAATGCGGCTGGTCCCGAGGAGAGGATGTACACGATCGGAGCAACCTGCAGCACGATCCAGAGAGGCTGCGTCCATGCCTGGAACCGGGCGATCATGCTCATGCCGTAAAGCGCGATCGGAATCACCGCGAGGGCACTGACGAGATAGGCGATGGCCATTGGCATGCCGGTCATGGCGCGGATCGCAACGGCCATGATGGTCGCTTCCACCGAGAACAGGAGGAAGGTGAACGAAGCATAGACCAGAGATGTGATGGTGGAGCCAAGATAACCGAAGCCGGCCCCTCGCGTAAGAAGGTCGATGTCGAGCCCGCGCTTTGCGGAATGGTATGCGATGGGAAAGCCGATCAGGAACATCAGCCCCATGCCCACGGTGATCGCCAGGACGCTGTTCGCAAAACCGTAGGTCAGCGTGATTGAGGCTCCGATGGCCTCGCAGATCAGGAAGGCAGTCGCCCCAACTGCAGTGCTGGCGACCGTGCGGGGCCCCCAGCGCCGTGCTGCGTCAGCGGTGTATCGCAACGCATAATCCTCAAGCGTCTGCGTCGCCACCCACTTGTTGTAGAGCCGCTTCTCCTTAAGGATGTAGTCGGGCTGCTCGATCAAGTCAGGTGCTGCCCGGTTCGACAGGTGGGGGAAAGCCTCAACTTCCGCCACGATCCATGGTCCGAGAGAACGGGTAGTACGGCCAACATCAGCCGAATATTTTCGCGAGCATCAGGTTCATCTTCCTCACCGATAGCAAGTAAACTGGAGGCTTGGCGAGAGGCCTGAGGGCGCTTCGCCCCACTATCTGGAAGCTCGCCCTCCGGCCCTAAAAAGAAGGTCCAGGCTAGCGCCCGGACCCTCAAGTCTTGTCAGGGTAGGTGAGAGGCTGTGAAGTTCGCCCGGTGCGGAGCGCAACGGGAACGGAAAGCCACAACTGCAAACCCGGTGAGGCCATCTAGAGAAGATAAACGGAAGCGCCCTACGTCAAACGCCCCATCGAGTGCGTCTATGCCAGCCGTTAGCGCATGATCCATGCTGATTGCGCTGCTCTTCCTGATGGGCGTTGGCACCGCCCTGCTGATTGTGGCGGTGCTCGCAACACGACGGCAGATGTACCTGGATCGCCGGGCACTGGCCCCGGTCGATCGCTTTGCTCAGGCGAGTGGCGATGAGGGCGCTGAACCCGCGCCGATTCTTAGCGTTCCCGCGCTGGATGGCGCGGTGCTGACGATCGGAGGGGCGACCCGCGACCGACGCTTCCAACTTCTGCTCTTCATCGAGGCCAAGTCTGCCCTGTGCGACTTTGTCGTCGGCCAAGCTGTTGAGCTCTGCCACGCCTGTGACGTGCGTCTCCTCCTGTTCGGGGAGGGGCAGGTGCAGGACTACGCCGAATTGTTAGCTCGGCATGCAATCAACGCCCACGACTTTGTCCTCAACGGCTCCGTAGGCGAAGATTATCTTATCGGCCCATTGCCCTCCGCTGCTCTCCTGGACGGCCTGGGCAACATCATTGCCCGGGGCACGGTCCAACGACGCGAACAACTTGAGATGCTTCTTGTGCCTGCGGATCGCCGGGCTGAGACAATAAAAGGAAGGCCGCATTGATGAAACTTCGACTGGCGCGCGTGGCGCGGCACGGAGCGGCGCGTACAGCGTCGACGCTTGGTTTGCTCGTCTTAGGAGCAGCGACGGTTCCGCCGGGGCAGGCGGCACCCAAGGCGCCACCACCTCCCGCATATGTCGCTGCCTGCCAATCATGCCACAAGGCGGATGGCAGTGGCGTGCCAGGTGTTTTTCCGCGCATTGCGGGCAGGATGGGCTCGGCGGCTCAGTCTGCCGCGGGGCGCAAGTGGATGATCGCGAACCTGATCTTCGGTCAGTCAGGCGCCATTGAGGTCGACGGCAAGCCGATCAGGGGCATCATGCCCGCCTTTGCCCGTCTCTCCGATGCCCAGATTGCTGAGGTGCTGAATTGGATCTCCGCCGGACAAGGCAAGCCATTCACAGCGGGCGAGGTCGCTTCTGTCCGCGCTCAGCCGGGTATGAACCCGGCCAAGGTCGGACAAATGCGAGCAGAACTCGCGAAGGCGGGAGTCATCAAGTGAACGCTTGCCGGCGCCAGCCGAGGGGCTGGCAAACAAGATTGAGGGAGCTTGCTCGATGACAGTGGGTTTCACCCTGAACGGCGACAGGAGAAGCTTCGACGTTGCCCCTGACAAGCCGCTCCTCTGGGTGCTTCGTGAAGAGGCCCAGTTGCCGGGAACCAAGTTTGGCTGTGGCGCCGGACTCTGCGGTGCCTGCACAGTGCACCTTGAGGGCGCTGCCATACGGTCCTGCATCACCCCGGTGAGTGCCGTCGAGGGGCAGTCCGTCGTGACCATTGAGGCGATCGGCGTCACCGAACCGGGTCGTAAGATCGGATCGGCCTGGATCGATCAGGACGTACCCCAATGCGGATACTGTCAGTCGGGCCAGATCATGAGCGCGACTGCGCTTCTCGCGCAGACACCACACCCCAGCGACGAGGAGATCGACGCTGCCATGTGGGGCAATCTGTGCCGCTGCAGCACTTACGTGCGCATTCGTGAAGCAATCAAAATGGCCGCAGATGCCAGCCCTACCAGCAGTTCGAAGGTGTCGGAATGACTGCCCCAGTGCTCAATCGACGCAATTTCCTCACTGCATCCCTGCTCGCCGGAGGCGGACTGCTGTTTGACTTTGCCATTCCGGTAAGCGCTGCCACTTCGGACAAAGCCTCCCACATCGGAGCGTTCATCCGAGTGATGCCGGACAACCGTTTCATTATCGGCGCCAAGAATGCGGAGATCGGACAGGGCGCGAAGACCTCGCTGCCGATGATGATAGCAGAGGAGTTCGACGTCGACTGGGACCAGGTCACGGTTGAGCAGACCCATGCTGACCAGACACTCTTCGGAGCACAGAGCGCCGGGGGAAGCCGCACAACTCCTCGTGAATGGCTACCCATGCGAAAGGCTGGCGCAGTGGCAAGAGCGATGATGTTGAACGCTGCTGCTCAGAACTGGAATGTTCCAGTTGAGGGACTGGTGACCTCGTCAGGCATGATCCGGGATCGCCGGTCCGGACGCTTGATCGCTTATGCCGATCTTGCATCAGATGCCGCGCGTATCGCGCCTCCTGATCCGATGACCATCAAGCTCAAGGAGCCATCGCAATTCCGGATTATCGGCCACCCTGTGCGCGGTGTGGATACTCCGGCAATCGTATCGGGTAAGCCGTTGTTCGGCATTGATGTTTCGATGCCAGGTCTCCTCCACGCAGTTCTCGAGACCTGTCCGGCAGTCGGAGGGCGGTTCGTCGCTGCCAACCTCGATGAAGTGAGGGCTATGCCGGGCGTGGCGCATGTCCTCACCATCGAGGGTGACGGACAGCCGGAGTCGCTGTTGGATGGGGTGGCGATCCTGTCGATGAGTTGGTGGAGCGCTAACCGGGCGCGCGAAGCGCTGAACGTGAAATGGGACACCAGTGTCCAGAGCTCGTTTTCGACCGAAGAGTACAAACGGCAGGCAGAAAGGTGCCTGACGGAGCGGGCGCAAGGGGAAATCCTGCGCAAAGGTGATGCGGAAACGGCTTTTGCGGAAGCCACTCGCTTGGTCGAAGCGCGCTACGAGTATCCCTTTCTGGCGCACGGCACATTAGAACCGCAGAATGCTACGGCGCTCTTCCGCGACGGCACGATTGAGATCTGGGCGCCCACGCAAAACCCTGAGGCGGGGCGAGCGCTGGTTTCGAAAGCCACTGGCTTGCCGCCTGAGAAGATCCGCATCAACTTGACCCGCATCGGTGGAGGCTTCGGACGCCGGCTGATGAACGATTACATGGTGCAAGCCGCAGCTATCGCCGTTCAGGTGCCAGGCGTGCCGATCAAGCTGTTGTACAATCGGCAGGATGAGTTCCGCCGTGATTTCTTCCGGCCTGCTGGCTGGCATACCTTGTCAGCCGCACTGGATGCCAAAGGACGAGTGACGGCTTGGCGCGATCACTTCGTGACTTTCGGTGCAGATGGCAAGCCGCTTCGGGCAGCGGAGATGTCGCCTTCGATCGTCCCTGCAAGTCTGGTCGAAAATGCACTGCTGGAACAGTCGCTGTTGGAAACCAACCTTCCCACAGGTTGGCTGCGAGCGCCCGGATCGAATGCACTGGCGTTCGTGACCCAGTGCTTTCTTGACGAGGTTGCGCAGGCCGCTGGCACGGACCTGCCCACGATCATGATGGATCTGCTTGGCGCACCGCGTCTCATCGAAGGTGAGGGCCGGGGCCCTGCCTTTGCTACCGGCCGCGCCAAAGGCGTGATCCAGAAAGTACTCGAGATGGTAGATTGGCATGGAGGTAAAAGCCGTCCGGCAGGGAGAGGCCGCGGCTTTGCATTTTACTTCAGTCATGCGGGCTACTTTGCAGAAGTCGTGGAACTTACCGTCCGCGATGGCCAGATCGGAGAGATCGAGGTTTGGGTTGCCGGGGATCTCGGGAGCCAGATTGTGAACCCCCTCAACGCTCTGCATCAGGTGCAAGGATCCGTCATCGATGGACTGGGGCAAGCGATGGCCGGTCAGAAAATCACCCAGTCGGCCGGTGCGGTAGAGCAGTCGAACTTTGACTCCCATCCCTTTCAGCGCATCGATATGACACCACGCATCCATGTCGAGTTCGTGCGCACCGACAATGAGCCGACCGGTTTGGGCGAGCCAGCACTTCCGCCCGTCATCCCGGCCTTCATCAATGCCATTCACGCGGCGACCGGCAAGCGGGTGCGGACCTTGCCAGTTGATCTTTCGGAATCTTCCATCTGACCCGGCGCTCTGGTTGCCTTGACCATGATAAGGTCCTTGAATCACCGGGTGTAGGCAGTCAGGAGGACCCGATGCCAGAAAGGTACCGTATCCTGTGAAGGGCCCTGCAGCAGCGCGGACGGCATTGTTGCGCGGTGACCTTGCTACTGCGGGTGAGGCAGCGCGCGCGATGATCGTTGCCGATCCACAGGGAGGTGAGGGGTATTTCCTCGTGGCGATGGTCGCTGCAGAGGCTGGGCAGATCGGCAAAGCCGTACCTCTCGTGGAACAGGCGCTAGTCCTTGAACCGGAAAACTCGGAGTACCTTGCCCAGTACGCGCGTCTGCTGATCCTGTTGCGAAGGGATGGTGAAGCTGGAGCGGCCGTACACCGCGCCATGGAAGCAGAGCCGCAGGACGCCCGAACGCTCGACACGATCGGATGCGTGCTGGCGCGGCTGGGCGATCACGAGCGCTCCGTAGTCCCATTCCAGACGGCAGTGGCTCTGGAGCCCGACAACCTCGACTATCGCTACAATCATGCAGCAGCGTGCGGGTTTACAGGCCGCGTGGATACGGCACGGGCCGAGTACGAGAGCATTCTGTCCGCAGATCCAGGCAATGCACGTGCACACTATGCTCTGGCCATTCTCTCGCGTCAGACGCGCGAAGAAAACCATGTCGAGCGGCTAAGCCGTGCGTTGGACGCTGCAAGTAAACCGGCGGACCACCTACGCTTGCGCTATGCTCTTGCCAAGGAGCTTGAGGATGTGGGCGAAGCGGGGGGGGCCTTCGATGCCCTTGCGCTGGCAAATGCCGAGCACAAGCAGCACATCCAATATGAGTTCTCTCAAGACGAAAAGGTGTTCGATGCTCTCGAGGCTGCTTTCGGGGGGCTTACGCCGACGGAATCAGTGTTTCAGGACGCCGGTGGGCCAATCTTTGTCGTCGGCATGCCGAGAACCGGAACGACACTTGTAGATCGCATCCTCTCGTCGCACTCGGACGTGGTCTCGGCCGGCGAGTTGCAAGCCATGCCGCTCGCCGTGAAGCAGGCGGCGGGCACACGGTCCCGACTCGTGATTGATGCTGAGACGGTGAGCGCCGCCCTGATCCCGGCGCCTGGTAGAATTCGAGAGTTATACCTGGCGCGTGCCAAGCACCATGTCTCACCAGGCGTGCGCCGCTTTGTGGACAAATTGCCCGCGAACTTCCTCTATGTAGGCCACATAGCTCGCAGTTTTCCTGAAGCGCGGATCGTATGCCTCCTGCGTCACCCGATGGACACCGTCTGGAGCAACTTCCGCAACCTCTTCGCCACTCAATCGGCCTATTATGCTTATTCCTATGACCTGATGGATGCAGCGCGCTACTACGTGCGCTTCATGCGGCTCATGGACATGTGGGATCGCCTGTATCCCGGCAGAGTCCTGCGGTTCAGCTACGAAGCTCTGGTTGCAGACCAGGGGCGGCAGACGCGAAACCTTCTGGAGCATTGCGGCTTGGCGTGGGATCCGGCTTGCCTGTCTTTCCATGAAAACCGCTCGGCGGTCGCTACGCCTAGCGCAGCACAGGTTCGCCGCGGTCTCAACGCTGATGGCGTAGGGCGCTGGAAGGCGCATCGGGAGCACATGGAGCCCGTGCGCACCTTCTTCGAGCAACACGGCATCCCGGTAGACTGATCAGGCGCAACCGTCGTTCGTGATCGTTCCGCGCGGCGAGGGCTGTATGGTGAAAGGCGGAAGTGCATGTGCACTCCCGCCCTCAGACTTCCACATTTCGATCAGAACTTCACGCGACCTTCGACACCGATGACCCGGGGCGTAGCTACGCCGCGAGTGTAGTAGCGCCCGATCACTCCGTCGTTGATGATGCGATTGCGTGTGAGATCCTGACCGACGCCCGTGATCGCATACTTGTCGAAGATGTTGTTCGCGAAGATGGACAGTTCCCATTGGTCCACACTGTATGTGACGGAGGCGCGATGCATCACGTAGGACGGCAGTCGTTCGCCGCCACCGCGCGCACCAGGGGTGGTCAAGATGCCGCCCGTGTAGGTGGCAGTCCAGTTCAGCGCCAGATCGCCCTCTTGCATCGGGATCGTGTAAATTGCGGCAAGAGCCCCCGAGTTCTTCGCAGAGCCGGGCAGCCGGTCGCCGGCAAACACGGTTCCCGAACCGGTTCGCGGGTTCAGCAAGTCGGGAACATCCTCAGTCAACTTGGCATCGAGATAGGAGTAGTTGCCACGCACGAGGAATTCTGGGGTCACGCGTGCGCTGAACGTGAAGTCGATGCCCTTGGACTTGGCCTTTCCGCCATTGGCTGTGATGCCGATGTTGCCGTTGATCGTGGAGCTGCTGAGCTGAATGCCGTCCCACCACAGCTGGAACGCCGCCAGGCTGGTATTCAGACGGCCTCCGAACAAGCTGGCCCGCACGCCGACTTCAAGGTTCTTCACCTTGTCCGGTCCGTAGCTCAGCTCATTCGGCAAGGCGCACAGGTTCTGGCCCGAAGGGAGCTGTATGCCCGGAGTACCGGCATCCACATCAATGCACGGGACCACACGGTTCACGCCGCCGATCCGATAACCCTTGCTGTACGTCGCATAGGCCATCAGGTCGGACGAGAAGTTGTAGGAAGTATTGAACTTCCATACGAATCCGTCGTCGCTGGCTTCGCCGCTACGGACGCGGGAGGGGTCGATCGTCAGGCTGGGATACGGCATTCGCCTGCGGCCCGATGGTGTCATGGGCGTGTCGGCACCACCGGTGATCGAAGTGTCATAGGTGAAGTAGCGCCCGCCTGCAGTTACCTGCCACGCCTCTGTTGCGTGGAAGGTCAATTCGCCGAAGACAGCGACTTCCTCGGTTTCCGAGTCCGTGAAGGAGACATACTCGGCACCGTCGGGGCGGACCAAGCCGTCGTAGAACCCGCCGTAAATGTCGCTGCCGATGGGAGAAGCGGCAAACTCGGGGAAGCCCGGCAGCCGCTCGACGCCATCGGAGCGGTACTTCATCAGGTTGTAGAACCCGCCGACCACCCAGTTGAATGGTCCATCGTGCGTCGAGACGAGGCGGATCTCCTGGTTGAACTGCTTGCGGGTGGTGTCACCCGTGGTGAACCCTGCAAAGGCAGGGAACAGTTCGTAATCGTAGTCCAGGTCGAGCAGCAGATCGCTCACATCCGAGACCGCATGTGTCTTGGTCTTCGTCCATGCCGAGGTCCAGACCGCCTGCATGATGTCGCCCAGTTCCGCCTGCATCTCAAGGCTGATGAGGTGCGACTTCCGCTCGGCAGGTTCAGCAAAGCGCGAAGCGTTCTCGTAACGGCCTTCACCCAGAACGCCGAAGGTATTCGCCTGATCACCCCCGGTTTTGGTCTGCTGGAAAGCGTATGTGAGATACGCGGAGAAGGACGGCACCGTCAGCCCAAGCTGATTGCGAGTGGTGATCGTCTCTTCGTAGTTCAGGTCCTTGCGTGGTGCGAAGTTCGCCTCCTGCTCGGCCTCTGATCCAAGCGGATTCGATTCTGGCCCCGGCTGCGGGAGCGACACGCCGGGCTCGCGGACGATGAAGGGATAATCGATGAAGCCTGGGTCATCATAATAACCCGTCGACGTGCGGAAGGCGAGAATGTCGCGGACCAAAGGGACGTTGATGGCTGCGTCCGCGACGTACCCTACACCGCTGGAGTGCGCCACGTCGTACACTCTGCCGTGCACCTCAGCCGAGAAACGCGTCGGATCGGGTCGGTTCGGAATATAGCGGATAGCGCCGGCAAGCGTGCCCAGGCCGTAGAGTGTGCCCTGCGGCCCGAGCAGCACCTCGACGCGGTTCATGTCGATCAGCTTGAAATCGAGATAAAGGGGAACTTCGCCGAGATACGTCCCGACGGCGCTATCGTAATTGGCACCGGTCGGGTTTGCGCCATCCGCGGAGAGGCCGCGCATGACGATATTGGCGGCACCGCGTGGTCCCGTATCGGTGACCGTCACGCCAGGGGTAAATGCGCCGAGGTCCTTGATATCATCCAGGCGCTCGCTTTCTAGCTGCTCGCTGCCAAGGGCGGTGATGTTGATCGGCGTATCCATGATATCGGTGGCCCGCCGGGTGGCTGACACCACGATAGTATCGGCATCGGGCACCGTGCCCTGAGTTGCTTCCTGTGCCAGCGCAGGCGTAGCCGCCAACGAGCTTGTCATCATGGTTGCACAAAGCAGTGCGACTTTTGTTCTTCCGCTTGTTGGCATTGCGATACCCCCCTTGAGAGCGTTTTGATCCCTGTGCTTCAGGTTCATCCCCCTGCGCCGCCCATCATCGCTCTGCGAACGACCCTTGGTTCGCAGCGCACCTGATCGCGGCGCTCTTGTTATGCGGATGCAGCCTAGGGAGGGGGTCCTAGAGGGATAATGGGGTATTTGACGTAGAGAGGGAGGAACTCGGGGCCGCCTGCCGAACGAGGGGGAGGCGATCACCACGATCAGCTAAACCGATTTGGAATATTGAGATCCGTTCACAATAAGCGACGCATGTCCCGCGACCTGATCAAAACGATGACTTATCTGTCCATTCATTTGCTGGTGGGCTTCACTGTGGCATACGTGATGACAGGCTCAGTGAAGATCGCAGGTGGCATCGCTCTCGTCGAGCCGTGCATCAATGCCGTCGCCTTTTTCTTCCATGAGAAAGCCTGGAAGGCAGGCTCTTGGAAAGAGCGGCTTGCTCAGCCTCTTGCAGGGTAGTCACACTATGATGGTTCAGCAGGGCTCGGCGTGCAGCCCCACACACCATTCAAGAATAGCGTCACGTAGAGCTCGATCCGCTCCTCCAGCCTCTCACGATCGAAACTGTCGCCAAGAGAAGCACTGCGGGCAGGCCCACTCGCCAGCGTGATATAGGCGAGCGCGAGTTCCTCGGAGCATCTGACGTCGAGACTTCCACCCGGTGCGTGCCTTCGCAACAAGTCGGCCAAGAACCGAAGTGCCGGCAGCGTGCCGTGTTCATAAGCCCAGCGACGGATCTCCGGAAAGCGGTATGCCTCTGCGTTCGTGATCTGTGACAGTCTGATACCGGTAGGGCTTAGGGCGCTTTCCATCCGCACGCGGGTAAAAGCGACGAGCGTCTCCTCAAGGCTCTCCGACTCCAAGGCGCGCAGTGTTTCAAGCGGCACACTCCAGCGATCGATCGCGCGCAGCACAGCGGCGCGAAACAACTCGCGCTTATCTTTGAAGCGCGCGTAGACTGTTCGTTTGGTCATGCCGACCGAGGCGGCGATCGCCTCCACCGTCGTAAGCTCGAATCCCGACTCCAAGAACATCTCAAGCGCGCGGTCGAGCATTTGCTCCACCCTCTGCACCGCTTGCTCGCGTGTGGGGCGGCCCGCGCGCGGACGCGGACCGGCAAGGCGAGGGGATGTCAGGCTGTCACTCACTATAGCGCGTCCAATCATTGCTTCGCGTATGCGGCGAGCAGGCGAGGTGGTTGGGGTCGTTTTCCCGAACGGGGTAACCGGAACGCCTCTGATCATGCAAGTTGTGCGAGGCGTCCATCCCAGCAAACCGCGTCGACGAGCTCTTGATATATGATGCACAATCTGCAAGTCCATGCGGATGGCTAACACCTTCACACCTCTTGCGGGTAAGCGCGTCATCGAACTCGGTACGATGATCGCGGCCCCTTTTGCGACACACATCCTCGCCAGCCTTGGTGCCGAGGTGATCAAGATCGAGCCGCCGAGCGGGGACACGACACGCGCCCTCGTTCGCGGCGGGCCCTCGGGCACCATCGTCGCTTACAGCCACTCCAAGCGCGCGCTGTGTCTCGATTTGACGACGGCCGAGGGCAAGGATGTTTTCCGCCGCCTCGTGGCGACGGCGGACATCGTGATCCACAATCTGGCGCCGGCTGCCGCGCGCAAGTTGGGCGTGACGGCCGATGACTGCATGGCCGCCAATCCCGAGATCGTGCACGTTCACATCAAGGGCTACACGCACGGGCCCCAGGCAGACGATCTGATGACCAACCCGATTGCGGAGGCTGCCACCGGAGCCATGGACGATCACCGGGTAGACGGGCGACCGACGCGGTTCGGGCCGTCTTACCACGATCAGTTCGCTGGGACTTACGCGGTTATTCGCGTGCTTGCGGCTCTTCTCGATCGCAACGCAAGTGCGGCTGATCGCCGGATCGAGATCGGCCTTTACGAGACCGGTCTGCATCTGGCCGCCAGAGATCTGGCTGGCATGCAGCTTAAGACCCAACTTCTCGGGCGGCTTGAGAAGGAGGGCGGAGGTGAGTTCTCCATGCCGGGCTACGGATCATACCTCACTGCAGACGGGCGGTGGGTATACCTGCTGATCCTGACCGACGTGCACTGGGCGCGACTTACAGCTGCGCTAGAAATGCCGGAGGATGGCGACCCTACGCTGTCCAAGCTGCGTGATCGCAAGGCACAGCGCGAGACGGTTGAGGGGGCAGTTCAAGCGGCAGTTGGTAAACTCACCTTCGCCGAGGTGGAGGAAAGGCTTCGCGCGGCAGGGCTGGGCTTCAACGAGGTGATGCCACTGGAACGGGTTCTGGAGAGGCCGCAGGCGCGCCAACCCGGAAAACTGCGCGAAATAGAGTTTCGTGGCCTCCACTTCGAAGTTCCCGAGTTCCCGGGGCAGCATAACGTTGCATCGAACTTGCCTCCGCCCGAGATCGGCGAACATACGGAGGCTCTGCTGATAGAGTTGGGCTATGATCCAGCGCAGGTGGCCGCCCTGCTGGAAACCGGGGCGGCGAAAGCGTATCAGGCAGGCGACTTTGCTTGGGCTCCGGTCCGTCAGAAGGGGTGATTGACCGATGATGATGCAGTTTCGCACGAAAGAAGAGCAAGTCGCTGATTTCCTGCGAGAAGGCATCATTTCGGGACGCTTTGCACGCGGTGCTCGGCTCAAGCAGCAGGAAATCGCTGACTTGTTGAAGACCAGCATCACGCCCGTTCGCGAGGCGCTCAAGCTGCTCGCCGCTGAGGGGTATGTGCTGGGGGACAGCTACCGTGGCGCCGTTGTGGCACCCTTTGATCTCGACGCCTCGAGCGAGGTCCTCTCGCTGCGGATTCTGCTCGAGAGCCAGCTCGTGCGCGGTGCGGCCGAGAAGGTCACTGCTGCCGAGATCGCAGAGTTGAAGGTGCTTTCCTCGGAGTTCGCCACCGCTTACGAAGCCGGAGATAACGAGGCCGCCAGGGCTGCGAATTATCGGTTCCATCACCGTTTGTTCGAGATCGCAGCGATGCCGCAGACACTGCACTTTGTGCAGATCCTATGGGCCCGCTACCCGTTCGACCTGATCAACCGGCTAAAAGGCCGAGTTGGCCGGGCTGCCGACGAGCACGATGAGCTATTGGCTGCTCTGATTGCAGGGGATGCCGCAGGTGCGATGCTGGCTACACGGCAGCACATTGAGGCAGGGTTTCAGGAATTGCGCTCATCCCTGCAGGACGCCGACAGCAAAGGCAAAGTGGAGAAATACCCATGAAGCGGACACTGTTCCTCGTAATGGACATGATGAACGACCTCGTCGCCGAAGACGGCTTCAACGCGAAGACGTACGGCATCCAGGTGAAGGAGCGTTGTGTTCTCGAGAACACGGCTGCCGCGATTGCCGCAGCACGAACTGCCGGAGCGCAGGTGGGCTACGTTCGTGTAGGCTTCTCACCCGATTATCGCGAAGCGCCAGAAGCATCGCCCATTTTCTCCGGTGCGCGGAAGAACGGCATCTTTCAGTTCGGGACCTGGGGAAACGAAGTGCACGAGGCGCTTGCGCCGCAGGATGGCGATTTTGACATCAAAAAGCACCGAGTTAGCCCGTTCTATGCCACTTCGCTCGAAGCAATCCTTCGTGCGAACCGTATTGAGCGCATTGTCATGTGCGGTGTTTCCACGAACGGCGTCGTGCATTCCGGCGCGCGTGAAGCGCATGATCGAGACTACGAGGTCGTTGTCCTGGAAAACTGCTGTGCCGGTGTGACAGCGGACGAGCACATGCATGCAATCGCCTGTATGGGGCGCTACGGCGCTATCGTGAAGAGCGCCGACTTCGACTGGGCGTCTTAGCCTCTCTTCCCAAGCGAAAACCAGGCATGTTTCGGGCATCCAGGGTGGACTTTTTGCGACTCAATGGATAATGCATTATCCATCAATGGACATCAGGAGGCCTCTGGCTTCCGCAACAGGAGCAATCGATGGCGACGGACGTGAAAGACAAGGAAGTCGGTGGAGCGCCGGCAGAGGGCAAGATCACTCCGGAAGCGATCAAGGCGGCCGAGAACATGATCGGCATGCAGTTGCGCCCCGAGGGGCCTTATCTGCAGGACGCGACAGAAGACACCATCCGCAACTTCTGCAACGGCATCGGCGATCTTAATCCCCTGTATCGCGACCTTGAGCATGGCCGCCTCTCGCGCCACGGCTCGATGATCGCGCATCCGAACTTCCCAATGGCGTTCGGCTGGGTCGGTCGCACCCGCTGGGGTCTGCCTGGCGTGCACGGGTTCTATGCCGGCAACGACTGGGAAATCTTCCGTCAGATCCGTCCCGGCGATCGCCTGACCGCGATCGAGCGGGTGGTCGGTGTGGAAGTCAAGGAGAGCCAGTTCTCCGGCACTCTCGTCTTACAGTACGTTGAAGCCAGCTACTTTAACCAGCGTGGCGAACTGGTCAGCCGCGCACTCGGCACATGTACCCGCCACGAGCGCAAGGCAGCGCGCGAGGCCGGCAAGTACTCCGACATCAAGACGCACGAGTACACGCCCGAGGAGTTCGAGCATATCGACCAGGCAATCCTGGACGAAGAAAAGAACATCCGCGGTGGCAACGTCCGCTACTGGGAAGAAGTTCAGGAAGGTGAGAAGCTGCCCGAGATCGTTCGCGGTCCGCTCAGCCTCATGGACACGATGGGCTTCCTGGTCGGCTGTGGCCGTGGTCATACCCACGGGGTGATCTTCAAGAACGCGGTCAAGCACCCTGGCCACTTCTTCCGCAATCCCGAAGCGGGCGGCGGTATCGAATACACCGGCATCGGTCACCATCGTGAGTCGACGGCGAAGGAAGTGGGCGTCCCGGGCGTCTACGACTACGGTCCACAGCGCTCAGCCTGGATGGCCAGCCTCGTCACCAACTGGATGGGCGACGCCGGCTTCCTCAAGCGCATCAAGACCCGCATGAGCCGCTTCAACACGATGGGCGACTGCACTTGGGCACGTGGTACCGTGACGCGCAAGTACAAGAAGGACGGTTATGCCCTCGTCGACATCGAGATCAAGGGCGAGAACCAGCGCGGCGAACTGACCACGCCGGGCCTGGCAACCGTCGTCCTGCCGTCGCTCGACCCTGAAACGAAGGTCTTCGTCGACGGTGCGGGTCTCGATCTCGAACTGCCCGTCGTCCGCTAAGGCGATCGCAGTGGAAACGGTTCGCGCGCCTTTGGGTGGGTTGCAGGTGGTGGTTCGCGCCTCCGGCGTGGCCGCTGCCTACGCAGCGAGGCTGCTTGGCACGATGGGTGGGAAAGTCCTTCTCATCGAGCCGGACGGCGGCAGTCCCTTGCGTCGCGAGCCGCCGTTCCTTCCCTGTCAGGACGGCAAGCCGGGTGCGACCAGTGCCCTGTTTGCCTATCTGGCGGCAGGAATGGGCAGTGAGGTCGTTGACCTCAATGTCGCCGATGGAGAGGCTCGCCTGAGCGAGCTTCTCCACTCCGCGGATATCTTCATCGACGATACACCAGTGGATGAGCGGGCCGCTCTGGGCCTTGATGAGGCTGCGATCGCGGCGCGTCACCCGCAGCTCGTCCACGTCTCTGTGCTACCGTTTGGTGCTTCGGGGCCCAAGTGTGGCTGGAAGGGCGAGGACATCGTCATCCAGCACGCAGGTGGTGAGGGCAACCTGCTGCCTAATGGCCTTGCAGTCGAGATGTTTCCGGATCGTGCTCCGCTCAAGATCGGCGGACAGTTCGGCACCATGCAGGGCGGCATCGCGGCGGCGCTCGGTGCGCTCTCGGCGCTTTGGGCACGGCCCGAGAGCGGCGGGCAGTACGTCGACGTATCATGCCAAGACGCCAATCTTGCGGTCGGGGCCTTCGCGATCCAGCGCCTCGGCGATGGCTCGATCGAGCATCGGGTGGAACGCAGCTTCCGCTACGGCGGTGTGATCCCGTGCGAGGACGGATATCTTGAACTCCTGACGCTGGAGCAGCGGCAGTGGGACGGGCTCGTCGAGCTTCTTGGTAATCCCGCATGGGCGCTCGATCCGGCGCTGAAGGATTCGCTGGAGCGCAGCCGGCGGGGTCCTGAGATCAATGAACATATCCGCGCCTGGGCCGCAGTGCGCAAGGTCGACGAGATCGTCAGCGCCGGGCAGAAGCTCGGCGTGCCGTTGGCGCGCTACAAGACCCCCGCGCAAATCCTCGCAGATCCGCAGGAACGTCATCGCGGCGTGTTCCAGAAGGTAGACGTGGAGGACGCCGGCGAGCTCAACGTGCTCGTGTCGCCTTTCCACTTCGATGCTGCGCCGCTGACGCTGGAGGGCGGTCCGCCTTCGCTGCGGGACGCATCCATCCTCGCGCAGGCGCAAGGCTAGAACAATGGCAAAACCGCTCGCGGGTATCCGCATCGCCGACTTTACCGTGCACAACGCCGGCCCATTCTGCACCCATCTGCTGTCGCAGTTGGGCGCGGAGGTCATCAAGATCGAGAGCGCCATGCGGCCTGACGCTTTCCGTAAGCCGCACCCGGTCTATGGCCGGATGGGCCCGGCGACGTTCGACCAGGTCGCGTCTACCAAGATGTCGGTTCGCATCAACCTCAAGAAAGCCGAGGGTATCGCGCTGGCCAAGCGGATCGTCGCCGTCAGCGACATTGCGGCCGAGAGTTTTCGCCCCGGCGTGATGGACCGGCTGGGCCTTGGCTATGAGGCACTGAAGGCCGTCAAGGATGACATCGTCATGCTCTCGGTTTCATCCTCGGGGCAAAGCGGCCCAGACTCGCACTTTGCTGGCTACGCGCCGCTATTTGGCGCTTGGGGCGGGCTCGGTGAATTGACCGGCTATGAGGACGGACCTCCGGTTGAGATCCGCCACGTCATGGACCATACCGTCGGCATGAACTCCGCAGTGGCCGTGATGGCTGCTCTCCAGCGACGCAGAGCGACCGGGCAGGGCGGCCATGTCGACGTCGCCGCCCGCGAAGTGGCTGCGTCTTTGGTGGGCGACATGCTGCTGCTCGCTGCAGCGGGAGGCGTGCCAGCTCGGCAAGGTAACGCCCACGCCCGTATGGCTCCGCATGGCGTTTATCCCGCGAAAGGAGAAGATCGCTGGCTGGCGTTTGCTATCACAAGCGATGCGGAGTGGAGGGCTCTGACCGGCTTGATGGGCCGTGCCGAACTCGCCACCGACCAGCGCTTTGTGGATGAGCCGCATCGGCAGGCTAACCGCGTCGCTCTCGACGCAATCGTTTCCGAGTGGACGGTCACGCAAGACGCGAACGAGGCGGCCGCCAAGCTGCAACAGGCGGGAATCGGCGCGCACGCATCATGGACCACGCCTGAGATTGCCGGTGACGAGCACTTGCGTGCTCGCCGAGCGATCGTCGAAGTGGCCGAACCCGATGGCAAGCTGCGTGCAGCGGTGGGAGTACCGATGCGCCTGTCGAAGGGGGCGGAGATCGGGATCCATCGTGGCACGCCCAAACTCGGGGAACACGAAGATCATGTTTACGGGAACCTGCTTGGCATTGGTCGCGACGAGCGCCGCGCGCTTGAGGATGCCGAAGTAATCTACTGAAAAGCGGTCAAAGAGCTGCATCACATCGAGAGGAAGTTGGGAGTGGACAAGCCGGAAGCAAACAAGGGTGAGGCACCAGTGCTTGGCTTCATAGGCTTGGGAGCCATGGGCCGCGGCATGTGTGCGAATGCGGTCAGGAAGCATCCTGCGCCGCTCCATGCGTTTGACATGAACCCGGAGGCGCTTGCTGTGCAGGTAGCAGGGGGCGCGATACAGGCGAACTCTGTCGCGGACGTAGCCCGCGCCGCACAGGTCATCTTTCTTTCTTTACCCGGCGGCAAGCAGGTGCGGGCGGTCAGTGCGGAAATCGCGGACCACGCGGCGCCCGGTACGATCGTGATCGATCTGTCCACCACCAGCGTAGCCGAGGCACGCGAAGTCGCGGCGCTGCTCGGGGAAAAAGGCCATTCGTTCGCTGATGCTCCGGTGGCGCGCGCCCGCCAGGCGGCGGTTGATGGCACACTCTCAATCATGGTCGGCGCTAGCGAAGGGCTGTTCACACGCATCAAGCCCCTGCTCGACTACCTCGGCTCTGACGTGACCCACTGTGGCGACGTAGGCTGCGGCCAAGTGGTCAAGCTCATCAATAACACGCTCCTTTTCGAGCAGGTCGCCGCTCTCGCCGAGATGATGGTAGTGGCCGAACGCGCTGGCGTGACGCCTGACAAGCTGATCGAGGCTGTCGGCCTGGGTTCGGGCAACTCCTTTGCGCTGCAAAACCACGGCAGGAAGGCGATGGCACCGCGGGACTTTCCCGAGAGGGCGTTCCCAATGGCATACGCCGTGAAGGACATCGGCTATACCATCGAACTCGCAGAACAAATGGGGGTTGAGCCGCGTCTGCCGCGCCTCGTGACCGAGTACTACCAAGCAGCGATCGATCAAGGAATTGGGGAGAAATACTTCCCGGCGATCATCGAAGTGGTCGACCGTAAATAGCGGCGTCCGAAAAACGGGATGAGGAAGAGGATCGATGGAGCTTCGTAAGCTTGACTACAGGGTTGTAACGGACGGCCTGATCTTCCCCGAAGGTCCCATCGCCATGCCGGACGGCTCGGTCCTGGTGGTGGAGATCAAGGGTGGGCGGCTGATCCGCGTCCAGCCTGACGGGACAAAAGAGGTCGTCGCAGATCTGGGCGGCGGTCCCAATGGTGCGGCGATAGGCCCGGATGGCGCATGCTACGTCGCGCAGAATGGCGGCTTTCATTGGCTCCAGGAGGACATCTTCGGCGTCAACGGCTATAATCGTCCGCACGGCCGCGCGCACGATTACGAGGGAGGTTCGATCCAGCGCGTTGATCTGTCGAACGGTGAGGTCACCACGCTCTATTCGGAGTGTGAGGGGGTGCCTATCAATGGGCCGAACGACATCACCTTCGATGCGAATGGTGACATGTGGTTCACCGATCACGGCAAGACCTACGACCGGAAGATGGATAGCGGAGCGGTCTATCACGCATCTGCAGACGGCGCTTACATTCGCGAAGCCATATCCCCGATGGTGACACCCAACGGGTGCGCTTTGTCGCCGGACGAAAAGACGCTCTACGTGTCAGAGACGGAGACAGGCCGGCTGTGGCACTGGCCCATCAGCGGCAGGGGAGAAGTCGGCAAGAAGGCTTGGCCATCGCCGAACGGTGGCGAACTCCTCGGGCAAGCGACAGGGTATCAGCGCTTTGACTCGATGGCGCTTGAGGCGAACGGCAACGTCTGCGTGGGGACGCTCGTCACCGGCGGGATCACCGTGTTCTCACCCGAAGGTGAGAAGCTTGAGTACTGGGAAGGCCCGGAACCATACTGCACCAACATATGCTTTGGTGGCCCTGATATGCGGACGGCCTACATCACGGTTTCGGGCCATGGCCTTCTCATCGCGGTCGACTGGCCGCGCCCCGGCCTGCCGCTGCTCCACCAGCGATGAGCACGCTCTCAGCGAACCCTATGCGTGACAAGCGCCGCGTGCTTTTCGCGGCGTCGATGGGCACGGCTGTCGAGTTCTACGACTTCTTCATCTACGGAACCGCTGCCGCCATCGTATTCGGGCCGCTGTTCTTCCCGGCGGAGTCCAAGGCGGCGCAGACGCTCCTGGCCTTCGCCAGCTTTGGCATTGCCTTCCTCGCACGGCCTGTCGGTGCGGTGTTTTTCGGTCATTTCGGAGACCGGATCGGCCGCAAGTCTACGCTCGTCGCCTCGCTGCTGACGATGGGCATTTCAACTTTCCTCATCGCGCTGCTGCCCACCTACGCCGTGGCAGGATGGATAGCGCCTGCCTTGTTGTGCCTCATGCGCTTCGGGCAAGGGTTTGGCCTTGGGGGAGAGTGGGGGGGGGCAGCCCTGCTCACCGCCGAACATGCGCCCAAGGGATGGGAGAGCCGCTTCGTATCGATCATGCAGCTCGGCTCGCCCATAGGCTTTTTCGCGGCCAACGGCGTGTTCCTGCTCCTGGGCGTGCTGCTCAGCGAGGAGGAGTTCATGGACTGGGGGTGGCGGATCCCGTTCCTGGCAAGCGCGTTGCTGGTGGCGATCGGGCTCTACGTTCGCCTGAAGATCGAAGAGACGCCGCAGTTCCGCGCCGCGTTGGAGCGCGATGAGGTTGTGCGCGTGCCTTTCGTCGAGATCGTCTCACGACATGGCGGACACCTCCTTGCGGGAGCGGCAGGCGTCGTCGCGACGTTCGCGGTGTTCTATATCGCCACCGCCTTTGCTCTGGCACTCGCGGTCGATGAGCTGGGATACGACCGGCAGGCGATCCTCGTGGTCCAGATGGTGGCGAACTGCTTCTACGTGGTGGGCATCCTGGCAGCCGGACGCCTTGGTGACGGGATTGGCCCGGCGCGCGTACTCATGGGTGGAGCGGTAGCAACCGCGCTGGTCGGCCTGATCTTCGAGGCCGGGATGCGCTCAGGGTCGCTGTTCATTCTCGGCGCCACACTCTCCACCGCCATGTTGGTCCTCGGCTTCAACAACGGACCGCTCGGGAGTTGGCTGGCGAGCCTGTTCCCGGTCCGCTCGCGCTACACAGGTGTGTCGCTCGCTTTCAATGCGGGCGGGATCCTGGGCGGTGCAGTAGTCCCGTTCGTGGCGCAACTCTTCGTCGTGCAGGGTCTGACCCGCACAACGGGCGCGCTGCTGTTTCTCGCGGGCCTTGCCACCGTGGCGGGCACCGCCTTCGCGCGACCGACGCGCACAACTGACTTCAAGGAAGGGCATACAGCTTGAGCGAATTCGACGACTGGGTTGGACGCAGCCAGACCTCCACCGACACATTTGACTGCGCGCGCAGCAACGCACTGAGCCTGGCGCTTGGCGGCGAGGGCAGCCTCAAGGCTGGCGATCGCATGCCCCTGCTGCACCACTGGCTCTACTTCTGGGATGTGAAGCCGCCCGCTGGCCTAGGGACCGACGGACACCCGGCGAAGGGCGGCTTCCTTCCCCCAGTGCCGCTGCCGCGACGCATGTGGGCGGGTGGGCGTCTGATCTTCCACAGACCGCTGCTGCTCGGCGCGGAGGTGAGCAAGACGTCCACCATTCTATCGGTCACTGAGAAGACCGGTCGCACCGGCACACTCGTCTTCGTAACTGTGCGTCACGAGCTGAACGCAGGAGAGGGCGTGGCCATCACCGAAGAGCAGGATCTCGTCTACAGGGAGCCTGCGAGCGCGAGCCTACCGGTGCCCACCGCGGCCCCGGCACCTGCTACGGCATGGGTGGAGCAGATCGATCCCAATCCGGTGCTGCTGTTCCGCTATTCCGCGCTGACAATGAATGGTCACCGGATCCATTACGATCGGCCTTATGCGGTCGAAGAAGAAGCCTATCCTGCGCTGGTCGTCCATGGTCCACTCCAGGCGACGCTCCTTATCGGCATCGCCGAGCGGAACCTGGATGAGCCGATCACCGGTTTCAGCTTCCGCGGCCAGCAGCCTGCCTTTGACGGCGTTCCACTTCATGTCTGCGGTGAGCCCGGAGATAACGGCGCGGAGGTGTGGACGCAGCAGGGCGAGGCCAAGAACATGGTGGCGACGGTCACGACCGGACAGTCGGCCTAGGCACCGAGAAGAGAAATGATGCGGCCGGAGAGGCACTGTCCGGCCGCACCTGGAGAACATGATGACGACCTACCAGCTCTTTATCGACGGGCAGTGGCGCAATGCTTCCGACGGCGCGACGATGCCGGCGATCAACCCCTACAATCAAGAGGTGCACGCCACCGTTGCGGTCGCGACTGCGGACGACGTGGCAGAGGCAGTGGCCGCCGCGCGCCGCGCCTACAAGACCGCATGGAGCAAGACCTCGCCGGGAGAGCGGGCCAGGCTGCTCAACAAAGTCGCCGACATGCTGGACGCCGATGCAGATCGCATGGCGCTGCTCGAGACCACCGACAACGGCAAGGTCATTCGCGAGACTCATAACCAGATGGGCTATGCCGCTCGCATCTTTCGCTACTACGCGGCCTGGGCAGACAAGATGCACGGCGATGTTGTTCCGCTCGACCAGAAGGACACGCTCGATCTCGCGATACGCGTTCCTTACGGCGTCGTGGCCTGCGTCACCGCCTGGAACTCGCCGGTAGCGATCCTGACGAACACACTGCCTGCCGCTCTTGCTGCCGGTAACTGCGTGATCCTCAAGCCCAGCGAGCATGCATCCACCACAACTCTTGAAGTGGCGAAGATGTGTGAGAAGGCGGGCTTTCCTGCCGGCGTGGTGCAGGTCGTCACCGGTGCTGCGGAAGTCGGCCAGGCGCTCACCAGCAGCAAGGACGTCGACAAGATCAGCTTCACCGGCAGCCCCGGCGTCGGCCGGGCCATCGCTCAGGTCGCGGGCGGCAACCTTAAGCCGGTGACGATGGAGCTTGGCGGCAAATCGCCGAATATCGTCTTCGATGATGCCGATTTTGACCGGGCCCTCATCGGAGCGCTTGCAGGTATCTTCGGTGCCACGGGGCAGACCTGCATTGCCGGTTCGCGCCTACTGGTCCAGCGCGGCATCTATGACCGCATGGTAGAGGGCCTCGCCAAGCGTGCAGCGATGATCCGCATGGGCGACCCGCGCCTCGCCGAGACGGAAATGGGCACTGCTGCCAACGAGCCGCAGTTCAACAAGATCCTCTCGTTCATCGAGGCAGCCAAAGGCGACGGCGCGCGTCTCGTCGCAGGCGGCGGCCGTGCCGAAGGGGCCGGTCTGGAGAAGGGCTTCTTCATCGAGCCCACAATCTTTGCCGACGTCCGGAACGAGATGAAGGTGGCCGCCGAGGAAATCTTCGGTCCGGTCCTCTCGATCATTCCCTTCGACGAAGAGGAAGAAGCGGTGCAGATCGCCAACGATACACGCTACGGACTCGCCAGCGGTATCTGGTCGGAGAATATCACCCGGTGCATGCGCATGATGCGCGCGATCGACAGTGGTGTCGTTTGGGTGAACACCTACCGAGTGGCGGCACCGCAGGCACCGTTCGGGGGAATGAAGGATTCCGGCTTTGGCCGAGTGCGCGGTGAGGCAGGCATCCTTGAGTTCATGCAGACGAAGAACGTCTTCATCGACTTCTCTGGCGACAAGCGCGATCCATTCTCCATGAAGTTCTGAAAAGGCACTCCTGTGCGCGCCTGACCAGCCAAACTGATCTGCAGCCATCTTAAGGCGCGCGCGGGCTCTGCGCGCGCCTTCGTTCGCTAGATTGCGCCTGGGGCCGTAGCCGCCTAGATAGGCGAGCATCCGTATCGCCTCTCACGCGTTAGCGGATCGCCCGATCTTCTCCCTCGATGGCGGGATCGGTAGTCACGGCGGGCAATTCGCCCGGCTATGGCTGCGCATGATGGAAGGAGATGCGGCTCATGGCAGGAAGCGCCGGTTACGGCCTCTCACGCCGAGGTGTGCTTGCAGCGAGCGCGGCTTCGGCGGCGTTCACGGCTGTGCCGCTATCCGCCCACTCCGCAACGCGAAAACGGGAGCCAGGTGCAGTGCCGGTCAGTTTTGAAGTCAACGGTCAGCACGTTGAACTTTCTCTCGATACGCGAACGACGCTTCTCGACGCGCTGAGGGAGCACCTCAAGCTTACGGGCACCAAGAAGGGCTGCGATCACGGACAGTGCGGTGCCTGCACGGTCCTGGTGAACGGAGTGCGGATCAACTCTTGCCTGAGCCTGGCGGTTCAGCACGAGGGAGACGAAGTGACCACTATCGAGGGGCTCGGCACACCCGATCGCCTCCACCCCATGCAGGCCGCTTTCATCAAGCACGATGGTTATCAGTGCGGCTATTGCACGCCGGGGCAGATCTGCTCGGCCGTAGCAGTGCTGAAAGAGATCGAAGCTGGGATCCCCAGCCACGTTCAGGCGGATGTCACGTCCCGGCCCGAACCGAGCAACATCGAATTTCGTGAGCGTATGAGCGGCAATCTCTGTCGGTGTGGGGCATACTCCAACATCGCGGAGGCCATTGCCGAGGTGGCGGGGGCTAAGGCGTGAGGTCTTTCACGTATGAGAGAGCCAGGAGCCCCGAACAGGCCGCAGCTGCCGTTGCAAGCAGGCGGGGCGCCATGTTCCTGGCAGGCGGGACCAATCTCCTCGACTTGATGAAGCTGGAGATCGAGACGCCCACGCATCTTGTCGATGTGCAGGACCTCAAGCTCGACGCAATCGAAGAGACCACCGAGGGCGGTCTGAGGATCGGCGCTTTGGCCACCAACACAGCGGTGGCCGCCGATGCGCGGATACGCCGAGACTATAGTGTGTTAACGCGTGCAATCGTTGCGGGCGCAAGTGGGCAGTTGCGCAACAAGGCGACTACGGCTGGCAATCTTCTCCAGCGCACCCGCTGCCCCTATTTCTACGACACGAACATGCCGTGTAACAAACGCAAGCCTGGTTCCGGGTGTGCTGCGCTGGGTGGCTATTCACGGCAACTCGCAGTCATCGGCTCGTCGGACCAGTGCATCGCCACTTATCCCGGTGACATGGCCGTTGCCCTGCGGGTACTTGATGCGGCGGTCGAAACGGTCAAGGCTGACGGAACGGCGCGGACCATTCCCATCGCCGAGTTCCATCGCCTGCCGGGAACCCAGCCTCAGCGCGACAACTCACTAGAGCGGGGTGAACTGATCACTGCTGTTACGCTCCCGCGGCCGATAGGAGGCAGGCACTTCTATCACAAGGTCCGGGACAGGGCTTCGTATGCTTTCGCCCTGGTGTCCGTGGCGGCAGTTCTGCAGAAAGACGGCAGCGGGCGAGTGGCGTTTGGCGGCGTTGCCCACAAGCCGTGGCGAGTGGAGGCCGCGGAGGCGGCACTGCCACTAGGAGCTCCCGCCGTGGCGGCGCAGGTATTCGCTGACGCGCAACCCACTGAGGACAACAAATTCAAGATCTCTCTTGCAGAGCGCACGCTCGCATCTGTGATCGCACAGGCAAGGAGCTGACGCGCCATGGAGTTCAACGCACCGGCGGGAACCAACCTGTTCGACAAGTCCAGGATCGTAGGGAAGCCTACGCCGCGGATCGACGGACCGCTGAAGACCACGGGCACGGCGCCATACGCGTACGAGAGGCATGACGTCGCGCCGAACCAGGCCTACGGGTATGTGGTCGGCGCAGCGATTTCCAAGGGGCGGATCGTCTCGATGGACCTGTCGGAGGCCCGCTCGGCGCCCGGCGTGATCGCGATCGTTGCCGCGCCGGAAACACAGCCCTTGGGCAAGGCGCGTTCCAACATCGCTCCCTTGTTTGGTGGGGACGAGATCGCTCACTATCATCAGGCAATCGCCTGCGTCGTCGCCGAGACTTTCGAGCAGGCCCGTTCCGCAGCCGGTCTCATCCGCACGGTTTACGGTCGCGAGGAGGGCGCCTTCGATCTCGCCGCGGCTGCGCCTGCCGCCGGTCTGGCGAAGGGGAGGGGCGGCAAACCGGACCGCAAGCTTCGCGGCGATTTCGAAGCTGCCTTCGCCGTGGCCCCCGTAAAGCTCGATGCCCAGTATACGACGCCTGACGAAACCCATGCCATGATGGAGCCGCATGCGACGATTGCCGCATGGCACGGCGATCAACTGACGTTATGGACTTCGAACCAGATGATCGATTGGGCGAAGTCGAGCATGGCACAGATCCTGGACATGAAGCCAGAGAACGTCCGCATCGACTCTCCGTTCATCGGCGGTGGCTTCGGCGGAAAGCTGTTTATCCGGTCGGACGCGGTAATGGCCGCGCTAGGCGCCAAGGCGGCCGGTCGCCCGGTTAAGGTTACACTGCAACGTCCCCTCGTCGTCAACAACACGACGCATCGTCACGCGACGATCCAGCGACTGCGGATCGGCGCGGAGCGAGACGGCCGCATAACCGCCATCGCGCACGAAAACTGGTCCGGTAATCTGTACGGTTCGGAGGGCGAAGACGGTACGCTGCAGACTCCGAAGCTCTACTCTGGTGAGAACCGGCTGACGGCGAACTATGTAGCCGCGCTCGACCTTCCAGAGGGGAATGCCATGCGCGCTCCGGGGGAGGCGGTTGGTCATCTGGCGCTGGAAGCGGCCATGGACGAGCTGGCGGAGCTGCTGGACATGGATCCGGTGGAGCTGCGGATCAGAAACGAGCCGCAGAGCGTCCCGGGCACTCCCGACAAGAAGTTCTCTGATCGCAACCTTGTCCGTTGCCTGCGGGATGGGGCCGAGCGGTTCGGCTGGTCGCGCAGGGCCACCAAGCCAGGGCAGGTGAGGGACGGCCGCTGGCTGGTCGGCATGGGCGTCGCAGCGGGATACCGCGGCGGTCCGGTTCAGAAATCCGGCGCGCGTGTTCGGCTGGAGACCGATGGCCGGATCACGGTGGAAACCGATATGACTGATATTGGAACCGGTAGCTATACCATCATCGCGCAGACCGCCGCCGAGACGATGGGAGTTCCTCTGGAGCAGGTGACGGTCAAGCTGGGGGATTCGCGTTTTCCCGCCTCAGCCGGCTCGGGCGGGCAGTGGGGCGCGGCGAGCTCAACAGCGGGCACTTATGCGGCCTGCGTCAGCCTACGCCGTGCGATCGGTGAGAAGCTGGGCTTCAATGGGGACACGGCGACATTTGCGGACAGCCGCATACACCTGAGCAATCGCACGATCCCGCTCACCGATGCGGGGAGCATGGCAGCTGAGGATCAGATCACGTTTGGCGAGTTCAAGCGCGAATATGACGTGGGGACTTACGCTGCGCACTTCTGCGAGGTGGGCGTCGATGTGTTTACCGGTGAAACGCGCATTCGCCGCATGCTTGCGGTCTGTGATGCCGGGCGGATCCTGAACCCGCTCTCTGCACGAAGCCAGGTGATCGGCGGCATGGTAATGGCAACAGGCGCCGCCTTGATGGAGGAGCTTGCGGTAGACAAACGATTTGGCTTCTTCGTCAACCACGACTTGGCAGGTTACGAGGTTCCCGTTCACGCGGACATTCCGCACCAGGAAGTGGTGTTCCTTGAGACGGAGGATCCGATTGCCTCACCGCTCAAAGCGAAGGGCGTCGGCGAGCTAGGGATCTGCGGTCCTGGAGCGGCCTTGGCGAACGCGTTGTACAACGCCACGGGCGTTCGGGTCCGTGATTACCCGATCACGCTGGACAAGTATCTTGATGAGCTGCCGGATCTGGCAACAATCTGACGTGGGCTTTGCTGTTGCGCGGCCATTGTAAAGCCCGCCCTCAGCTGTGCTACACTCAGATGGCAGCACGGCCCCCGAACCCGCGCACAAGAAGAATTTCAGGAGAGTGACCATGTCTCAGCCCGTGTATCCCGTCCCCGCCAAGTGGGCCGAGGAGGCGCTGATCGATAATGGCCGCTATCAGGAAATGTACCGTGCCTCGATTGACGACCCAGATGCTTTCTGGCGGCGTGAGGCAAAGCGCCTCGACTGGATCAAGCCCTTTACCCAAGTGAAGGAGACGAGCTTCGACGAGGCGGATTTTGGCATCCGCTGGTTTGCGGACGGTACCTTGAACCTTTCCGCGAACTGCCTCGACCGTCACCTTGCTGAACGTGCCGACACGGTCGCTATCCTCTGGGAGCCGGACAACCCGGCAGACCAGGAGAGGCGGATCACGTACCGCGAGCTTCACGAGGACGTCTGCCGTTTCGCGAACCTGCTGAGGAGCCGCGGGATCGGTAAGGGTGATCGCGTGACCATCTATCTGCCGATGGTGCCCGAGGCCGCTGTTGCCATGCTGGCATGTGCGCGGATTGGCGCCATCCATTCGATCGTATTCGCTGGCTTCTCGCCCGAAGCTCTCGCCGGCCGGATCCAGGACTGCGACAGTCGCATAGTGCTCACAGCAGATGAGGGGCGCCGAGGCGGCAAGGCAGTCCCTCTGAAGGCGAATGTCGATGTGGCACTGGCACATGCACCGGGCGTAGAAACTGTCATCGTTCTTGCGCATACCGGCGCGGACGTGACCAAGGTTGACAGGCGCGATATTGACTGGACGAGCGCTGCTGGCGACCAGTCCGCCAGTTGCGAACCAGAGGAGATGAACGCGGAAGATCCGCTGTTCATCCTTTACACTTCGGGATCGACCGGGAAGCCAAAGGGCGTCCTGCATACCACGGGCGGGTACGCTGTCTGGGCTGCCATGACGCACGAGTACGTCTTTGATTATCGCCAAGGTCAGATCTACTGGTGCGCTGCCGATGTGGGCTGGGTCACCGGGCATACTTACGTCGTCTACGGTCCGCTGATGAACGGCGGAACGACAGTCATGTTCGAGGGTGTACCGAACTTCCCCGATGCCTCTCGCTTCTGGCAGGTGGTGGACAAGTTCCAGGTCGAGATCTTTTACGGAGCCCCTACCGCTCTTCGTGCGCTGATGGCTGAGGGCGACAAGTGGGTCACCAGAACCAGCCGCAAGTCACTCCGCCTCCTCGGGTCAGTCGGTGAGCCCATCAATCCCGAAGCATGGGAATGGTACTACCGGGTCGTGGGGGAGGGCCGATGCCCCATCGTAGACACTTGGTGGCAGACGGAAACCGGAGGCGCGATGATTACGCCTCTCCCAGGCGCAACGCCTCTGAAACCCGGATCGGCTGCTTTTCCCATGTTCGGAGTCCGTCCGCTGCTGCTGGATGGCGAGGGGAAGATTTTGGAAGGAGCCGCGGAGGGCAGCCTCGTCATCGCGGACTCCTGGCCCGGACAGATGCGCAGCGTCTGGGGCGATCACGAGCGCTTCTTTCAGACCTATTTTACGACCTACCGCGGCTATTACTTCTCAGGAGACGGCTGCCGTCGGGATGCTGACGGCTACTACTGGATTACCGGTCGCATTGATGACGTCATCAATGTCTCGGGCCACCGGATGGGCACCGCCGAGATCGAGAGTGCACTCGTCGCACACTGCAAGGTCGCGGAGGCCGCGGTGGTTGGAATGCCCCACGCTGTAAAAGGCCAGGGGATTTATGCGTACGTCACGACCAACGTGGAAGTACAGCCGGACGATGAACTCAAGGCAGAACTCATTAAATGGGTGCGCCAGGAGATCGGCCCCATTGCGACGCCGGACGTCATTCACTTCACTCCCGCGCTCCCCAAGACGCGCTCTGGCAAGATCATGCGGCGCATTCTACGAAAGATCGCGGAGAACGATACCGGAAGCCTGGGAGACACATCGACTTTGGCAGATCCGCAAGTGGTCGACCACCTGTTGGCCACCAGTCCTCTAGCGGAAAAGGCCTGATCGTGTGGCGTCTAGCACAGACGCCGCCCGACACGGCTCAGCGCTCGCGCAGGGCGCCTCAGCGACCTGCGGGAACGCTTTTACAGGCGTGAATGTTGTCTGTTGCGAGCGCCGGCGCGGATTACCTCCCCACCCCTCGTTTCTCGCGCCGGCCTCACAAAGCGTGTGCTTAAGACCGTAGCTTAGCTGATAGTCAGCTTGATTGAGACAAGGCCAATGGGTCAGTCTGCTTCGACTGCGAGTTCAACCATGCCTCGGCCCGCGGCTCGGATGCCGATCTCGCTGGCAGCGGCCTCCGAAAGGTCGATGATGCGATTGCCGTGGAAGGGACCACGATCGTTGATCCGCACCATGACAGATTCACCAGTGCGCTGGTTCGTGACCCGTACGTTCGTACCCAGCGGGAGAGTCCGGTGCGCTGCCGTAAGCTTAGACGGATCGAAGCGCTCGCCGCTTGCGGTACGATTTCCTGCAAGCTCGCGTCCGTAATAGCTGGCCATGCCGTCGCCGATGACCTCGAAATCGGACGTTCCCATGTCGGACGCGGAAGCCAAGGATTCGCCCACTGAACCAGCAGCTGCAACCGCTGCCATTGGGGCCGCGGAAGGCAAAAAGGATTGCTCCTTCGCGAGAGCCGGCGTCGCCGCTGTAAGTGCGAGGCCCGTGATCGGCAGCGCTACCGCCGCAGCAAGTGCAATCGCTGGCGCGATCGCCCGACGGGCTGCGCCCGTCTTCGGGGTGCTTGTCATGTATGCTCCCACTTCATCCCGCATGTGCGAAACGACGGGTACAGTGATATGCTGGAGAAGTGCACCCCTGTGGGGGCGCCTCATCGTGTTCGATGAACGGCTGGCCCCCGGAAGGTAAGGATGTGGTAAGGTGTCGCTGTGTCAGCGATCGCGCTGGGCGAGCAGGCGCAGGCGAAGCGCGTTGAGCTTGATGAAGCCGGCTGCATCCTTCTGATCGTACGCCCCGGCGTCGTCTTCGAACGTCACGTGACGCTCTGAGTAGAGGCTGTCCGGGGACTTACGGCCGACCACAGAAGCCATGCCCTTGTAGAGCTTCAGGCGAACCGTACCGTTCACACGTGCTTGTGAGTGATCGATGGCGGCTTGCAACATCTCCCGCTCCGGGGCGAACCAGAAGCCGTTGTAGATCAGCTCCGCGTACTTGGGCATGAGCTCATCCTTGAGGTGCGCGGCACCGCGATCCAGCGTGATCTGCTCGACTCCGCGGTGCGCGGCAGCATAGATCGTGCCACCCGGTGTCTCGTACATGCCTCGGCTCTTCATGCCGACGAAGCGGTTCTCTACCAGGTCAAGCCTGCCGATCCCGTGTTTGTACCCGAGCTCATTCAGCTCCGTGAGCAACGTCGCGGGTGACATGACCTTGCCATTCAGTGCTACGCCGTCGCCACGCTCGAAGTCGATCGTGATGTATTCAGGCGTATCCGGCGCCTGTTCGGGATCGACCGTCCGTGAATAGACGTAGTCCGGTGTTTCCTCCCATGGATCCTCCAGCACTTTCCCTTCCGATGAGGTGTGCAAGAGGTTCGCATCGGTAGAGAACGGGCTTTCGCCACGCTTGTCCTTGGGCACCGGAACCTGATGTGCTTCGGCCCACGCGATAAGCGCAGTGCGGCTCGTGAGGTCCCATTCGCGCCACGGTGCGATGACCTTGATGCTGGGATCAAGCGCATAGGCGGACAGCTCGAACCGCACCTGGTCGTTACCTTTACCGGTCGCACCGTGTGCGATGGCGTCTGCGCCAGTCTCACGTGCGATTTCGATCAGGCGCTTCGAGATCAGCGGACGCGCGATGGAGGTACCCAGCAGGTAGTCACCTTCGTAGCGTGCGTTGGCCCGCATCATCGGGAACACGAAGTCGCTTACGAATTCCTCGCGCAAGTCGTCGATATAGATGTTCTCGTCAGGAATGCCGAGCAGCTTGGCCTTGGCGCGTGCCGGCTCCAGCTCTTCGCCCTGGCCGAGATCTGCGGTGAAGGTGACGACCTCGCACCCGTAGGTCACTTGCAACCACTTGAGAATGACGCTGGTGTCGAGGCCGCCGGAGTAGGCGAGGACGACCTTCTTGATCTCGGACATGGCTGGCGGGCTCCGTTGAACTTTCGGCGGGCCGGTACCAGCGCAGGCGCCGCGGCGCAATGGCTGCGGCATCAACGCGTGAGCAGATGCTTCTCCGTTTCCCCGATGTAGTCACGCGATAAAGGCAAGGCGTGGCGCGAGCGTGCATACTGAATCTGGTAGTTGCAAAGGCCGCCGCTCTCAAACGCGGCTGTCGCGCCCGCCAGATAGAAGGTCCACATCCGGTAGAAGCGTTCGTCGAACATCCCCACAATGGCGTCCCGCTGCACGACGCAGCGCTCGTACCACGCACGCAAGGTGCGAGCATAGTGCAGACGCAGCGTCTCCACGTCCGTGGCAATGAGCCGTACCTTCTCACTCGCGGCGACTGTCTCACTGAGGGCAGGGATGTAGCCGCCGGGGAAGATATACTTGCGAGTGAAAGCGTCGGTGGAGCCTGGGCTGCCCATGCGTCCAATCGTGTGAAGGAGCATGACTCCGTCATCCGCGAGCATGTTCGCGCAAGCCCGGAAGAAGCGTTCGAATTGCGGTTGGCCAACATGCTCGAACATGCCCACCGAAACGATCCGATCATAGCGCAGGCCCCGCTCCGCAAGATCGCGGTAGTCGATGAGCTGAAAGGTTACCCGATCGGCCACTCCTGCGTCTTCAGCCCGCTCCCTGGCCAGGGCGAGCTGTTCCTGGCTGAGCGTGATACCGTGCACGTTTACACCCGTATTCTTCGCGAGGTAAATGGCCATGCCGCCCCAGCCGCAGCCAATGTCCAGTACCCTTTGGCCGGGGGAGAGCGCCAACTTGGCCGCGATGTGCGCCAGCTTGGCTTCCTGAGCTTCCTCCAGCGTCATCCCCTCGCGAGGCCAGTACGCGCAGGAATACTGCATGTGCTCGCTGTCCAGGAAGAGCCGGTAAAGTGCGTTGCCGATATCGTAGTGATGAGCGACATTCGACTTTGATCGACGCGCGTGATTGAAGCTCTCTACCGTATGCGCAACACCATTGGTGAGCCGTCGGATCCGGCTTGGCGCCTCCAGGCTCCCTCCGCGGTCCCACATCCCGTTGGCACGGATCAGTGTGGCCAGATCCATAATGTCGCCGTGTTCGACCAATAGATCGCCGTCCATGAACGCCTCAGCCGCACCGAGCCGCGGGTCCATCAGTATGCTGCGCTCGCTCGCGGCTGAGGCAAGCCTGATGCGCACGTCGGGAAAACCAGGTTCAGGCGAGCCAAGCCGAGTTAACGAACCATCGCTCCGAGCGATCTCCAGTGTTCCCCGGCGCACAACTTGCCCCAGGAAGCGGTCCAACAAGCGTTTAGCCAAGCACTTCACTCCCCTTCGCGACCACTGCTGCACCGGACGGGGGGCGCCCCCGCCTCATGCAGCGCAATGCCCAACGACCGTAATCCCCCTTCACGAAGAGACAAGCCTCACGCCGAGCCCCCGGATGCGCCGACCGCAGCTTGGCCGCGCGCCAGGAACAGCACATCCCGGGGCTGCGAGAGCAAATGCTGTCCGGAGTCGATGAAGAGCGTCTCGCCGCTGCGCAGCCAACCGTGCGCCAGGAACAAGGCGGCGTCGGCCACTTCTTCCGCACCTGTCTTGCGCCTGAGCAGGTTCATGCGGTGTGAGCGTTCGGTTTCCGCTTCCTGTTGATCATGGCTGGCGAGAATTGCGCCCGGCGCCAATCCATAGACGCGGTCATTCGGATCGGCGTACGCCATGGAGAGCATCGGTATCGTCGCGTTCAGCGCGTGCTTGCTCATCGTGTAGGAAAAGAAGTCTGGATTCGGATTCAAGATCTTCTGATCCGTTACTTGGATTACCCGGCGTCCTGCCGCCGACCGCCCATGTGTCAGATAAGCCTGGGCAAGTGCGGCTGGCGCCGCCGCGTTGATCTGCATTGCGCGTTGAAAAATGTGCTGGTCCAACCCGGCGGCGCTATCAAGCTCGAAGACACTCGCGCAGTTGACCAGGACTCGCCAGTCGCGGAGTCGCGTCGCGATTGATCTCACAAGCTCTGCAGGCGCAGCCGCATCCGAGAGGTCCGCCTGTATGGCCTCAGCTGAGGGGAGGGTGGCGGCCAAGGCGTCGGCATCATCTCGCGACGTGCCATAGTGGATTACCACGTGCCATCCGGCCTTTCCAAACGCGCTCGCAATGGCGGCCCCAATGCGCTTGGCGCCGCCGGTGATGAGAACTGCTGGCCGTTCTATCATCGGCTTGGCACCTGAAGTGTCATCCGGGTCTCACCCGACCGGGCGAGATGTCCTCGCGCGCGAGGACTGTGTTCGTTCAGCAAACCGGTCATGATGAAGGTTGGAGCATAGAATTGCCGCACAGGAAAGCGCAGGCGCATCGCCCATGCGAAAGGCGCGCCACTACGGGAGAGGCGCGCCTTTATATAAGATAATGATGTAATCAGCGGCAGCGAGGGCGCGAACCGCTGCGTTCGATCTCCCGGCCGAGGAGGGCGCCACCTGCCGCCCCAAGAACAGTGCCGACCGTCTTGTCGCGACCGCCGTCAATCGTGCGGCCCACAAGAGCACCCGCCACGCCGCCTATCAGTAGCCCGGTGGTGCCGTTCGACTTCTTGCAATAATAGCGGCCGTTATCGCCCCGCCAATAACGGATTCCGTTATCCGTGCTGTGGTACCGGCGATCGTCGTGGCGGCGTGCTTCGGCTGGTGTCGCCGTCATCACAGGGACGGCTACGGCGGCGAGAATGGCGGCAGTAACGGCTTTACGCATGATCTTTGCCCTCAATTGCGCTTGTTTGATCCGATAACGCCACTAGTCGTTCATTGATCCACAACGTCGGATGAACGGATTCGTGTCTGCAGGCGGTCAAGCCGACCCGTGATTTCCGCAAGATGGATTGTGCGCTTCCACCGATCGCGAGTTCATGCGAACCGGACACACAGGCGCTCCGTGCATCCTTTTGCGTGCCTGCAGCTGTGGCGCGGTGGAGGGGAGCATGTGCGATGCCGCTGCCGCAAGCGCCTGAACGACCGGCCGGCCGGCGGTTGGCAACTCCATCTCCTGAAGCTGGAGCTGCCGGCGGACAGGACCTGGCAGAATCGAAACCGCCGCTCGCACCAGAAGGCGTTGGACCGGCTGCATCGGGCGAGGAAATATTGGCGCTGTGCGCATGATGTTCAGGAACTCATTCAAAGTCTCTGAAGGTTCAAGCGTTGGCAACGTCGCTTCCAGAAGGCCGTTCCACTCTGCGAGCGATCTGGGAGCACCTTGGGCGCCGTACAGTCGCGCAGCCGGCTGGGCTTCGGCGAAGGCTCGCGATTTGTCATGGGGTGACAGCGCATGGGCATACTGACTGTAAGCTTCGATGAATCCGAAAGAAGCGGTGGCTTGTACCCAATCCAGCAAGCGGGGATCATCGGCACGGTATTGCCCACCGCCCGGCAGGCTTCCGCGCACCTTTGCATGCATGGCGTTCACGCGGGCAATCATCGCCGCGGCCTCTTCGCGCGGAGCATAAACGGTGATCATGGCTGCCATCCCGGTGCGCCGGAGACGTTGCATCGGGTCGCGTCGAAAAGAACTGTGATCCCACACGCCCGCACGGACGGAGGGCTCGGCCAGCTCCAGAATGACGGCGCACACGCCACCCACGAACAATGTCAGACCATTAGCGAAAATGCGCCAGGAGAGGGAATCAGGAGCCACCAACGCTGGCGCACCCGGCGGAGTGGCGAAATCGACTTCAAGGCCCGGAGGTGGGGCCAGAAGGTCGCTGACGGGGCGAAGAAGACGATCCAGCATCATACCCAAACGATGGTATGCCACCGCCTGAAAGCGAGCCGAGGAACGTTATGCCGAGGGTGGCCTGCGCCAAAGCGTTCTTGCCAACGCCTCCAGCTGCTCCCGCTTGCTAGCCTAGCGCGGCCTGCTTCTCTTCATAAAGCCGATCCAGCTCGGCCCGGCTCTTCTTCTCGGCTGCGGTTTTCAACTGACCGCATGCGGCGTCAATATCTCGTCCTCGGGGCGTGCGTACCGGGGCGGAGATACCGGCTTCGAATACGATATCCGAAAAGCGCCTGACCCTCTCGGGCGTGGAACACTCATAGGGTGCGCCGGGCCAGGGATTGAACGGGATCAGATTCACCTTCGCAGGCAACTTGTACTGCTTGAGCAGCCGGACAAGTTCGTGAGCGTCCTCGTCACGGTCGTTCTTGTCCTTCAACATCACGTATTCGAACGTGATGCGGCGGGCGTTGCTGGCGCCCGGATAGTCAGCGCAAGCCTGAAGCAGCTCCTCGATTCCGTATTTGCGATTGATCGGCACGATCTCGTCGCGAACTTCCTTGGTTACAGCATGCAAGGAGACCGCGAGATTCACGCCAATCTCTTCGCCGCACTGCGCCATCTTGGGCACAACCCCCGAAGTCGACAGCGTGATGCGCCGCTTGGAGAGCGCGAGGCCGTCGCCATCCATGACGAGCCTGAGCGCGTCGCGAACATTGTCGAAGTTATAAAGCGGCTCGCCCATGCCCATCATCACGATATTGGTGAGCAAGCGGCCGTCGGATGAGTAGGAGCCTTCGTCCTCTTCATCCTCAAGACCGGCCATGGTGCCGCCACTCTTGGGCCACTCGCCCAAGGCATCGCGCGCTAGCATCACCTGGCCGACGATTTCCCCGGCGGTGAGATTGCGGACCAGCCGCATGGTGCCCGTATGGCAGAAGCGACAGTTCAGCGTGCATCCCACCTGGCTGGAGACGCAGAGGGTTCCGCGGTCCGCATCGGGGATAAATACCATTTCGAAGTCATGCTGATCGGCAGTGCGCAAAAGCCATTTGCGCGTACCATCGCTGGAGTGCTGCGCTTCGACAATCTCGGGACGGCCGATCACGAAGCGCTCAGCCAACCAAGGACGCATGGCCTTGGCGATGTCCGTCATGTCTTCGAACTCCACGACTCCTCGATGATAGAGCCAGTGGAACACCTGCTTTGCGCGAAGCTTCGCCTGCCGGGTGTCCAGGCCGGCTGCCTCGAACAGTTCCGCAATGCGCGTCTTCGACAAGCCGATAAGGTCAGCTCGACCATCCTCGCGCGGGGTGATGTCGCGCGGAAGCGGCACCGGGTCGATGTGCCCCGGTATGGGCATGAGGTTCGTGTCGGCCATGATCTTGGGTCATATAGTGCAGCTACCCTCCGGTGGGAAGCGGTATGCGAATAACGGACTTGAGCTATTGCCGCTGGTGCGCTGCGGCAGCTGGGCGCGCGCTTTGCACCGCCTGTCAGAGGACCTGTTGCAGGATTGCATCACCTCTTTTCGTTGTGTTCTGTTCATGAAACTCTTGTTCCCGATGAAGCATTCAACGGGTCCCGGCGGCTCTCAGCCGACTGGAAGATGGAGTTTGATATGAAGAAAGTTTTGGTCTGCCTGGCAACCGGCAGTGCATTCGTCTCTGTCCCGGCTCTGGCCCAGAGCACAGAAACGTCATTCACCGGTCCGCGCGTCGAAGCGATCGTCGGCTATGACATCAGCAAGGCCGGCAGCACCGTCGACGATGATCTCAACGACGACAACGATCAGTCGATCGACGGCTTCATGTACGGTATTGGCGCGGGCTATGATTACGACTTCGGCAGCGCCGTCGTCGGCGTCGAGGCCGAGTTGACCGACAGCACCGCCAAGACCGGCTTCGACGCCGGAGAGTATGAAGGCATCGGCTTCGGTAACGTGAAGACCGGCCGTGACATCTATCTGGGTGCTCGTGTGGGCTTCAAAGCCGCTCCCACGACCCTCGTCTACCTTAAGGGCGGTTACACGAACGCGCGCTTCGACGTCCTCGCGAACGATGGCGAGACGGAGTACGACGAGAATATCGATACGGACGGCTGGCGGATCGGTGCGGGCGTAGAGCAGAAGCTCAGCACCAACTCCTTCGCGAAGCTTGAGTATCGCTACTCGAACTATTCCAAGGCAGAGATCGATTTCGAAGACGATTTCCCGGACAGCGAACGCTTCGACGTCGACCTTGATCGCCACCAGATCGTGGCGAGCGTCGGATACCGATTCTAAATTCTTCTTCTTGGACGAACAGGGGGAGGGCGAAGCTTACAAGCTTCGCCCTTTCCGCGTCTCTCTTTGGCTTCGCATGGAGCAACTATTTCATTCGTGCGCACCCGATCGCAGCCGCGTCCAAGGCTGACGCCGCACCATTGAGAAGCCAAGTATTTGAGAAGCTGCGTCCGCGCGAATCTCTTGCTCGCACGGACATCCGAGTTGCCGACCGCATGGCGGCCACGATTGCTGCATTGTCACCAGCGTCCGCAGCCCAGGCATCACCTCCGCCACCAGCCAGCCTGAAGCGCTGATCGCCGATTCTCAGAACGATCTGCGATTGCGGAGCGAGCTTGCGAGAGAGCCGAAAGTGAATCTGGTTGCGGATGCCGCGCCGCGGCCATGTGCCAACAGCAGCGAAAGGCTGGTAATCCCGCTGATGTAAGCTGGGCTCCGCCATAGCAATGGCGTAGCAGCGAGGGGTCATCGGGTCACGAAAAGCGCCCCAGTCAGAGTAGAGGCCTAAGCTGTCTCGCGCGGCAGAAGGGGCAGCGAGCGCAAGACAGCCGAATGCCAAACTGAACCAACGAGCGAACACAGGACGCGCCCTTGCAGATCGCGAGCCCGCATGAAAGCCCAGATGTGGATCAGGCGACTTCGCGGTAGACTTCGCCGATTTTCTTGCCGTCCTCGAAATAGCCGAGGCCGTAGTCGCCTTTGATGGTGGTTCGCAGCGTTTGCCGTTCGTAGCGGGCGCTACACCCCTCAACCGCGTGAAGCATGCGATGATTGTCCCAGATCACCATGTCGGTCGGCGACCAGTCGTGCCAGTAGGCGCTGGTGCCCTCGCCAAGACGATTGATCTCGTGGGCCACCTCATCCAGCAACGCGTCACCCGCAGCATCCTCGTGGTGCTCAAGCCCAACGGCCATCCACGGCCCGAAGTGCAGCACTTTTTCTCCCGTCTCGCGCTGCCAGATCGCGGGGTGCATCGCGCGGGGGAAAAGGGCGACTTCCTTGAGCAGGGCGACGTTCCCGCTGTGCTCTGTCAGGTGCTTGAAGTTTACGCCGTACTTCATCTTCGAAAGACGGGTGTCGAGCGTGTAGATCACGTTCTTGTCTTCAAGCTTCTCGCGCAGCTCCTCCGGAAACTGCCGGTAAAGCTCGATGCCGTCCATAAACCCGGTACGACCGCCCACCGGAGCGTTGATCGGAGCTCTCAGGACGCCAGCATAGTTCAATTCATCATTGTAGCAGTGGTCGAAGTGCCAAGGCGAGTAGCGCGCCAGCACTTCGCCCTTGTACTCGACCAGACCCTCGCCCGCCTCCGGGTTCTCCGGATCGGGCTTGTAGTGCATGTCGATAACGCCCTGCGCTTCATCGCCGGTTTCCGAGTCACGAGGCGTCGACTTGGTCGGATGATCCTTTAATGGGCCGAAGACTTTGCTCAACGCCACCTGCATCTTGGCCGTCGGTTCCATGTTCTTGAACACGATCATGCCGCGCTCCACGAACAGGTCGCGCAGGCGCTGACGCACGGCCTCATCTTCGATGTTGTCCCATCCCAGTCCATCGACGGCAGCGCCGAAGCTGAGGTCGGGAGCAAGGTTGCGCACTTGAATTTCAGCCATTGTTCTCTCCTCGTCCGCGTAGCACCAGAGGCCCGCAGCGCTTTTGCTAACTTTGTGACGAATTATGCCTGCACTGGAACTGCACGCAAGCCTAAAAATCGTCGCCTCGGAGGAGCAAAGGAGAGTGTAGCAGCTATTGCTGCTTGTCGGCTTTTTTGCGTTTCATCGCGTCGTGGAAGCTGTCGGCCCACCCGGGTTTCACCAGCTGTTCCGCGCGCACCAGTCGCAATTCGCCTTCCGCAACATCGCGGCTCACGGCGCTGCCCGCAGCTACAATGGCGTCAGCACCGATGCGAACTGGCGCGATGAGAGCGCTGTTCGAACCGATGAAAGCGCGATCCCCGATGACAGTGCGGTGCTTGAAGTAGCCGTCGTAATTGCAGGTAATCGTGCCGGCGCCGATGTTTGCGTTCGCCCCGACCTCGGCGTCGCCCAGATAGGTGAGATGGTTGGCCTTGGCGCCTTCGCCCAGCACGGCTTTCTTGATCTCCACGAAGTTGCCGACCCGCGCGCCCTTTCGGAGGACGGTGCCGGGGCGCAGGCGGGCGTACGGCCCGACGGAGACCCCGCTTTCCAGTGTGGCGCCCTCAAGATGTGAGAACGCGTGGAGCGTCACCCCATCCGCCACTGAGACGCCGGGACCAAACACGACGTTCGGCTCGACTGTCACGTCACGCCCCAACTGCGTGTCCCACGAGAACCACACGGTTTCTGGTGCCACGAGCGTCGCCCCCTCCGCCATCGCCTGCTTGCGTCGCCGGAGCTGCCAGCGGGCCTCCGCCTGCGCGAGTTCTTCGCGTGAGTTGATGCCTGCGACCTCATCAGGATCATCGGTGATGACGACCGCGCAATACCGATTGTCGGAACTGGCGATGTTGACGATGTCAGTGAGGTAGTATTCGCCTTGAGAGTTGTCGTTGCCGACGCGGTCCAGAAGTGTGAACAGGTCGTGCGAGCGGACCGCCATCAGGCCCGAGTTGCAGAGGCGCACCACCCGCTGCTCTTCGCTCGCATCCTTATGCTCGACCATCCAGCTAATGCGGTCCCCGTCCGCGACGATACGGCCATATTGCAAGGGATCATCAGGTTCGAAGCCGAGCACGACAACAGGCGGATCTTCGACACCATGCAGACGCTCCAGCATGGCGCGCATGGTCTCGGCCCTGACGAACGGCACATCGCCATAGAGGATCAGGACGTCGCCATGGAAGCCGCTGAGGGCCTCTCGCGCCATCAGAACGGCGTGACCGGTGCCCAACTGCGGCTCCTGCAGGGCAATGGTCGCGCGCGCGCCGAGCGCGGCCTCGAGCTGCTCGCGCCCGTGACCTGCGACGACCACCTGCCGCTCCGGCGAGAGTTGAGCAGCGTTCTCCAGCAGGTGCTCCAACATCGGGCGGCCCGCGATCGGATGTAGCACCTTGTGGAGATCGCTTTTCATCCTCGTGCCTTTGCCGGCAGCGAGGATCACGATGGCGAGCGGTGTTCCGGCAGCAGTCATGTCGGGCCATTTGCCACCAAACGCTTGCCGTTTCCACAACAAGCGAGCAGTTCGACATGGATGACGGACTTCCCCTTTCGCATCGTCGGCTTCGACCTCGATGGCACCCTGCTGGACACGCACCTGGATCTGGCTGCTGCGGTAAACCACGCCATCCGGTTGGACGGCCGTGCGCCCATCGCCCCTGCCGGGGTGCGCGACCTGATCGGCGGCGGATCGCGAAAGATGTTGCTGCGCGCACTGGAGGTGACAGGTGGGCCAGTAGGCGACGAGCGGTTTGCCGAACTCTATGATGCACTCATCGCCTACTATGAGCACAATATCGCCGTTCACACACAGCTCTTCCCGGGAGCTGGTGATGCACTCTCCGACTTGGCTGAGCGCGGGGTAAAGCTCGCTCTCGTGACCAACAAGCTGGAGCGGCTTGCGTTGAAGCTGTTGGCCCACCTTGGTTTGACCGATCGCTTCTGCACAATCATGGGGGGCGACACCTTGGGGGCAGGGCGCGCCAAACCGAAGCCTGATCTATTGCTCGAGATGATCGATCGATGCGAGGGAGGGGCAGCAGCCTACGTCGGCGACAGTACCTTCGACGTCAGAGCTTCAAGGGCCGCAAGGCTGCCGTGCGTGGCGGTTAGCTTCGGCTTCAACGACCTGCCCCCTGAGCAACTGGAGGCCGACGCCGTGATCGATCATTTCAGCGCCCTCGTTCCTACGCTCCTGCGTTTATAAGCCTTTGCGTTCAGGCCTTGGACTCGTGCTTGGCTCTTCGCTCCTCAGCGGTCTCCGGCGGCGAGAAATAGATGATTTGATCGCCCTCACGAGCGCTGGGAGTGCGCACCGAGGAATAGAGCTCGTAAGTCCCGTCCTCTCTTACGACTGCAAACGGGAGCGCTCTTGCATCCAGGTTGGCCTCGAAGTCGCCGAGATCGAACTGGCCGGTGATGCGGGTGCGGCTGAATACCCAGTCCTCGGCCATGTGCGTCTGTAGCTCGTAGATGTCGACCGGCCCACGAAACAGCGTCCCGCCACGCGGAACCGTCATCCCCTCACGACGGTCCGGCGCAACCTGCAGGACCGCATCGTAGCCGAGTTCCGGGCCGAGTTCGGAGCAAACCAGCGCGTTGTAGGCGTCGCTATCCGAAGTAGCGAGAACGTGGCGGTAGTCGGCCCAGTCGAACTGGTGGCTGAAACTGTCCGAAAGCACGTCCCCGCGGTACGCAGTAAGCTCGGCTCGGGTCGCGTGACGAAGCGAGAAACGGGAGTTGTCGATCATGGCGACTTCAAGCCCGGCCTCTTTCATCGCGGCAGCTGCCGCGGCAGACCATGCATTGATGCCGATGAACATCAGAGCGTTTCCTTTGCCGCGCTCGATCCCAAGGAACCGGGCCCAAGGTGCCGCAGTGAACCCATGGGCCACGATGGTCCCGATTGCACTGACGAAAGCCAGTGGCACCAGCAGTTCAGCGCCCGCTACGTTGTTTTCCGTCAGGCGAAGCGCAAACAGCCCAGTGATGGCAACGGCTACGATCCCGCGCGGCGCCACCCACGCAATGAACAATCGCTCACGCCAGGGAAGCGAACTGCCCAACAGCGAGATGAGCACGGTGACCGGGCGAGCCACGAACATCAGCAAGAACAGGAACAGGCCGAAACGCGCCTGCAGCCGTTCGACGACGCTCCAGTCGAGCGTTGCGGAAAGGAGGATGAAGACGCCCGAAACGAGAAGGACCGTAAGATCTTCCTTGAAGCGCCTTAACGCACCGCTCGAAAACGTCCTGCGGTTGGCAAGCACCACACCCATCACGGTAACGGTGACGAGACCGCTCTCATGCTGAACGGTATCTGCCAGCACAAACGCTGCAATCACGAGGACGAGCAGTAGGGGGGCCTTGAGATATTCCGGGACATGGCCGCGAGGGAAGGACCATGCGACCAGTCTTCCGAGGCCATAGCCAAGGGCAGCAGCACCGGCCGTCGCACCCAGAACGGTAGGAATCCCTCCTGGCGCAGCCTCTCCGTTCGCGAAGGTCATCTGTGCGAACACCGCGATGGCGAGCAGGGCGCCGATCGGATCGTTGATGATCGCTTCCCATTTCAAGGTATCTGCTACACGGCGAGGGACCTTGATCGCGCGCAACATGGGACCGATCACGGTGGGACCGGTGACTACCAGGATGCCGCCGAACAGCGCCGACAGCTCCCAACTCAGCCCCGCACCTATGCGGACGGCAAGCGTGCTACCCAGCCACCCAAGCGGCACGCCAAGGAATATGAGGCGTTTAACCGCACTGCCCGCCTCTCGCAGATCTCTGAAATTGAGCTGCAGGCCGCCTTCGAAAAGGATGACCGCGACAGCCAGTTTGATAATCGGCTGCTGCAACTCACCGAAATCCCGAGCCGGATTGACGTAGCCGGTGACAGGGCCGGCCATGATACCGGCGGCAAGCAGGAAGATGATGGCTGGTCTTCCGGTCCTCCAGGCGATCCACTGGGCTGCGGCGCCCAGAACACCGATCAAGGCAATCTCGATCATCAGGGATTCGTGCAAGAGAACTCCTGTAAAGCCGCTCTGGCCGAATTGCCCGCGTTGCTCATAATGGGCGAGATGCTTGCGCGTTGCGCGACAACATGCAACCGGAAGCGTGAATGATAGTTCCGCGCTGCCGTTCACAATAACACAGGGAGACACAACGATGCCCACACCCGGAGAGAAGCTGAGAACTCTGCTCGAGAGCGGCGAGCACTTCGTCGCAGCTGAAGCTTACAGCGCGCTGACCGGGCGCATCGTTGAACATGTGGGATTTAAGGCTGCTTACCTGGGCGGCCATGCATGTTCGGCATTTCACTACGCCGTACCCGACAATGGGGTGTTCAGTCAGGTGGAGCAGATCGAGCAAGCAGGTCGCATCGCGCAGGCGATGGGCATCCCGTTGATTGCCGACGCCGACACACTGGGCGAGACGGTTGCCGATGCCTACCACTTTACGCGCCGCTATGTGGCCGCTGGGATTGCGGGCTATCACGTGGAAGACGAGGTCAATCCGAAGCACTCCAAGCACGTCAACGGCCTGTGTTCCATCGAAGACATGCAGTTGCGGATCGAGGCAGGCGTCAAAGCGCGTGGCGACTCCGGCCTCGTCATCATCGCCCGTTGCGATGAGCTCTACACGAGCGAAAACGGCGGTGGAGGCACTGGCTCGATCGAGGAAGCGATCAAGCGCGGGAAGGCATATGCTGAGGCCGGTGCGGATGCGATCGTATTTGCGAGCGCTCCGCCAGAACAACAAGCTGAGGTAATCCCGCACATGACCATTCCGGTCTGCACGCTGGGGTTCAACTTGCCCGACACGGCATTCACGCTGTCAACGGGTTGGGGCTGGGTCACGGCCGCAGTTAATCACCTGAAGATGGCTCGTGAGCTGATGGAGACCGGCAGCGTCGGTAGCGCCATGAACGCCTTTGCCAACTTCCCCGAAAAATACGATCTGATCGAGCAGACGCTTTATGACGACCTTATCGTCGAATGGGCGGAACGCACCGGCAGGCCGACACGTCCCAACCACGCTCGTTGAAGTCTTTCTCAAGATGATCGTTTAGGATCATCGGCTGGGGAAATGACGCCCGAAGATCTGGAGTGTTTCCGCTCAAGGTGGAAACGCTCTAGAGCGGGCGGGGCGGCGGAACACCCTCAGGAAGAACCAGGATCTCAAGCGCTGCCTCGGGATCAAGGTAGCGGCGGGCGACAGCTTGCAGATCCTCTGGCGTGATCGCAAGCAGCCGCTCCTTGGCCTTGGCGTGTCTTTCCAGACGCTCGGCCTCGCTCTGCGCACGATCGACAAGAGAGAGCCATCCCTCGTTCGACTTAAGAGCATTTTGCAACGCCTCCAGCAGAGGCTGGCGTGCGCGTTGCAGTACATCCTTGTCAGTGGGCTCATCCCGCAGATCCAGAACGGCTTCTTTCATCGCGAGCCGAGCCGCAGGAACATCATGGACGTCCAGAGAAGCTGCAATCGCGAAGGTCCCATATCCCGGCCAATGACGTGAGGGCGTACTCGACGCTCCGGGAGAGTAGGCCTTGCCCAATATCTCGCGCAGGCTCTCGGTGAGCCTGATCCGCATCACGCGCTCGAGCAGGGCGAGCTCTAGCGTCTCCCGCGGGTCGGCGTCGTCGCGCGTTGGCCAGGTCAGCCGCAAAAGAGCCTGATCTGCGGGTCCCGTGTGGCGGACGATGCGAGAGCTTCGGTCTGCCGTAAAGCGGCGGGGTGGCTGCTCTTCCGTCGAGTGAAACTGCCCTTCGCGAGCGGGGAGGGCGCCGAAGGTGGAAGCGACGAGGGCAATGACCACGTCTTCATTGATATCGCCTACGACGCCGATCTCAATGGCCCCCTTGGCGAGCCGCCCCGAGATGTCTTGCTTGAGCTTTGCAAAGCTCAGCGCACGGTAGGCGTTTACGTCCTGTAAAGTGAAGCGAGGGTCGCGGCTGGAGAGAATGCCTCCGAGCTCCGCGCGCAGTGCCGAGTTGGGGGTCGCGCGCAGCTGTTCGAAGTAGTTGTTCATGTTGTGCCGGTACTGGACTTCCCCTTCGGGTCTGTAGCCCGGGTCTGTGATGAACGCCGCCCAGAGCTGCAGCTGAAGCTCAAGATCGCTTGGGGTCGTGACAGCGCGCGCATCGAATGTTGTCTCGCCTGCACTCATGCTCCCTGTCACGTTGCGTCCCGCGAGGATCGTTTGCAGGTCATCCGCGCTATGCTCACCCAGCCCACCCTCAGGGAGGAACGGCACCATTTCCGTTGCGAGTGGATTGAGAGGGGTATCCAGTCGATCGCCTCCATCCACGGCAAGGCTGAGGCGCACGCGATCCTTCTCGATCGCGGTCTTTTTCAGGTTGAGCATGACGCCGTTCGCAAAACGCACCTGGCGAATGTCCAGTGTAGGCTCGCGCCGGTCCGACACGACGACGCCGGCGGGCCCGAAGTCGGTGTAGGCGAAGCCGGCCAGATCGGTTGAGCTCTGCGTTTCCACCTCGGCCTTGATCGCCTCCTCCCAAGCTGCGCGTATGGCATTGACGCCGCCCGCGGGCTGGTGCCTTCCTCGAAAGCGGATCAAGGGTTCGTGCAGCGGGATTGCCTCCCACTTGAGCGCCGCGAGAACGGCCTCCGGCGTGATCTGAGGTGCGAACTGTCGAAACCGGTCAAGCGCATCTCTCGGGTGTGTCGGGATCTTTCCTTCGGAAATCAGCGCCAGAGCTGCGCCAGCAAGGGCGCCATTGGTACGGGTCGAGGCCGAGCCGGCCGCACTCTCAAGCGAAGTGCGAAGATTCGCCACTTGCTCCTCCACCTCAGCAGCGCTGAAGCCATAGATCAGCGCACGCCGATATTCCCGAGTGGCGGCGATCATGCCGCGCCGCCACTTCCGGTCCACAGTATCGACAATTAGCCGTGTAGAACGCGCCGCTTCGAACACATCACCGGTTCCGAACCCTGCGCCGCGAAAGGGGGGATCGGCTTGTCGCGAGAGACGCTGCAGCCGCCGATTTACGATGGCGTATCCTACGCGCCGCAGCAGATCCTCCTGCCGCTGAGCGACCGTATCACGCTCATCGAGCCAAGGCCCGTTGCGCGCGATGGTGATGCGTTCGGACACTGCGGGATCGACATAGATCGTGGTTCGATCCTTGTCCTTAGGCGGCACCGGACCAGCATCAGGCTGAGCTCTGGACCTTTGCTCACGCCAGTCTGCGAAATGGGCGCGGACGCGCGCCTCCACCAGTTCGGGGTCGAGATCACCAATGATTATAAGTGTAACCTTATGCGGCACATAGCCGCGCCGATAGAAAGCCTGCAGCTTTGCAGCCGTTGCCTGCTCGAGCGTAGAGGCAATGCCGATGGGATAGCGTTTCGCAAACCGAGCCTTCGGGTAGAAAAACTGCGTGTTCGCAATCGTATCCCGCATCTGCCAGGTGTTTCGATCGCGCATCTCGGCAAGTATGACACCGCGCTCCCGGTTCACAGCTTCAGGGGCGATGGTGAGTTCGCTGGCGGTCTCACGCATAAGCATGAGCGCGATTTCAAGAAGTTCAGTATCGTTGGTTGGCAGATCTAGCTTGTAAATCGTGCGGTCGAAACTGGTGGAAGCGTTCGTATCCGCGCCAAACGCCAGCCCGTACCGCTCCAGCAATCGCACCATTCCACCCTCGGCAACGCGGGTGCTGCCGTTGAAGGCCATATGTTCGACAAAGTGAGCGTAGCCGCGCTCTGCCTTCCGCTCGTCAAGTGATCCGACGGCGACATCCATCCGAACCAGCGCAGTTCCGGCGGGATTGCTATTGCGGCGGATGATGTAGCGCAGGCCGTTGGGCAACTGCCCAAAGCGAAATGCCGGGTCAGGCGCGATGTCGCTCGTTTCGAAGTCCCAGCGATCATCCCTCTTGGCTTCTGCCTCGCCCGCGAGGAACGGTGCGAAGAAGAGCATCAGGAATGCGACGAGAAGAACGGGGCGGCGCGCACTCATTGGTGGCAAATCGGCTGAGTTGATCATCCCGAACGAAGCGCATGGCCTCGGGCGCTGCGCCGCTTGCACCAGCGGCGCAGCGCGAAAGGCGCTACTTGCTAGTCTTGCTGTTGCGAAGCTTGCCTCGGTGAGCCGTAAGGTCGAAGACCTCGCTCGGGCCGGGATCATCCTGAAGTACGCCCAGTCTGCGCGCCACTTCCTGATAGGCCTCTTCCTCGCCTCCCAGATCGCGGCGGAAGCGATCTTTGTCGAGCTTCTCACCCGTGACCATATCCCACAAGCGACAGCCGTCAGGGCTGATCTCGTCGGCAAGAATGACGCGGCTGTAATCGCCGTCCCAGATGCGACCGAACTCAAGCTTGAAATCGATAAGGCGGATATTGATCGCCGAGAACATGCCGCACAAGAAATCGTTCACGCGGATAGCCAACGACGAGATGTCCTGCATCTCTTCGTTCGACGCCCAGCCGAAACAGGCGATATGCTCTTCCGCAATGAGCGGATCGCCCAGAGCATCATCCTTGTAGTAATACTCAAGCAGCGTGTGCGGCAGGGCCTCGCCCTCGGCAATGCCGAGACGCTTGGAGATGGACCCGGCTGCGACGTTGCGAACAACGACTTCGATCGGGATAATCTCAACCTGGCGAACAAGTTGCTCGCGCATGTTCAGGCGGCGGATGAAATGGTTCGGCACGCCGATGTGATTGAGGCGGGTGAACACATACTCGCTGATGCGATTGTTGATCACGCCCTTGCCCTGGATCGTGCCCTTCTTCTGCGCGTTGAACGCAGTAGCATCATCCTTGAAGTACTGGATCAAAGTGCCCGGCTCTGGACCCTCATAGAGGATCTTGGCCTTGCCTTCGTAGATCTGGCGCCTGCGGGACATGGGCAATCCTTACTCAAACCTGACTTCACAAAAAGCGGACCCCGGCACCAGCAGAGCGCAACAGATGCGAACTGCTCGGCCGGGGTTTCGCCGATGGCATATAAGCTACCGGCCCTGAAATGCAAAGCTGCTCAAAGCAGGGAATTACCAGATATAAACTGTCGTAGGGCGTATGCCGTCACCGGGCTGATGCAGGCACACCAGGACGCGCTGCTGCTTTAGCGCCGGCCAAACAGCCGCTCGAGAAAGCTGGGCTCCTGCATCGGTTGCACCGGGCCATATGTCTGGTGCCGGATATGGGCGTCAATGTAGGGACGGGGAAGTACCGACTCATGCGGCCGGCTCGACTGATAGCGTGCTGAGATCACGGTCCTGCTCCTCGGAATGAATGCCGTCGAACAGTGTGAAGAATGCGCCAGAAGCCCCGGTTGTTCCCGTACGCCACTTGCAATTCGAAATGGTTTGTAGGATCCAGTCAGGCTTTCGCTAATTGTCTCGACGCCATCTCCATCGCCAGTTCGGCAACAAGGGTGCAGACCTCAGAAACGACGAACGGTTTTGTGATGACCGGCCGGGCGGCGTGCTCCTCCGGAAGATGCTCTGGTCCATAACCGCTGACGAAGGCGAAGGGCGTTGCACGCGCAGCGAGCTCGTCCGCCACTCGATCGATCCGTTCCCCGTTGAGATTGCCGTCCAGCAGAGCCAGATCGGGACATTCGTCTCTTATCAGATCGAGAGCATGATCGCAGGAGGCAGCCGGGCCGAGTGGATGAGCGCCAGCTTCTTCCAACTCGACCATCAGTTCCATGGCCAAAAGCGGCTCATCCTCCACAACCAGCACCCGCAGTCCTTGTGGTAAGGAGAGGGGTCTGCTCCTGCCCCCTGTTTGAGGCTTACTGCCGTCGCGAGCGGAAGGTAGCCGCTCCTCGGCCGCATCGGCGCGTGGCAGATTTTCGAGCGGCAGGATCATACGCCAACGCACGCCTTCTTTGGCATATTCGACTTCGATTTCTGCTCCCTCACCAGCGAGGCTTCCGTTTACGAGGGTTGTCCCGAAACCCTTACGCTCTGGCTCCTCCACTAGCGGTCCGTCGTGCTCGCTCCAAGTAAAAGCCAGCGCGCCATTCTCAAGAGACCAGCACAGCGAGACGAACCCGCTTTCGTTCGACAAGGCGCCGTACTTGTGGGCGTTGGTCGTCAGTTCGTGAAGCACGAGGGCAAAGCGAAGAGCCAGTTCCGGGGGCAGATCGACGTTCGGTCCGCCAAGCCGCAGCCGATCGTCGGATATAGCGCCAATTGCCACTTGGTCGGCAATGAGGCTGCGAAGGCTTGCCCGTTCCCAGGTCGTGGCGCTCAGAAGGGAGTGTGCCCGCGCAAGCGCCTGTATACGCCCCGTAAACGCGTCACGGAACTCATCTTGCGAGCGCGCGTGCCGGAAGCCTTGGGCTGCGATCGCTTGCACGGTGGCCAGCGTGTTCTTCACGCGGTGGTTCAGTTCGCCAATCAGAAGACGCTGCGTCTGCTCGGCCTTGTGCCGAGCCGTCACATCCAGAACCTGGAGCATGGCGCTGCGCGCCCTGGCTCCAGTGCCGGCGAGGGATGAGCAGTACCACTCCGCCTCCCGCAGGCCCCCGTCAGCATGCAAGTAGCGATGCTCCTGCATCTCACGTTGATCCTCGCCCGAGAACAGCCCTCCGATTGCTTCCAGAAAAGCGCTGCGATCCCCATCCGGGAGGAAAGATGCTTGGCCGAGCCGCTGACCGAGCATCTGGCCCGCTGGATAGCCGAACAGACGCTCCGCACCTCCTGCCCAAGTCACAATCCGCAGATCAGCGTCTAGTTCGATCACCGCAAGTGGGGAGTTGTCATCGTGCGCGCGCAAACGCCCTAGCGCGGAAGCAAGCTCGTCACGCTGGCGCGCGATCTCTCGTCGCTGACGGGCAAGCTCGACGAAAACGGCAACCTTCGAGTTGAGCACGTGAATGTCGAGCGGCTTGAGGAGATAGTCCACGGCGCCCGCTTCGAAGCCGCGGAACTTCCGCCGTTCGTCCGTTGCTACTGCTGTCAGGAAAATGATCGGCACAGAACGGGTGCGTTCAGTTCCGCGCATGAGCTCGGCAAGCTCGAACCCGTCCATCTCGGGCATCTGCACGTCCAGGAGGGCGAGGGCGAAATCGTCGCGCAGCAGTAGCTCGAGGGCGTCCAATCCATTGCTTACGGTCACGAGTTCCGCCCCCGGCTGATCGAGTGCGGCCTCCAGGGCGACGAGGTTCTCCTTCACATCGTCTACTGCGAGAATTTTGATCGTGTCACTCCGCAAGGGTCAACTCCCCCGCCGCGGCCAGCGCATTGCGGCGATAGATTTTCTCGGAGGGTGCAAAGTCGGCGAACAACTCAGCATGGCGCGAGAAATGTATCGTTTCCTTCGATCCCAGGCCCAGAAATCCGCCGGGCGTTAGCGACTGCGCGAACAGTCCGAGCGCGCGATCCTGCAGGGGCCTGTCAAAGTAGATGAGTACGTTTCGGCTGGACACCAGCTGTACCTCCGAGAAAACGGCGTCGCTGGCAAGGTTATGATCTGCAAAGACGGCACGTCTGCGCAGTGCCGGGTCGAAGCGCGCCGCACCAAAGGCTGCCGTGTAGTAATCCGACAGCGAGGCACGCCCACCCGCCGCCCGGTAATTTCGCGAGAAGCCGGGCAGCCGGTCGATCTCGAAGATGCCTGCCTGTGCCTTCTCAAGCGCGGCGGTGTTGATGTCGGTGCAGTAGAACAAGGTTCGTTCCGCCAGCCCTTCCTCATGAAACAAGATGGCAAGTGAGTAGAACTCCTCGCCATTTGCACAACCGGCAATCCACACTTTGATCGTTGGCCAGGTCCGCAGATGCGGCACGACCTTTTCCCTAATGGTCCGGAAGTACTCAGGATCGCGGAACATATCGGAGACCTGGATCGTGAGGAAGCCCAGCATCACGTTCAGGCTTGCAGCGTCTCTAAGAACTCTGTGCTGTAACTCGGACAAGCTCTCGCAGCCAAAATGGCTTTGTGCGCGGACGAGGCGACGCTGCAGCGATCCGCGTGAATAATCGCGAAAGTCATACTGGTATCGGCGCCAGATCGCCTCGACCAAGAGGTCGATCTCGATGTCCTCGACCGGCTCTGGAACCAACTTCACCATATCTTCCTCAACGCGGCATCCATACGCGGACGAGGCTGAGCAGCTTGTCGACATCGAGCGGCTTCGCCAGATAGTCGTTCGCGCCGGCGTCGAGACAATCTTGATGATCCCGCTCCATTGCCTTCGCCGTAAGGGCGATGACCGGGAGGTCGGACCACTGCTCATCCTTGCGAATCTCTCGCATACACGTAAGCCCATCCATCTCGGGCATCATCACGTCCATGAGTACCAGATCGACCGGTCGGCCATCGCCATCAGCAGATCTGGCCAGTTCTGACAGCGCTTCCAAGCCATTGCGCGCGATGCGCACTTGAACACCATGCGGTTCGAGCACGCTGGTGAGCGCGTAGACGTTGCGGATATCGTCCTCCACGACCAGGATCTGTCGTCCTTCCAAGGCTGCATCGCGGCCGAGGGACTTAGCGAGCATCTGCTGCTGCTCGGCAGGCATGTCCGACACCACCTGGTGAAGGAAGAGCGTTACCTCGTCGAGAAGGCGCTCGGGGCTCTTGGCACCTTTCACGATGATCGACTTCGAATAACGCCGCAGGCGCATCTCTTCCTGAGATGACAGATCTCGACCTGTGTAAACGATAACCGGCGGAAAGCCGACGCTTTCGTCGCTCGACAATCGTTCGAGAAGATCGAGGCCCGGCATGTCGGGCAGGTTCAGGTCCAGCACCATGCAGTCAAACGTCTCACTGCCAAGTCTATCAAGACAGGCGGCAGCGCTGTGCACCTCGACAGTCTCGACGTCGCGTGAAGCCAGCAGATGGCGAATGCTCTCAGCCTGGTTGTGATCGTCCTCTACGACCAGCACCCGACGCAGGCGCTGGTCCATCCGAAGCTCAAGCCCTTCAAGCATTCCAAGCAGGTCGTCACGGCTCACCGGCTTGAAGAGATAACCCACTGCGCCACTCTCAAGTGCGGCCCGGTCGTCCTCATCAGCCGAAACGACATGAACAGGAATATGGCGCGTGCGTGTATCGCGCTTGATCCGGTCCAGCACCGAAAGGCCGGTATGGTCGGGTAAATGCATATCCAGAATGACAGCATGAGGCAGATATTGCCGCGCCAGCAACGCTCCCTCATCGGCAGTGCCCGCGATCAGACACTTGAAACCAACCTCGTGAGCGATGTCGCAAAGGATACGGGCGAACGAGTGGTCGTCCTCCACGATCAGGATAACTCGGCAATCCCCGGTAAGGGTTTCACGATCATCGATGACCGACATTCCCTTCGTCCGCCCCTGAGTCGGCGACGGGGAGGGGGCAGGTGCCGGACGTCGCACCACAGGTTCCAGCCCGCCCGCCATAACGCTGTGGCCGAGTTGGAAACTCACCGGAACTTCTACAGTAAACGCGCTACCCTGACCCGGAGCGCTTGAGAGCCGAATCTCACCGCCCAGCAGTTGGGCCAGTTCGCGCGAGATCGACAGGCCGAGGCCGGTCCCGCCATGCTTGCGGCTGATACCGCCTTCGGCTTGCCGGAATGCCTCGAAGATCGCTGCGTGCTGATCGGCAGGAATGCCCGGACCGGTATCGCGGACAGTGAATGACACCCGATCTGTCGCCGCAGACGCGATCTCGACTGAGACCATGCCGTGATCGGTAAACTTTATCGCATTTGAGAGGAAGTTGCGGAGGATCTGCTCAAGACGCTGGGAGTCGGTCTCGATCTCTGAGGGCAGGTCCGGGGCGGTATCGATGACAAACTTGAGGCCCTTCTTCTCTGCGAACGGAGCAAAGCCAGCGCGTAGTTTGCTGACCAACGAGGCCAGGCTAACCTGGCGCGGTTCAAGTTCGAGACGGCCAGCCTCGATCTTCGAGATATCAAGCACGTCGTTGATCAACGTGAGCAGGTCGTTGCCTGAAGTTTCTATGGTTCCAGCAAAGCGGACCTGCTCTTCGGAGAGGTTGCCCTGGCGATTATCCGCCAAAAGCCGGGCCATGATGAGCAGCGAGTTCAATGGTGTACGCAGCTCATGGCTCATGTTCGCAAGAAACTCGGACTTGTACCGACTGGCCTGCTCGAGTTCGCTTGCCTGCGCCTTCAGCGTCGCCTGCGCGCGGGCAAGTTCGTCGCGTTGCGCCTCGAGCGAAGCGGTCTGCTCCTCCAGCTGGACATTGCTCTGCTCCAGCTCGGCTTGTTGATCTTCCAACTGCGCCTGAGATTCGAGAAGTTGCTTGCTCTGGGCTTCGAGTTCGTCGTTCGTGGCGCGTAGTTCCTCGCTCTGGGTCTGCAGTTCCTCGGCTTGTTGCTGCGTCTCCGCTAACAAGGACTGTAGGCGGGCGCGATACTTCGCCGACCGCAGGGTCGTGGAGAGGGAGGCGGAAACCAGGTCGAGAAAATCCGGCGCATCGTCCAGGCGAGTTCCGCGCTGTCGCAGAAAGCCGATTTCAACAATCGCGTCGACGATGCCGTCGCTCATGATGGTCCCAACCACCATTGCCTCGGGCGAAGCGCTCCCTAGGGCGCTACCGACAGTGAGATACCCCTGCGGAACATCGAGGATGATGCGTCCCTCACCGGAACGGATTGACTCAGCGAGCAGGCCGTCGTGCTCGCCTAGCTCCTCTGGAATAACTGCTGCGTCGGGCACGCCATAGGTTGCGCTGCGACGGAATACCCCAGCGTCCCGAACGTAGATCACACCTGCGGAAGCGCCGAACCGTTCCGTCAGGCAAGCCAGAATGGCCTTGGAGACCTCGGCCACTGTGAGTTCTCCCGCTGTCAGCTTAGCCAAGGCTACCTGGCTTTCCCTCAGCCACTGCTGGCGCCGGTTTGCGAGCCGGTACGAGATGAAGATCATGCCGATTGCAGCGAGAACGAGGTTTGCCGCGCCACCGACCGTGCGGTTGAAAAGCGCCACGCTGGGGTCGATGCCTGCGGGAGCGACGACAAAGCCAATGCCGCAAAGAGCGGCGCCGGTGAGGGCGGTTCCAAGCGGTGCAATTCGGTGCTGCGCAAGAAACGCCAGAACGGTGGGGATCAGGTAGGTGATCCACAACGCCCGCCCCAGCGGGGCATTGATGTCCGCGATAAAGGTCGCACCAAGCAGGACCGGTAGAAGGATGTAGAGCAGATATGCGGGATCATAGCCCTGTTTGGCCGGCATCATCGATCTCTGGGGATTGGGAGGAGGCCACGGGACCGCGCTCCCCGTACCCCGCGACCCACCTCAACCGGTTTTAAACGCAATTGCTCGGGCATGGTTCCCTGAGCGCGTTCAAACCCTTATTGTGCCTTACCCGGGTGAGGGCGCCGACGCAAAGCCCGAATGGTTCACAGGTCCAATCGACGAGCCCAGGCCACGAGCAGGGCGAACGCGGCCATCCAATTGGCCTTGGAGAGCCGAGCGCCTGATGGGTTCCGGCTGGCGCGCAGTAGGCGCCGATCGGATGAGCGCCTGCTTGAAGTCCTCGTCTCTTCCGGTCAGGCCAAAACTCGTATGATCAGGCCGATGATACCCGCAATAAGCAGCCACAGCGCCAGGGTGAGCCCCACAATCACCGCAACACGCTGCCGAACAGGCAACTTTGTATCGCTTACGCTCTCGTCGTACGATGCCGCCAGGCGACGCTGAAGATCCCGCGCGTATCGCTCTTCCGCCGTGAAGTCTCCAGCAAGAAGCTCCCGATCTTCGATCCGCTTTTCCCGTGAGGAGGGATGTGGCTCTCTTTGCTGGAAGGCTTCGATATTTGGTTTAGGCACAGGCAACCCTCTATCTTTTTACTGATCGTAGTCAGGCTCTGTTAAGATTTCGCTAAGATTGCCTGGGAGCCAAGATGATCGCTATCGGAGGCCTTTCTTGGCCATTCACACCCCGCGCGTTTAGATCGAGGCAGAATCGAATCGGGCGCGGACGCGCTGCTCTGAGGTCATCGTGCGTGTTCGCTAAGCTGCGATCGACGGGTGGTATCGAGATGATCGTTTTCCTGCACAGGCAGTGCCGAATCTTTGCATCCTGTGCTAGACTCGGACGTTGTCTGTTTGGTGTTCCGGCCGCGCATCCCCTTGCCGCGGACGGAGACAAGCCGGGTGACGCATCGCATATGCTGCGCTAGAACGCGCTGCGAACATGCTCACCCGGCTTTCCATCCGTAATGTGGTCCTTATCGCCGCTCTCGATCTCGAGTTTGCGGGAGGACTCGGCGTGCTCACTGGCGAGACAGGAGCGGGCAAATCCATATTGCTGGACGCCCTTGGACTGGTCTTGGGGAATCGCGCAGACAGCGGTCTTGTGCGAGCAGGGGAGGACCGGGCGAGTGTAACTGCCAGCTTTGAATTCGCGATCCTTCCGGATACAGTCCGCGAGGCGCTGGATGAATCGGGAATTGAGATCGAACCGGGGGAGCCCCTGATTCTGAAGCGTCAGCTTCGCGCCGACGGGGGCAGCAAGGCGTTTGTGAATGACCAGCCGGTCAGCGTCGCTTTCCTGCGCGAGATGGCCCCAGCTTTGGTTGAGATCCATGGGCAGCACGATGACCGTGGGCTTGTTAATCCCCGCGGACACCGGGAGTTGCTCGATCGCTTCGCAGGAGGGGATGGAGGAACAGTTGCGGCCGCATGGCGCGACTGGCGCGCAGCCCGGGAGGGCTTCGAGATCGCGCAGCGTCGGGCGATCGAGGCGGCAGAGGATCGCGACCTGCTCCTCGCTTACGTAGAGGAATTGACGGCGCTGCAGCCTGAGGAGGGAGAGGAGGAGAAACTCGCTCTTCTGCGGGCAAGCATGCAAAAAGGAGAGAAGCTGGCAGACGATCTCTCAGAGCTTCGCCATCTATTCCAAGGAAGCGATTCGGCGATGACGTCTCTTCGCGGTGCCGCGCGACGCCTTGATCGCATCGCTTCGGAGCACCCGCTTCTGCAGCAGGCACTCGAAGCACTCGACCGCGCCATGATTGAGGCGGACGATGCCGAGGCGAGGATCGCTGATGCCGCAGAGGCGATGGCGTTTGAACCTGCGGAACTGGACCGGATCGAAACTCGCCTCTTCGAGTTGCGGGCGGCGGCTCGCAAGCACGGGTGTCAGGTTGATGATCTGCTCACAAAGCTTGCCAAGATGCGAGCTGCCCTTGACGAGATTGAGGGTGGCACTGAGCAATTGAGCCGGCTCGAAGAGGCAAGCGAGGCTGCGGCGCAGGTTTATCGTGCGCAGGCGGAATTGCTGCATGCCAACCGCGTAACCGCTGCGTTGCGTCTGGACCAAGCCGTCGCCGCTGAGTTGGCGCCTCTGAAGCTGGACGCCGCGCGGTTCAGGACTGCTGTCTCTGACCTGCCAGAAGAGCGCTGGGGTGCGCACGGGATGGACTCGGTCGAGTTCCTGATCAGTACCAACCCTGGTGCTCCCTTTGCGCCACTCGCCAAGATCGCCAGCGGCGGCGAGCTGTCCAGATTTATCCTCGCCCTGAAGGTTGCCCTGGCAGAGGAGGGCGGCGCTGCGACGATCATCTTCGACGAAATCGACCGCGGTGTAGGGGGAGCTGTGGCTGATGCCATCGGTGAGCGACTGGCGCGCCTGGCCTCTGCCGGCCAACTGCTTGCCGTTACGCACAGCCCTCAAGTCGCGGCCCGTGGTGACCGTCACTACATGATCGCCAAGGCAAGCGAGGGCATGGTGACGCGCACGTCTGTCACTCTGCTCGACGCGGACGAGCGCAAGGAAGAGATTGCTCGCATGCTCTCCGGCGCCGAGATAACAGACGAGGCACGCGCACAGGCCGAACGGTTGCTGGAGCGTGCATGAGCGCGCTTTCACGACTGTTTCATCGCAATTGCCCAGGCACGCGTTAGGAACGTTTGCATGTCCCAAGACCTCACGGAGGCGCAAGCAGCCAACGAGCTGATGCGCCTGTCTCGACAAATCGCAAAGCATAACCGGCTTTATCATGCCGAGGATGCGCCGGAGATTAGCGACGCCGAGTACGACGCGCTGGTTCGCCGTAACGCAGACGTTGAAGCCGCATTTCCGCACCTGATCCGACCGGATAGTCCGAGCCAGAAGGTAGGTCATGAAGTCGCGGCGTCGCCTCTGTCCAAAGTGGCGCATGAGGTTCGGATGATGAGCCTCGACAACGCCTTCAATGCAGACGAGGTCGCGGAATTCCTCAGCCGCGTCCGGCGTTTTCTCGCTCTGTCAGAGGACGTGCCGGTGCCCGTCACCGCAGAGGACAAGATTGACGGCCTTTCCTGTTCGCTGAGATACGAGCAGGGCAGACTGGTGCGCGCTGCTACCCGTGGCGATGGACAGGTTGGCGAAGATGTCACTCCCAATGTCTCGTTCATTCCCGATATTCCTCAGCAGCTTAAAGGTGCCACTCCCGACGTTTTCGAGGTGCGTGGCGAGGTCTACATGGAGAAGGCCGCCTTCCTCGCTCTCAACGCCGAACTGCTGAACGAGGCACGCGCCGCGGCCGAAGCGAAGGGGGAGCCCTTCGAGGAAAGCAAGGTCCGCCAGTTTGCCAATCCCCGCAACGCGGCTGCCGGATCTCTGCGTCAGAAGGATCCGAGCGTCACTGCGAAGCGGCCCCTTCGGTTCTGGGCGCACGGCTGGGGCGCTGCAAGCGAGGTCCCCGGTGAGACACAGCACGCGATGATCCGCCGGATCGAGAGTTGGGGCTTGCCGGTGTCCCCTGATTTCCGCCTCTGCGAATCGCTGGATGACATGATTGCAGCTTATGAAGCCATTCGCGCCAAGCGGCAGGGGCTGCCCTATGAAATCGACGGTGTCGTGTACAAGGTAGACCGGCTTGATTGGCAGAGGCGTCTCGGGTTTGTGGCGAAGGCGCCGCGCTGGGGCTTGGCTCACAAATTCCCTGCGGAACGCGCCGAGACGGTGCTGGAAGCGATTGATATACAGGTTGGCCGCACGGGCAAGTTGACGCCGGTGGGCCGCCTGCGTCCAGTGCTGGTCGGCGGCGTCACGGTCACCAACGTCACGCTGCACAATCGCGACGAGATCAGTCGGCTTGGCGTAAGACCAGGAGACCGCGTCGTACTTCAGCGTGCAGGCGACGTGATCCCGCAGGTGGTCGATAATCTCACGCGAGAAGAGAGCCGCCCCGCCTTTGCCTTTCCCGAGCGCTGCCCGCAGTGCGATTCAGAGGCGGTTGCGGAGGACGGTGAAGTAGACGTGCGCTGCACCGGAGGACTCGTCTGTCCCGCTCAGCGAACAGAGCGCCTGAAGCATTTCGTCAGCCGTGCAGCACTTGATATCGAGGGGCTGGGGGAGAAGACGATCGACGAGTTCTTCGCGCTGGGATGGCTGCAGAGCCCTGCCGACATCTTCCGCCTTCGTCAGCACCGAGCCGAGTTACTCGACCGCGAAGGCTGGAAGGACAGGTCTGTGGACAACCTGTTGGCAGCAGTGGAAAACAAGCGTCGCCCTGATGCCGCAAGATTGTTGTTCGGCTTGGGAATCCGCCATGTCGGCGCGGTAACTGCCCGCGATCTGTTGAAGCAGTTTGGCACTCTTCCTGCACTGCGCGAAGCAGCTGAGAAAGCTCGAGAGGGCAATGCCGATGCTGCTGCGGAGCTCCTCGCGATTGATGGCGTGGGACCCGTGGTCGTCGAGGCTCTGGGCGACTTCTTCCATGAGGAACACAACTGTCAGGTCTGGAACGATCTGTTGAGCGAAGTCTCGCCGCCTACCTATCAGATCGAGACCAAAGACAGCGAGGTTGCCGGGATGACCGTCGTCTTCACAGGCAAGCTTGAGACGATGAGCCGGGACGAGGCCAAGGCGCAAGCCGAAAGGCTAGGTGCCAAGGCAGCCGGATCGGTTTCCCCGAAAACTGATCTGGTCGTGGCCGGGCCCAGTGCCGGTTCGAAGCTCAAGAAGGCTTCGGAACTCGGTATCCGGGTCATCGATGAGGCGGCTTGGGCAGAGATTGTGCGAGCGGCAGGCTAGCGCATTTCCAAGTTGACCCGCTTGCGGTCCATGGCAGGGAGAATGTGGCGATCGTAGATCTGGAGCGTTTCCCCTCGAGCCGGAAACGCTCCAGCCTCAGCTTGAACCAACTGCTGCCGCTATATCCATCCGGCAGTCTGCCCCAGCAGCCAGAGGCCAACTACCAAAAAGAGCGCAGCCGCGACCCAGCGTACAATGTGCAGCGGGACGCGTCGGATCAACTCCTGGCCCAGGTAGACGGCCGGCACATTCGCGATCATCATGCCCAGCGTCGTGCCGGCAGTCACCGGAAGGACACTGTTGAATTGCGCGCCAAGAGCCACGGTCGCCAGCTGCGTCTTGTCGCCCATTTCCACAAGAAAAAAGGCGACCGTCGTGGTGATGAAAGCGCCGAAGCGCGCGGGCTTGGGCTCCTCGTCGTCCAGCTTGTCCGGGATCAGTGTCCAGGCGGCCATCGCTATGAAGGACGCCGCGACGGCGTAGCGGAACCATGGGCCTTCCAAAAGCGATGCGGCCTGTTGGCCGAGCAGAGCGGCAAGAAAGTGGTTCGCCAGCGTGGCGGCCAGAATGCCGAACACGATCGGCAGTGGGCGCTTGAATCTTGCAGCCAGAACGATCGCAAGAAGCTGTGTCTTGTCGCCGATCTCTGCGAGTGCAACTACCGCGGTGGAGGTAAGAAAGGCTTCCAACGTAATCCCTTGTGGGCCGGATGCGAGATGCAGGCAACGACATCGCACCCCACCCGGCCGGCAAGGCGCCATATCGTTGGTCTCGCCTAAGCGATGCTGGCTACATGCCAGTTCGCTCCCTGCACGCCATGATCTCTCGATCAAGTATGTTGACGTGAGGATCGCCCGCAGGCGATCGGCTACTCCCCAAGGACGGGTTCATCCAACTAACCCAGAAGGACGACGCGGGCAAGTCATGTGACCGTCCGCGCCGTCCCGCAGGTTATCTTCCGCGCAGTTCTCTCTCGTGTTGCTGACGATAGTGCTGCACGCGGGTTGCCCGGAGCCCCGGCATCCCCTCGCGATCTATCGCCCGCTGCCACGACGCCAGTTCCTCCAACGTCAGGTCGTAGCGCTCGCAGGCTTCTCGCACGGACAGGAGCCCGCCATTGACGGCGGCCACGACCTGAGCCTTGCGGCGCACAACCCAGCGCGACGTGTCGGGCGGGGGAAGATCCGCTTTACTGAGTTCCTCTCCGAGAGGTCCGAGGATCGTCTCGGGACGGAAAGTGACGGTTTCGCTCTCCAGCATATATCTGCCTCACTAGTCGTTCGTTACCACCCCCTGAAGCGAGGTCGAACATTGCTCTGAGAGGTTAAGAACAGATTACCGTCATACGTTAAAATACGTACTTGTAAATCCTAAGCCACTGACTTCGCAGGCGATTGGATGGCAGCCTTGAAGGGCTAGCATGAGCGTGCCGTTAACTATTCTTGGTCACTGTGATGGGGCTCGTGCCGCCGTCACGAGCTCAGGGCGAAGGCCTGCTGGCCTGGCGCTCCGAAACGCTTTCAAGCGCAGTTTCCCCCTGAGGCGGCCTGATCCACTTCATCACGCCGCCTGCCATCGGCGTCCACCAGCCGGTACGCACCCCCGCCTCAGCGAGCCGGTCGCTCGTCCACTGATTGCATGTGTTAACCGCCGTGTACTCGCCGCCCACCTCGTAGAAGAGGTCCGAAGAACCGTAACCTTGATGGGTGCGCGGCGTCCCCACGAGCGAAAAACTATTCTCAATTGCCTCGACCAAGGCTGCGTACTCGGCCTCTGAGAGCTTGATCGGCCGCAGATCGTCTGACGTCGCCGGACGCACATAGTATGCGACATGCGCCAGTCCCTCGCCGCCTCGCGTCAGGATGCGCAGCACCGTTCGTGGAGAGAGATCCCACCAGCTTGGCGTCCCAAGGAATACCTCGCGCTCTCCCCAGCTGACCGAGATGTGGGTGTACGGCCTGTCAGAGGCGCCCAATCGCGCAGGAGGGAAGCTCTCGCGCCAGTCTTTCAATGGCGTAACGAGCGGTAGCACCAGAGCCGTATGGACTCCATTCGTCTCGAGCCCGACCACGTAGTCGCCGGAGGTCACTTCCCGCCAATCTGCATTGCGGGGGATGGACGAGCCGGCCCATATGGCGAACATGAGGAGCCCGCACGCGATGCCGAACCCGGCGGCGATGCGGTAGCGCCTGCGGGTCAGCCGCGGGATCGCCGGCGCAGCCACAGAATCGACCAGTCGCCCGACACAATCCGGCCGGCGAGACGCATGCCCGCCAGTCTGCAAGCCGAACGAACTGCGCTTTCCTGTGTCTCCAGCAGGCCGGCGAGCAACAGGTGGCCGCCCGGAACCAGGGCCCTCCCAAAGTCCGGGGCGAGTTCGACGAGCGGACCTGCCAAGATGTTGGCCATGATGAGATCATAGGGACCACGTGCCTGGATCAGCGGATGATTCAGACCTGCCGCAATCGTCATGACCAGAGCGCCCGGCTGCGGACCTAACGAGACCGCGTTGTCGCGGGCATTATCCGCCACAACATCGGCGCACACCGCATCTATGTCGCTGGCGGTAGCGCTGGCGCGAGGCCACAAAGCCATCGCCGCGAATGCCAGCAAACCAGTACCGGTGCCGACATCCAGCATGTTGCGCACCACCACGCCGCGCCGTCGCATTGCGTCGAGCATAGCCAGGCAGCCGGACGTCGTTTGATGGTGCCCGGTCCCAAATGCCTGGCTCGCCGGAACTACGAACTCCACTGTGCCTGGTTCATTCTGAACGGGGTATTCGGGTGTGCGCACGATGAAGCGGCCCGCGCGTATCGGTTCAAGATCCGACTGGCTGCGCGCCACCCAATCCTCATCCTCCAGCGCCTCGACCGTTATCTCGGGAGCGGTGTCGGTAAAGAGATCGGCGATGGCTGAAATGTCTGCATCCGAAGGTTTGCGCGGCAGCCAGGCTTCAAGCTTCCAATCGTCAGGACGATCCTCTGCAAGCTCGGTTCCGGCAAGAACAATTTCGCTGTCCCAGTCGGGCTTATCCTCATGCGCGAGCAGTGCTGCCTCCACGGCTGCACGCTCGGCGAGCAATGTCATCTTGTAGGTGCGACTCACAATGTTTCTTTGTTTGTATGTTCTGCGGAGCGACTCTCCCTTAGGGGCAGAGGTATGGCTTGGCCAGTGCACCTGGCTATATGAGATCGGCGCAAGCCTTGCACAGAGCGGCAATTCGGCTAAGGAGAGGGCGGCAGAGGCTGCGGCACTTCTGCTTATTCGTAAGGGGAATCGAACTAGCATGGCTCAGCAAGCCGGGACCAGGAACCGTCCGCTTTCACCGCACCTGCAGATCTGGCGCTGGGGGCCGGGCATGGTGTCCTCGATCCTTCATCGCGCAACGGGCGTTGGAGCGAGTGTAGGAATTCTCGTGCTGCTCTGGTGGCTCGGTGCATTGATCTCGGGGCCGGAGGCTTACGCGGACTTCACCGCAGCCGCCACTCACCCGATCGGCATCATTGTCCTCGTCGGCGTTAGCTATTCGGTTATTGCGCACACCATAACCGGCATCCGCCACTTCGTGCTCGACACTGGCGCAGGGTATGAGCTGGGCCAGAACAAGCTGTGGGCCAACATCAGCACCGTGGCTGGCGTAGTGCTCACCGTGCTGTTCTGGGCCGTGCTGCTGTTGCGCTAAGATTGCCGGTTCAAGGAACGAGATATGGGTAACGGGACTTCAATCGGACGCGTTCGGGGCAAGGGCTCCGCGCACAACGGAGCGCATCACTGGCTGCTCTTCCGCTACACGTCAGTGGGCAGCCTGCTGCTGACGATATGGTTCGGCGCATCGCTGCTGATGATGCCGAGCCTCAACTACGCCGCTGTGCGGGAGTGGCTGGTCTCACCCATCGCGGCGACAGCCATGGCGCTCTTCATCGTCGTGAATGTCTGGCACGCACAGCTGGGGCTGCGCGTCGTCATCGAGGACTACGTGCATGAAGAAGGCAACAAGTTTGCTTCGCTCCTCGCTCTCAACATGATCTGTTTCGCAGCGGCCGCGTTCGGCCTGTTCTGCGTGATCCGCCTTGCGCTTGGAGGCGCTTGAAATGGCCAATCCTTCGCCGACCACGCCTGACACCACTCCGACCGGCGCCTCCTCGCGCCCGGCTTACCAGATCATCGACCATATCTACGACACCGTGGTTGTCGGCGCTGGTGGCTCCGGCTTGCGCGCTACCATGGGATCGGCCGAAGCCGGGCTGAAGACCGCCTGCATCACCAAGGTGTTCCCGACTCGCTCGCATACGGTTGCGGCGCAGGGCGGAATCGCGGCCTCGCTGCAGAACAATACGCCGGACCACTGGACCTGGCACATGTATGACACCGTTAAGGGGTCGGACTGGCTGGGTGACCAGGATGCCATCGAGTACATGGTGCGTGAGGCGCCTCAGGCCGTGTACGAGCTGGAGCACGCCGGCGTGCCTTTCAGTCGCAATGCCGATGGTACCATCTATCAGCGCCCGTTCGGCGGTCACATGCAGAACATGGGTGAAGGCCCGCCGGTGCAGCGCACCTGCGCCGCTGCCGACCGTACTGGACACGCCATGCTTCATGCGCTGTACCAGCAGTCGCTGAAGTATGCGGCGGACTTCTTCATCGAGTACTTCGCCATCGACCTCATCATGGATGGCGGCAAGTGCGTCGGCGTGATCGCGATGTGCATGGATGACGGCACGATCCACCGCTTCCGTTCGCAGGCCGTGGTGCTGGCAACCGGCGGCTACGGCCGTTGCTACTTCACGGCGACGTCGGCCCATACTTGCACGGGTGACGGCGGCGGCATGGTGCTGCGGGCCGGGCTGCCGATGCAGGACATGGAGTTCGTACAGTTCCACCCGACGGGCATCTACGGTGCTGGCGTTCTCATCACAGAGGGTGCGCGCGGTGAGGGCGGGTACCTGACGAATTCCGAGGGCGAGCGCTTCATGGAGCGCTATGCACCGTCGGCGAAGGACCTTGCTTCGCGCGACGTGGTTAGCCGCTCGATGGCGATGGAGATTCGCGAAGGACGCGGCGTCGGCCCTGACAAGGACCACATCTATCTTCATCTCGATCACATCGATCCCAAGGTGCTGGCCGAGCGCCTGCCCGGCATCACCGAGAGCGGTAAGATCTTCGCTGGCGTTGACCTGACGCGTCAGCCGCTTCCTGTGGTGCCTACCGTGCATTACAACATGGGCGGTATCCCGTGCGACTATAATGGTCGCGTGATGACGATCGGTCCGGATGGCAACCCTGAGACACCGGTGCCCGGTTTGTTTGCAGTGGGCGAAGCGGCTTGTGTGTCGGTGCATGGTGCTAACCGTCTGGGGTCCAACTCACTGATCGACCTTGTGGTGTTCGGTCGTGCGACTGGGCTCTACCTCAAGGACAACATCAAGCCGGGAGCTGCGCAGCCGGAACTCCCCAAGGACTCGGCGGACATGGCGCTCACGCGTCTGGACCACTTCCGTCATGCCAAAGGCGGCTCGCCGACCGCTCAGATCCGCAGCGAAATGCAGCGCACGATGTCGCAGCATGCCGCAGTTTTCCGCACCGACGAGTTGATGGCCGAAGGCAAGGAGAAGCTTGCCGCTACCTACAAGCGCATGGAGGACATCCACGTCTCCGACCGCGGCTTGATCTGGAACTCTGACCTTATCGAGACACTGGAACTCGACAACCTCATCAGCCAGGCAACGGTGACGCTCCATGGTGCGCACAACCGGAAGGAAAGCCGAGGCGCTCACGCGCACGAGGATTTCCCGAACCGCGACGACGCCAATTGGATGAAGCACACCGCGGCTTGGTTCAACGGTTGGGGCGGCAAGGGCGGTGAAGTCAAGATCGACTACCGTCCCGTGCACGAATACACGCTGACCGACGACGTTGAGTACATTAAGCCCAAGGCGCGCGTGTACTGATGATGAGAGCCGCCTGCCGATCCTTGACAAAGGGTCAGTAGGCGGCGCCCTCACGGCGCTCGAAGGCGAGTAGCAGCTCATCGAGAGTTCGCCGCATCGCGTGCATTTCGCGGATCAACGTGCCTGCTCGACAGAAGCACCGACATTCATTCTGCAAAACGGATGTTCGGCTTGCGAGTGATCGGCCCCCAACCTAGGGGGCCGCGCTGTTTGTTAGTGTAAGATGGCGGATTCGCAGTTACCGGGGCAGGCGGTCGGTAGCCGGCGAGCTGCGCGGCCTGGCGGTATTTTAGTGCCGACGCCAGGCTTCGATCGGGATCTCAGCTTCGGCCAGGGTGTAGAAGATCAGCTTATCGAGCGTCAGGCCGACACCGCCTGCCGCAGCCATGCATTCTCGCGCTCCAGATCCTTCATCCGCCGCGTCTGGTCCATCTTCGGGGCGCCATATTCCTTGCGCCAGCGGTAGTAGCTCTGCTGGTTGACGCCGATCCGACGGCAGACTGCCGCCACGGTCCCACCCTACGGCAGCACGATCTCCGCCTCACGCAGCTTGCCGATGATCTCCTCTGGCTCGGGCTTCCGTGCCATTCCATTCCTCCTTCGAAGCCCGGGCCTGTTGGCAAAGCCTTACAAGACGGGCGAACCGTGGACCTGCCGGGTCGTCCTTGGCCCAAGCCGCCGTCGGGAAACGCCTGAACAACCGCGTAGAAGGCGGCATTCGGAAAGGGGATCGGGAAGCGCCAGGGTTGTGTAGCCGTGTTCGTCGAGCTCAACGACGCTCTAGGCATAGAAGCCTTGCGACTTTGTGAGCGGATGCGGGTGACAAACTAAGCTGGCAGCTGACCGTCGATTGCGCACATCGACTTTCTAACGCAGTGCCCAACCTACCAAGGTCAGCATACCCGCGGCGGCAACAATCCAGACAGCTGCAGAAGCATTCGCAACATGGATCCAAACTTGCGACTGCGACAACAAAGGACTGTCCTTTCGATAGCCTTTGGATCAACGCCGGTTTGGGGTGTCAAAGTTCACTAAAGCGGGACTACAGGCCTTCGTCCCGAAAGTCGGCGGGCAGCACTTTGCAGAGCGATACGAACACGTCGCAGCTGTGAGCCATTGCGTTGCGTCCGCCTTATGGAGATGCACCCTAATTGTCCGGTTGATGGGGCACGGCTCCCTTGAGGAATATCCGCGTTCTGTAGGTAATCTGGCGCTCGTAATCGTCGGGAGCCATGCGGCCCCAGACGGCCAGCTGTACCGAGCCTTCCACTACCAGGATGAGGAATGCTGCAGCCGCATCATGGGCATCCGGAATTTCGGGCTCCATGGGCCGTAGGCGCCGCCTGAACAACTCGGCCAAGTAGCCGATCGTCGGCTCCGCGGTCTGTTCCCACAGGTAACGGGCTACGTCAGGATCGCGGAAGACTTCGGTGTTTGCGATGCGTATCAGGCGCATGCCTGAAGGCTTCTTGATGTTGGAGACCCACAATCTAGCGATGGCAATGAGGGTCTCTTCCAGATCGTCGGTCTCGGCTTGGCGCAGTCTCTCGGCCGGCACGATCCACTGATCGATCGCTCGCTGCAACGCGGCCTTGAACAGGGTCTCCTTGTCCCCGTAGCGTGTATAGATCGTGCGTCGCGACATGCCGACTGCGGCGCAGATCATGTCGATGCTGGTGGCATCGAACCCGTTGTCGAGGAACAGGTCCAGCGAGCGGTCCAGTAGCTCCTCGTTGCGGGACTCGATCATCTCGCGCGTTGGTCGGCCGCGCCGGGGCCGGGCGTCCGATGCGGCTCGCACCGGCTTGCCGGTAAACAGCTTCGTCTTGGATGCTTCCATGGGCACCCAGCATAGAACCCAAGCCGCAGCAAGTCATCCCGCGATGTCGATGCCTTGGTAGCTGGCGAGCAGGGCCGGATCCGGCATCGGCATTTGCAGGTAGATGTCGAGGTGGCGGATCTTTCCGGTATCATCAAACTCGTAGACCGAGACAGAGTTGACCGTGCTGCTCGCCTCTCCCACGCTGGAGCGTTCTTCCAGTTCCAGCAGGACGACATTGCCGTTCTCACTGACGCGCTTGAAGGAGCAGTCCCAGTCCGAACTCTGCGCCCAACCGTGCAGGAAGCTGCGATACGTCGGCCAGTCCATCACTTCCATGAAGTTGCCCACTCGTTCGAAGCTGGCGGTGTCGACTGCGGCCGCAAGCTCATCCCAGCGGGACTCAGTGAAGGATGGCTGCTTGGCCGCATCGACCAGCCCCTTCATCAGCTGCGAGTACTCGAGCACCTTGCGCGAAAGGCCGGTGTATTCCCCGATGACGTGGCCGATAATCTGATGGCTCATGACAGCGTTCCTTCAGCCTTGCGCCGCGAGATAGCGGTCGAGCACGGAATGGAACCGGGCGATGCTCAGCTCTTCGTGGACGAGCGAAATGTGCCCGAGGCCCGAATTGCGCAGACCCTGCTGCTGGCGAGGCATCTGCTCGTAATCCTGCTGGAGGGCGAGGAAGTAAGGATAGCTGTTCGGTTCGCTAACCTCGACCGGGTCCGCACGATACTGGCTCCGCAGAGCCTCTGGCAGCCACATATACGCCGTGACATGCCAGATGCAGCGGTTCGGATCGCCGCTGGGGTGCGGGACGGCCATGATGGTCGTCGCCTCGCCGGCGCGAATGGTCATGAAGAAGTTGGGGAAGAGGAACCAGCCCTGGTTGTCGCTCATCTGGTCGTCGGTCAATCCGCTTACGTCCAGCCCCTTGGCGCTTAGCGTCTCGCGCGTGGCCTGCTGGAGCAGAGTGCGTACGGTCACGCCGTCAGGAAATGCGAGAACTCCGGCCGCATCGCGATAGCCGTATATCAGTTCCTCGAAGCGCGGCAGGGCTTCGGCAACCGTCGGAAAGGTGCCGGGTAGCTGGCGGATTCCTTCAACCTGATCCTCCAGGCTGCATTCGGCGGTCCGCTTCACTTCGAAGGGGGACACTGCCATGCCGTGGTCGCCGAAGAAGCCGTGGCGGCTGCTTTTCGCCTCGAGATCGATGACCGA
>NZ_JBFNXR010000050.1:0-218616 GCF_040813635.1 Novosphingobium rhizovicinum | reverse complement strand
CAGGCGCCCGTCTGGAGCGCCGGCCGCATGGCGCGGGCTGGTTGAGCGTGGCCCCGCTCACCCGCACCCGCCGTACGCCGGAGCTATGTCCGGCGGCTGCGGCATATAACCTATATGGTTTGTCTTGTCAAGCCGGTATGACTTAGGCTCGTTGCGCGAGGGTCGCGCCGGAACCTTCCAAGCTTCACAGCGGTTGCATCCCCCGGCTGTCTGCGTCCGAACCGCCTGAGGAGAAGCTCTTGCTCGTCGTTCATCATCTCGAGTTGTCGCAATCAGAGCGGATCGTCTGGCTGTGCGAGGAGCTGGAACTCGAGTACGAGTTGAGGCGCTACGAACGCCGCGCTGACAACCGTCTTGCGCCGGAGGTGTACAAAGCGCTGCATCCCATGGGGATCGCGCCTGTGGTTTCGGTCGATGATCTCGTGCTGGGCGAAAGCGCGGCGATTTGCGAATACATCAATGTTCGCTTCGGAGGCGGGCGGCTTGCCCCGCCTCCGTCCGACCCCGACTATCCTGGACACCTTTTCTGGTTCCACTGGTCGAACGCCACATTCATGGCCACGAAGATGATGGAGCTGGCTTTGGCCCTTGGCGGAGGCGACGCGGGGACCGTGCCGTTTGTCGCGGAGCGCTCTGCGCGCGCGCGTGACCTGATCGAGAGGCGCCTGGGTGAGGCTCCGTACTTCGGGGGACGAGAGCTCACGCTGGCCGACATCATGATGGTTTACGCGCTCACAACCTCGCGCGCGTTCAGTGGCGCGCCCATCGACCACTTGCCCAACACTCGCGTTTATCTGCGGCGCATCGGCGCGCGTGCCGCTTACAAGCGGGCGATGGCCAAGGCCGAACCCGGCATGGAGCCGATGATCGACTGACGCCCCGCCGGGCTCGCGCCTCCATTCTGCCGAACAGGCCGGATACGAACGAAAGGGCGCCCGGATCGCTCCGGACGCCCCCCTCGGTGATCCTGTCTCCCCCTTGCGGGAGAGGCGCCGATCAGGCGCTGTAGTACATGTCGAATTCGACAGCGGACGGGGTGGTCTCCCAGCGGAGAACCTCGGGCCACTTGAGTTCGAGGTAAGCTTCGATCTGGTCGCTGGTGAACACGCCGCCTTCCAGCAGGAATGCGTTGTCCGCCTGAAGCGATTCCAGCGCCTCACGCAGCGAACCGCAGACGGTCGGCACTTCGGCGAGTTCGGCCGGGGGCAGATCGTAGAGGTTCTTGTCCATGGCTTCGCCCGGGTGGATCTTGTTCTTGATCCCGTCGAGACCGGCCATCAGCAGCGCCGCGTAGCACAGGTAGGGGTTGGCCATCGCGTCGGGGAAGCGGAATTCTACGCGCTTCGCCTTGGTGCCCGAACCGTAGGGGATGCGGCACGATGCCGAACGGTTGCGCGCCGAGTAGGCGAGCAGAACCGGTGCTTCGTAGCCCGGCACCAGCCGCTTGTAGCTGTTGGTGGTCGGGTTGGTGAACGCATTCAGCGCCTTGGCGTGCTTGATGACGCCGCCGATGAAGTACAGGCACGCGTCCGACAGACCGGCATAGCCGTTACCGGCGAAGGTGTTCTCGCCGCTGTTCCAGATCGAGATATGCGTGTGCATGCCCGATCCGTTGTCCTTCATGATCGGCTTGGGCATGAACGTCGCGGTCTTGCCGTAAGCCTCTGCAACCATGTGCACGACATACTTGTAGATCTGCATGCGGTCAGCGGTGGTGACGAGCGTGCCGAAGGTCAGGCCCAGTTCGTGCTGCGCGGCGGCCACCTCATGGTGGTGCTTGTCGCAAGGCAGGCCCATCTCGAGCATGGTGGTGACCATCTCGGCGCGGATATCGACTGCAGAATCGACCGGCGCGACCGGGAAGTAGCCACCCTTGGCGCGCGGGCGGTGTGCCAGGTTGCCGGTGTCGTAGCTCTTGTCGGAGTTGCCCGGCAGCTCGATGTCGTCGATCTTGAAGCCGTTGCCTTCGTAGCCGTCATAGAACTTCACGTCATCGAACATGAAGAACTCGGCTTCGGGGCCGACGTACACGGTGTCGCCGAAGCCGGCCGACTTCACGAACGATTCGGCGCGCTTTGCGGTCGAGCGCGGATCGCGGCCATAAAGCTCGCCGGTCGATGGCTCGACGATGTCGCAGAACAGAATCATCATCGGAGTGGCGCTGAACGGGTCGACATAGACCGCGTCCAGATCCGGCTTGAGGATCATGTCCGACTCGTTGATGGTCTTCCAGCCTTCGATGGACGAGCCATCGAACATGAGGCCGTCTTCCAGCTCATCCTCGCCGAGGACGCTGGCGACCATCGTGAGGTGCTGCCACTTGCCCTTGGGATCGGTGAAGCGAAGATCGACCCACTCGATCTCCTCGTCCTTGATCCGCTTGAGGACATCCTTTGCGCTCGCCATGGGTATTCTACTCCGAATTGACTCTTCCGATCCCAGAAGAAGCTTTGGGGTGGATGGACATTCCCGGGACGGCGACCGGCCCCCATGCCGATCTCGTCCGATCCGGCGTCCGCGGTCTTGCTGGCGCCGAATGGAATTGGTTGGGTGCCCTAGAGGGCAGCGTCGTCGCGCTCACCGGTGCGGATACGCACAGCGGTTTCTACCGGGACTACGAAGATCTTGCCATCGCCGATGCGCCCGGTCTGCGCTGCTTCGGTGATGGCTTCAACCACGCGCTCCGCAAGCTGATCGGGCACGACGACTTCAAGCCGAACCTTGGGCAGGAAGTCCACGACGTACTCGGCTCCACGATAGAGCTCGGTGTGGCCCTTCTGCCGACCGAAGCCCTTCGCCTCGGTCACCGTGATGCCGGACACTCCCACCTCGTGCAGCGCTTCTTTCACTTCGTCGAGCTTGAACGGTTTGATGATTGCTTCGATTTTCTTCACGCTTGCGAACACCCCTGCATTTGGTCCGGGCCCTCCGACAGTGGAGCCAAGTCGAACCCGATGCCTTGCGCGCGATCTCATCAAGAATCGTGCCAAGCCAGTGGCTCAGTCGTAGGCCACTTGTGCAGTCGCGAAAAGAGCGGAATTGGGTGATTTCTTGCGCCTTTGCCCACTTGCCTGCAGCTTCATTGCCGCCTTGCACCGAGTGGTGATTATTCTTTCGGCAGTGCCTGCTTAAATCTTGAGCAGGTTGGCTTCTGTGCGACAGAGCGGCAGAGGTAAGGCATCAGTCGGGGGCACGCAAAAAGCCTCCCGGAATCCTGCCGGGAGGCTCGGTTACCGGTACCGTAGAGCAGCGTCAGAGGCGAAGGCCCGCCGTCTGTTCGATATGCGCCATAAGATTCAGGTTCTGAACCGCGGCACCGCTTGCGCCCTTGCCGAGATTGTCCAGGACGGCCACCAGCCGCGCCTGTGAGCCGTCTTTCGCGCCGAAGACGAAGAGTTCGACCGTGTCGGTGGGCGCCATGGACTTGCGCAGCAGCAGCTCCTCGGGACGATCCTCGCGCACCTTGATGATCGGGCTGCCGCGATACGTCTCGGCGAGGCTGGCGAGCAGGACATCCGGTGTGCCGGCAAGCTGCATCGCCGCGAGCTGTAGCGGCACCTCTACCAGCATCCCGCGAAAGGCAGGAACCACAGCGGGCGCGAACAGCGGTGCGTGGACCAGGCCGACGTGGCGCTGCATCTCGCCTACGTGCTTGTGGCCCATGGCGAGCCCATAGGCGCGAAAGGCGATGTCCTCGTCCTCATCGAAGCGCCCGATCAGCGCCTTTCCGCCGCCCGAATACCCGGACACGGCGTGACAGACGTAAGGCCAGTCCTTGGGCAGCAGCCCGGCAGAGATCAACGGCGCCAGCAGTGTGATGAAGCCGGTAGGATAGCAGCCGGGATTGCTGACCCGCCGGGCCGAGGCGATTGCATCGCGCCCGACCACCTCGGGCAATCCGTACGTCCAGCCCATCGCCGTGCGATGCGCGGAGGATGCGTCAATCACCCGCACCTTGTCGTTGCGGATCATGCTCACAGCATCGCGCGCTGCATCGTCGGGAAGGCACAGGATGACGAAGTCGGCATCGTTCAGGGCTTCGGCACGAGCAGCATCGTCCTTGCGGCGCGCATCATCGAGCACCGCGAGCGTGAACTCCGGACGGCCGGCAAGGCGCTCGGCAATCTCCAGCCCGGTGGTGCCCGCGGCACCATCTATGAATACAGTCGCGCTCATGCGGCGGGCTCCAGTCCGTCCAGGGCTGTGTAGCCTACCAGTCCGTCGTTCTCGACCTGACCCCAGGCCCAGGCACCAGCCATGTCGAGCACTTCGAAGATCGTGCCCTCTTCAAGCTGCGCGATCACCTCTGCGTCGTTCCGCGCCTGAACGCGCAGCAAGGCCCCAGCCTTGAAACGATGCGGCATCGGCACGGCGTAGTGAGGCACGAAGCAGCGACCGGCGAGCTTGATGTGAGCCAGATCGCCCCGCACCGGCAGATGGCCGGGATCCGCACAGACACTCGGGCCGCTGAGCGTGAGCAGCGCCTCTTCAGAATCAGGGCGCGTGTATGAATCCTCGAGCGGCAACGTGCGGTTATCTCCGAAGGGAAAGATGGGCGCGCTTAGACGGGTCATGCGGGCTTCGCAAGTTTACCGGTATCGCTGAGCCAGCATGCGCCATGCCGCACGCAGACCCAGAGCATCGCCGCCCTTGGGACGGCCCGGCTTCGCAGCGGGTCTCCAGGCGAAGGTATCGAAGTGAGCCCAGTCGACATCCTTGGGCACAAAACGGTCGAGGAACAGCGCGGCGGTGCTGGCCCCTGCAAAGCCGCTGCTGCCAGAGTTGTTGATGTCGGCGATGTCGGACTTCAGGTATTCTCGATACCCGTCGAACAGCGGTAATCGCCAGCAGGGGTCGTCCACTTGCTCTCCTGCTTCGAGCAGGGCCTGCGCGGTCTCGTCCCGCCGGGCAAAAAGGGCGGGCAGGTCGGGACCGACGGCCACGCGTGCGGCACCGGTCAGAGTGGCGAAGTCGATCACCAGTTCTGGCGTTTCCTCGCCGGCGCGGGTGAGGGCATCGCCCAGGATCAGGCGACCTTCGGCGTCGGTGTTGCCGATCTCCACGCTGATGCCCGCACGCGAGCGTAACACGTCGCCGGGGCGGAAGGCATTGGATGAGACGGCATTCTCGACCGCCGGCACCAGCACATGGAGGCGCACCGGCAAGCCATTGCCCATGACAAGCTGCGCCAGGGCGAGTGCGTGGGCGGCGCCGCCCATGTCCTTCTTCATCAGCAACATGCCGGACGCGGGCTTGATGTCGAGCCCGCCCGAATCGAAGCACACGCCCTTTCCGACGATGGCGACCCGCGGGTGTGCGGGGTCGCCCCACTCCATCTCGATCATGCGCGGTGCGTGGCTGCGGGCTGCCGCCCGGCCCACCATGTGGACCATCGGGAACTCGCGCTCCAGCATGTCGCCGCGTGTGACGCGCAACTGTGCCCCGAAAGTGCTCGCGAGCGTCTCGGCGCGTGCTTCGAGTTCGGCTGGCCCCATGTCCTCGGCCGGGGTGTTAACCATGTCGCGCACGAGCGCCGTTGCATCCGCCTGCGCCAGCACCTCCGGGATCGCCTTGGGTTCGCTGGTCAGCAGGATGCGAGGACCCTCGGCACCCGGCTCCGAAAGGTAGCGTTCGAACCGATACTGACCGGTGATCCAGCCGAAGAGAGCGGGGCCAGGCTCGCCCCCGATGCGCCGGTAAGTGCCGGCGGGCAGCACTTCGGCAAGCTTGGCCATGCACCAGTTGGAGAGCGAGGCAGAGTTGGCGACGCCTGCGACCACGGCCCAGCCTTCTCCATCCTCGCTGGGCAGGATAGCGTGCGAGTAGCCGTCAGCCTTGAACTTTTGCGCCGCCAGTGCCGCCCGTTGGGGAACCGTGCAGCTCTTCAGGAATTCATCCAGTCCATCCTTGTCAACCAGGTGGATGGCGATGGCCTGCTGGCCCCGGTCGGGCTGGATTAAAGCGTCTTTGTCACTCATTTACATGCCTGTAGACTGGGGTTGGTAACCAGTGCGAGAGGAAAAAGATGCAGCGCACAGCGTTCGTGGCCGCAATGGCTCTGCTGGCCACCGGGTGCGAGGCGCAAGCGCCCGACGGCCCTGCTGCCAACACGGCCCGGGACTCCGCCTCGCCAGCGGCCGTGCCCGCTTCGGCTCTTGTCCAGTCATCGGACCTTGCAGGTGATCGGCAAGGCTCCGGGCGGGAAGTCGATGTCGAGAGCGAGCTCTATGATTTCGAGTATTCCTATCCCGACGCTGCAGGAGCTATCCCCGGACTCAAGGCACTGCTCGACAAACGCCTTTCTCAAGCGCGCCGCGAGCTGGAGCGCAGTGCGGCGGCTGACCAGCGAGAGGCGGGGAAGGACGGCTATCCTTATCGCAAGCACAGCTCCGGCACCAAGTGGGAGGTCGTGACCAGTGTGCCGCGGTGGCTCTCGCTCTCGGCTGAGAAGTACACTTACACCGGCGGTGCGCACGGTATGGCATTCTTCGACAGCCTGCTGTGGGACAAGACGAAGCAGAAAGCACACGAACCTCTGGATCTGTTCACCAGCAAGCAGGCCCTGAGCGCCGCCATCCGCGAACCGTTCTGCGCTGCGCTCGACAAGGAGCGGGAGAAGCGGCGTGGTGAGCCGGTCGAGCGCGAAGGCGGCGACCAGTTCGACGAGTGCATCGATCCGGTGGAAAGCACGATAATCCTGGGATCGTCCGATGATCTGACGCTGGATCGGCTCGGCGTGCTAGTCGGACCTTACGCCGCTGGCCCTTATGCTGAAGGAACGTACGAGATCACGCTGCCTGTGACAGAGGCGGTCATTGCCGCAGTGAAGGCGGAGTATCGCGGCGATTTCACCAAGCGGCGCTGAACGCTCGCAATTTGGCGAACGTGCGGCTATATCGCGGCTATGACCGAATACCAGACGATCGACGCCCAGGACACGGTTCTGCGCGATGGTACCATCAAGCTGCACGGGGCCGAGGGCTTCGAAGGCATGCGCCGTGCGGGCCGCCTTGCCGCCGAGATCCTCGACGAAGTGGCGTCCATGGTCCGTCCCGGCGTCACCACCGCAGCGATCGATGACAAGGTTCGCGAGATGACGCTGGACGGCGGTGCCGTTCCGGCCACCTTGGGCTATCGCGGTTATCAGCACTCCTGCTGTATTTCGATCAACCATGTCGTGTGCCACGGCATTCCGTCCGAGAAGACGCTTAAAGACGGGGATATCGTCAACATCGACGTGACCCCGCTGCTCGATGGCTGGCACGGCGATTCCAGCCGCATGTACCTGGTCGGCGACGTACCGCTGAAGGCGCGCCGGTTGGTTGACGTTACGTACGAGTGCCTGATGATCGGCATCGAGCAGGTGAAGCCCGGCGCCCGTCTGGGCGACATCGGCGCGGCCATCCAGGCGCATGCCGAGCAGCACCGCTACGGCGTGGTGCGCGAGTTCTGTGGCCATGGTCTGGGCCGCCTGTTTCACGATGCGCCGGAAGTCGTTCATGCCGCGCGCGCGGGCACGGGGCCGGAACTCAAGCCGGGCATGTTCTTCACCATCGAGCCGATGATCAACCTCGGCAAGCCGCCGGTGAAGCTCCTGGCGGATGGCTGGACGGCAGTCACGCGCGACAAGTCGCTGTCGGCGCAGTTCGAGCACTCGATCGGCGTCACGGAAGATGGGTGCGAGATCTTCACGCTCAGCCCCAAGGGACTGCACAAGCCCCCTTACGTCTGATCCGCGAGGAGCGTTCCCGCCCACGCGGTGCGCTATATCGCTCCTGCGGCTTCATGGAGGCGTGACCTGACGCGCGAGCCGTGACAGCTTCCCTGCATAAAAGCAGGAGAGAGGCTGATGACCGCGACCGATCTAAGCGGCGGCATTCCCGTTGAGCGCGAGTACGTGCTGGCCCAACGCCCCGAAGCCGGCGTGCGCGATGCGGTAAACGTCTGGATTGAGGAGGAAAGCGGCGCCTTTGCCATGCGCATCGGCGTCGAGGCAGTGGCCGAGCAGTGGGATCGCCACGAGCTGTGGCTGGACATCGCGTTTCCAGATGGGCGGCTGTACCAACGGCGTGGGGACGGGGAAACGAGGGAGGCGATCGGACCGGAGGGTCTGCCGACTGTTCGGGCGACTGGGCCGCTTTCCTTCCGCTGTGTGGACCCGTTCCGTTTATGGACCGCTTCGTTCGAAGGTGAGGCCAGCGCGCTGACGACGCAGACGCTGATCGCTACGCCCATTCCCGACGAGCGGCAGCTCTTGCAGGCGGACGTGGGCATCGATGTCGCCATGACGATGGCGGCGGTGCCCTGGGTTCCCGGCTCGCTGCTGCCCGAAGCCGCCGAAGCGCTTGGCGGGGAGCAGGGCGACTTCATGAGCCCGCGCTACGAACAGCTCTTCCGGTGCGAGGGGTCTTTGCGGATCGACGGGCATGAGCAGCCGTTCCGCGGCAACGGCCTGCGCATCCGCCGCACCGGCTTTCGCGCCTTCTCCGGGTTTGCCGGGCATTGCTGGCAATCTGCCGTGTTCCCGAGTGGCAGGGCGTTCGGCTTCAACATCTATCCGCCGCGTGATGATGGGCAACCGAGCTACGCCGAAGGCTTTGTCATCGACGCACAAGGCAGGCGCACACCCGCTCGCCCCGTGTCGGTGCCATGGCTGCGCAAGCTGGTAACTGGCGGTGAAAGCGTACCCTTCGTGCTGGAGACGATTGAGGGAGACCGCATCGCCATCGACGGATCGACCTTCGTCAACGTGCGCTCACGCGGGCACCCGATGCTGCCCGAGGACTTCCCGATCGTACAGCAGGCTCACGCTCGCTACGTCTGGGATGGCGAGGAGACCACCGGCATGATCGAACGGTCGAGCAAGCCCAGCGTCATGGATCTCGACTGAGGGGGCGCCCGTGGCGCTTAGCGCCGTTCCTGGATCGCGAGCCGCCGTCCGGTGATGAGCGTCTGGATGATGAACAGCGTCATCAGCAGCACGCCGATGGCGCCCACGAAAATGTCGAAGCCCGAGATCGCGCCGAAGAATCCGGGTCCTGCGCCCAGAACCATCATCATGATCGTAAGGCCGATCAGGAGGAAGCGAAGCTCGGTGGGGCCGGCCGCGAGGTAAGAGAGCTTGAATTCACCCAGAACGCGCGCAGACAGGTAGGCGTGGATCGAGAGGAGAAGATATCCGACCAGAGCGATCATCACGACGTCCATTGTGACATAGGGCGTCATACCGATGCCCCAGACGATCAGCGCCGTTGTAAGGCCGTCGCAGCTGTGATCGATGAAGTAGCCATAGGATGGTCGCTCGATCCGTCGGAAGCGGGCGAGGCTCCCGTCCATCGAGTCACCGAACCACTGCACGACATAACCCACGATGGCGAGCCACAGCCACTCCTCCGTTAGGTTGCTGCCGAGATAGCCCGCAAAGGTCAGGACTGCGCCGAAGACGCCGAGCGCGGTCAGCAGATCCGGCGTGACCCAAGCCGGCATCCGCGCACAAAGCCAGTTGAGCAACCGTCGCTCGTGGCGAGCAAGGATGTTCTCCTGAATGCGCAGCGTCTTCATTTCGGCCTTCATGCTATCCTCTCGTGCGACCGTCGCGGGGCATCGCGGCATTTGCCACGAGCGGCGCCATTCGGATGCGGCTTTGCGCAACCTCAGGTACGGGAACGCCCTCCTATGCCGAAGCGGAACAGATTGTTACAGTTTTTGTTCACTTCCGACAGGCGCGTACGACCACACTGGCAGACCGGAGATGAACGGGAGGGCTTCAGCAGCTGCCCCCTTGGGCCTCAATCCGACAGCGTTGCGCCCATTTTCAGCCAGGAGGGGTACTGCGCCGCTCCCAGTTGGTTGCGCAGCCGCGCGATGCGCCGTTCGTAGTGCGACACGAGGTCAAAGCGCGAACCGAGGTTCTGGACGGGGGCCGCAGCGGCGCGGATGACGGCGACCTGATGCTGATGGAGAAGTTGATTGAGGTCCATGGCTGCTCTCCTTTGTGCGGGAGCGCGTGGTCTCTCAGTCGCCGATGTGCAGAATCAATGGTCAGCGATGGCGCCCTTATAGGGACAAGCCGTCCATTTGAACAGGGGCAAGCGCATGATCTTGCTGGCGAACGAGCGCGCGCTGCGGCGGGACGCACGACTGGCATCACGTGGATCAGGCGGTGATCACGGCTTCCCCGATGGTATCCCAGACCGTCGCCAGCTGGCCAGGCGTGATGCAGTAGGGGGGCATGACGTAAACGGTATTGCCCAGAGGACGCACCAGCACGTCCCGCTCACGGAAGAAGGCCATCAGCCGTGGCGCGCGGCTATCGAGATAGCCGGCCGATTCCATGCTTCGCAAGTCTAGCGCAGCAATGGTGCCAAGCTGGCGCGGGTGGTCGAAGTGACAATACCGCCCGAGCGCGTCCAGCCGCTCCGCCTGAAAGGCCGTGAGTGCGGCGACGCGCTCCAGCACCGGCTCCTCGCGCCAGATCGCAAGATTGGCATTCGCGGCTGCGCAGGCGATCGGATTGGCAGTGTAGCTTGATGAATGGAAGAACATCCGCGCGCGGTCGTTGGACCAGTGCGCCTCGAAGATCGGTTCACTCGCCATGGTCACGGCTAGCGGAACGGCACCCCCGGTAAGGCCTTTCGACAGGCACAGGATATCGGGCACGACCCCGGCCTGCTCGCAGGCGAGGAGCGTGCCGGTGCGGCCCCACGCGGTCATCACTTCATCGGCGATGAACAGCACGCCGTGCGCGGCGCAGATGGCGCGCATTTCTGCAAGGACGCTGGGCGGGTAGATCAGCATCCCGCCCGAGCCCAGAATGAGCGGCTCCAGGATCAGCGCGGCGGCGTCCGGTGCGCTGCAGAGTGCTTCCAGGGCGTCGAGCGTTGCCTGTTCGGCACCCGCAGCGGGATAGGGAATGCGCGCGACATCGAACAGCAGCGGCTCGTAAGTGCGATTGAATACGCCGCGTGCGCCGACGGACATCGCGCCTATGGTATCTCCGTGGTAGGAATGCTCCATCACGATGATCTTGTGGCGCGGCGTGCCGCCGTCCTTCTCGGCACGCGCGGCCCAGTAGCCCAACGCCATCTTCAGCGCCACTTCGACGCTGGTGGAGCCCGAATCAGAGAAGAACACCCGCGTGAGGCTCTCGGGCATGATCGCCCTCAGCCCTGTTGCGAGCTGCTCGGCGGGCTCATGAGTCCAGCCAGCGAAGATGAGCTGGTCCAGCTTGGTAGTCTGCTCGGCAATCGCGGCCATGATGCGCGGATGGCAATGACCGTGAGTCGTGACCCACCAGGAGGAGATCGCATCGATGACGGTGCGTGGCTCTCCCTCTTCTCCACGCGTATGGAGCAGTGCGCCCTCGGCACGCTCGACAAGGGGGATCGGCTCACGCAGGCCGTGCTGGGTAAAAGGATGCCAGATCGCAGATGTCACGCGCGAAAGTCCTCGATCCGAAAATTGGCGGCGAACGCGGCCGCCAGGGTCGCTGTATCCAGTGTGTCGAGCCGGGGCAGGCGGCCCAGCCGCTTGACCTGGCCGATCGCAGCAATGGTGGCTTCGCTGTCCTCGTTACCCTCGCCCACGAATGCGATGCCCAGCAGTGGTACCTTGCGCGCCCGTAGAGCCTCGAGGCTGAGCAGGCTGTGATTGATGGTGCCGAGTTCGGTGCGGGCGACGAGTACGACCGGAAGGGCCCAGCGGCCGAAAAGGTCGGCATAGAGCGTTTCGCGGGTGACCGGCACGAGCGCACCGCCGGCGCCTTCGATCACCAGCGGTGCGTCGGTCACGGGAGGGCTAAGCGCATCGCAATCGATGGTCACGCCGTCGATCTCGGCGGCGCGATGTGGCGAGCAGGGCGTCGTCAGGCGATAGGCTTCGGGAAGAATCTGCTCGCGCGGCACCCCGGCAAGACGTGCGACGGTATCGGCATCGCCGCTGCCGTCATCATCCAGGCCGGCCTGCACCGGCTTCCAGTAACAAGCTTTGAGCGCCCCGGTGAGCGCAGCGGCGAAGACAGTCTTGCCAATGCCGGTGTCGGTGCCGGTGACGACAATACGAGGATGAATCATGGCTGATCGCTACCGCGGGAAAGGTGGCACGTCACCACTTCGTAAGTAGCTATTGCGCCGGCAGCTTCGAAACGTCGCATCACGCGGCGCAAGGCGCCGGGTGAGAGCGGACGGTGTCCGGAGGCCGAGGTGTCGGCGCCGATGCCGCGCAGGGCAAGGAGAAAGGCGCGGGCATCGGCATGGCGCTCGCGATAGATGTCCACGGTCAGCGGATCGGCGGGGCGGAGCGCCTCAAGGGCTGCCAGCGGCGTAAAGGCGGGCGTGCCGGGCACGTGACCTTCCGCTGCATGCGCGGAGCGCCATTCCGCGAAGGTCCCGGGGCCGAGTGTCGCCACCATCACGTGGCCACCAGGCGCGAGCCATTCGCGCCAACGGGCGAGAGCTGCGGGCTCATCTTCGAACCACTGGGTCGCCAGGCTGGCACAGACCAGGTCGAAGGGGCCGCCATCCGGAGTGCCGCGCTCCCCATCGAGCATGGTGTAGGAAAGGCCGCTGCCCAGGCGAGAACGGGCGCGCTCGATCATGGCTGGGGCCACGTCCGTGATCAGCCAGTCACCGGCAAGTCCTTCCGCGCGCAGGGCTTGGGTAAGGAATCCAGTGCCGCAGCCGACCTCCAGCACGCGCGGGTTGGAGCCCAGCGGCAGGGTCGCGATGCGATGCGCAAGTTCGCGCGCCACAAGGCGTTGCACCCGGGCATGGCGGTCGTAATCGGCAGCTGCGGCGAAGGCGCGGGCTACGGTTGTCGCCATCATGGCAGTGTGCCCGCGAAGGCGCGGATCGCTTCGGCGCACCAGGAGGGTTCTGCGACTGGAAGCAGGTGGCCAGCGTCAGGGTGAGTGCGGCGCATCACGCCTGGCGCTGCGGCAAAAACCGTCTCGCGGACGCCTATCGAAAGCAACGGATCCCCCTCTGCCTGAAGCGAGAGGATCGGCACGCCGATTGCGCCAGCGCGGGCGCGCAGGTCGGCGTCCCGCAGCGTGACCAGGTCGGCCTGGAGTCGCTCGGCATTCGGCTTGCCTGTGGGAACGGGGCTGCCGAGCCGCGCGTGGAAGTCGGCCAGGACAGTCGCCGGCTCCTGCGCGACGGCGCTGACCATGCGGTCGACCACTCGTCGGGGACTGCCGGGAAAGCCGTCCGTCGCGGTGAAGCGGTCAAACCCGGCGATCGCGATGAGCCCGGCGAGGCCGGGGGGCGGGGCGTCCAGAAGGCGCATGGTCCCGAAGCTATGTGTGACCGCCAGATAGGGCGACGGCACGGGTGGCGCCTGGGTGGGACCGAAATACCCTGAGTCGTCGCGAACGTGCGCGAACTCGGGCAGCGCGCCGGCGAGCGCGTCCCACATCTTGGCATCAAAGCCCCAGCCATGGCAGAAAAGCAGGCTTAGCGGCATGCGGCGATTCCTTCGAGCACGCCGTCTATGTCGGCTTCGGTGTGGGCAGCACGCAGGGCGAGCCGCAGGCGGCTGGTGCCGGTCGGTACCGTGGGCGGACGAATGGCCGCGGCAAGGAAGCCTTTCGCCTCCAGCGCCGCCGCCATGGACATGGCATCTGCTTCCGCGCCGACCACAGCGGGTACGATCTGCGTGGCCGAAGCTCCATGGTCGATGTCGAGGCCAGCCAGCCCGCTCCTCAGGCGATCGGCGAGGGCAATGAGATGCGAACGCTCGGCGTCCATGCTGGGCACGAGATCCAGCGCGGCGTCGATCGCCCCAAGGACGGCAGGAGGCAGCGCTGTCGAAAACACAAATCCGCTCGCGGCATTGGTCAGCCAGTCGATCAGCGCGCGCGAACCTGCGACGTAGGCTCCGAAGCCGCCCAGGCCTTTGCTGAACGTGCCCATCACCACGTCCACTCCTCCGGGCACAGTGGCTGACAGCCCCGCTCCTGCAGGCCCGAGCACACCCGTGGCGTGCGCTTCGTCAACGAAGAGGAACGCTTGGTGTCTGCGTGCGAGTTGGACGAGGCGCGGCAAGTCGGCGACGTCGCCATCCATGCTGAACACGCTCTCCGTCAGGATTACGCGCGCAGGCGCATCAGTGCCCTTGGTGGCAAGCATCTCCTCCAGGTGGTCGAGGTCGTTGTGGCGGAAGCGATGCTGGCGAGCGCCTGCGATGGCGAGGCCGGCGTGCATGCTGGCGTGGATCAGGCGATCGCAGAACACGGCGGAACCGGGCAGCGCGGCGAGTAGCGCCGGGATGGCTGCTGCATTGGCCTGCCATCCCGAAGCAAAGATCAGCGCGGCCTCGGTGCCCTTGAACGCCGCCACCTTCGCCTCGAGAGCGAGCACGGCGTCGCTCGTTCCGGTGACCAGCCGCGAGGCCCCGCTGCCGGTCCCGTACCGTTCGGTCCACTCGCGTGCGCGCTCGGTCAGCATGGGATGCTTGGAGAGACCGAGATAGTCGTTGCTTGAGAAATCGAGGAGCGTGCGCCCCTCACGCTCGATACGGCCGTTCCCCGTCAACCGGGCCGGACGCAACACGCGCCGTCGCCCCGCCTGTTCGACGCGGGTCAGGGCTGCTTCGAGGTGCTCGTCGAGGCTTTCCATGAAGCCTGCCGGTAGGGCAAGCCGGGCCGCCGCACAACGGACCGTTGCTATCAGGAGAACGGCTTATTCTTCCAGATCGAGATAGGCGACGACGTCGTTGTCCGTGGCGATCCACAAGCCGGCCTGCGTCGCCTCATCCTGCTGCGCGGCGATCATCAGCGCCTCTGACAAGGAGCCATAGAACAAGGTCGTCGCTGCGCCGCCTTCGCCTGCCTCGTCCAGATGGTAAACGCGCACGCCGGCGTCGAGATAGGTAGTGCGCATCATTCGCTCTCGTTCGAAGCATCGTCCAGCCGCGCACCGTCGAGGGTGCGGGAGAGCCGGTCCGCCTCTTGCTGAAACTTGAGGCGTTCGGCCTTGGTCGAGCCATGGCGCGCGCGGTTTGCCTGCGCCTGAACGGCATTCTCGGCGCGCTTCTTCGCTTTGCGCGCCTGCCTCAGGTTGACGATCTCGGCCATGAGCAAAGTCTACGCCTCGACGGCGCTGGTGGCGAGTCCCAGATGCGGAAGGCCGACCGAGCGCTTGCCGGAGAAATCGGTGCGCACGACGATGAGGCCGTCCTTTTCCAGGTAATCCAGCAAGCGCTGGATCCGGCGCGGTGAGCTGGTGCCATAGATTTCTGCCAGTTCGGCATCATCGGGGCAGGGATTGCCTTCCATCGCGGCGCGCCCGATCAGCAGGAAGGGGGCGAGCAGCTCATCCGGTACGCTGGCCGCCAGTGACAGCAACTCGGCCCAGCGCTCGTCGGCGGGGTCCCTGATACCGGCCACGGCCATGGCGAAGCCGCGGCGAAAGCGCACGGCGTCGAAGCTGCGGGTTGGCAGCCCGCGCATGCGACAGCGCAGAGTGAAGTCCTGAAACAGAGTGGCGGAAGGCTGGAACGTGCAGCCTTCCTCGGCGGCCATCTCGCTCAGGATCTCAGCGATGGCGGCTTCCGTCTCGGCGGGATCGATCTCGGGCAAGTCGGGGCGGCGGGGCGGTGGCGGTGCATCGTTTGCCACAATGCGCTCGACGAGTTCCTCCGGATCCGCCCGTTGGGGAACGGGGCGCGGCAGCTCTCGCACAGGCTCTGCAAGGTTGTCGTGCAGAAGCGCGTGCAGTTCCTCTGGCGAGGAAGTGGGAGGTGGTGCGAAGCTTTGTACCACCGCGCGGCTGCCGGTCCGCACCGCACCAATGTTCACCGCGACCGGACGGCGGCTGATCGCGGGGCCCAGTCCCAGGAACTGCCCGCGTGCCAGGTCGCGGATCTGCTCAGCCTGGCGACGCTCCATGCCGAGCAGGTCGGCCGCGCGGATCATGTCGATGTCAAGGAAGGTGCGGCCCATCAGGAAGTTCGATGCTTCTGCGGCCACGTTCTTTGCCAGTTTGGCGAGACGCTGGGTCGCGATCACGCCTGCAAGACCGCGTTTGCGGCCACGGCACATCAGGTTCGTCATCGCGGCAAGACTGACGCGGCGCGCTTCCTCGCTCACTTCACCAGCGGCGGCGGGGGCGAACATCTGGGCTTCGTCCACGACCACGAGCGCTGGGAACCATTCCTCGCGCGGGGCATCGAACAATGCCGACAGGAACTGTCCGGCGCACTTCATCTGCTGGTCGATCTCCAGTTCGTCCAAGGCAAGGACGACGGAGGCGCGATGCTTGCGGATGCGCGCGGCAAGGCGCCCGATCTCCGCTTCGGCATAGGCGGAGCCATCGATCACGACGTGGCCGAACTCCTCGGCCAGCGTGACGAAGTCTCCTTCGGGATCGATCACGACTTGCTGGACCAGCGGCGCGCTCTCCTCCAGCAATCGGCGCAGCAAGTGGGACTTGCCGGAGCCCGAGTTGCCCTGAACGAGCAGGCGGGTCGCCAGCAGTTCGCCGACGTCGATCTCGACCGGGGCGCCATGGGGGTCATGGCCGATGACGATGGTTGCGCTCACCCGCACCGCCATAGGCAAGGACGCGAGCGATTCGGAACTGCCATCTCCTCGTTTTCCAGAGGTTTGAGCAAAAGGCCGTGCCTCGGAACACCTGCTCGGCAGGCTCGTTCGGCTCATCACGGGGGATGGAAGGCAGTGACAGAACGGAGAATGCCATGACCTTGCGCCTGACCGTACTGACCGCCTCCGCTTTCGCAGCCGGAGCGGTCGTTTCCGCATGTGCGACGCCCGGAGGGGCGGACATCGCCAGTAGCCCGACAACGACCGCAGCGGCAGGCGCAAGCACCTGCTTCTTCCCTTCGCAGGTGAACGGGTTTCAGCGTGCGTCTTCTACCGAGCGCGGCAGCGACGATATCGTCGTGACGGTCGGAGCCAACCGGAAGTACCTGTTCCAGACCCTGGGACCGTGCCCGGATATCAATTGGTCGGAGACAATTGCATTCGATCAGTTCGGTCCGGGACAGATCTGCGACGGTCGCGATGTGACCTTGATCGTGCCGAGCACCATCGGTCCCCGGCGCTGCCCGGTGCGCATGATCCGCGAGCTCTCGCCCGAGGAAGCGAAGAGCTACTGATCGCGTCGCTCGGCTGAACGCACGTCTTCGGCAGCTTCAAGGGCGCGACGTGCCGCGCTGGTGGCCGGATCCTCGGTTTCTCTCCCCGCGAACAGCCTGTCCACGCGGCCCACAGGCTGGGACGCCGAAGGAAACGCACGGTCGAAAGCGGATGTGGGGGGCTCCCGGCTGGGGCGCAGTGGAGGCTGATCAGGCGCTGGCGACCGCTGCGGCGGGCTGTAGTAGTGTTCCTCGAAAGTGCCGTACGGCCCCTGTTCCTCGCGGGGCACAGCGTAGCCGTAGCGCGGCTCGTGCCTCCAATCGTCAGGCCCGCGGTGACGCGGCTCGTCCTCGCGGTAGCGTCGCATCTCCCTTTCGCCGTGCTCCAGCACGTCCAGATCCTGCCACCGGCCAAGGGCACGGCGGGCAAACATCATCCACTCCATGCCTTCGTGCGTCCACTGCGGCAGTTCCAGGATGATGGCGCCATCCTGCTGGCCTGGCACGATCCGCAAGCTGTCGAAGGTATCATCGCGTTCTGGTCGGGATTCGAGCTCGTAGGAGGGTTCCTGGGCGGGCGCCTCAACCCGGGGGGGATCAAACGCGCGCGGCGGGGCGGAGCGATCCGCATAAGGGGAAAAAGCCGGGATCGTGGTCACTGCCAGTACGGCACCCGCGGCACCGCCGATCAAACCCATCGCCAAGACCAAGCGCGCAGCGCCCAATGCCTGTCCCTTCTCCACTTGAAATCAAAGGGCGCGGCTATGGCTTGATGGCTGACCGAACGATGAACGTACGACCGCCTGCGACAATGTCGCAGATGATCCCGATGGGACGCGGCCTAGTCAGCGCCGAATGCCGTCTCAAAGTCATCGGGCTCTCGAGCCGCGTCATGCACACTGATGGCCGCTGCTGCGATCTCCGTGCGAACGTCAGCTGCGGCCATCCGCGCAGCCTCAGCGGCAGCCGCTGCGGCATCGGCCGCCGACGGTCGAGCGCTTTCACCAGTGATCGTGGGGGTGAGGCCAACGGCGATTGGTTCGGCGCGGGGCCGTGTATCGACCATCAGGTCCGCGTGGGTCAGTTCACCCTCCCCATAAGGCTGATCGTAGACCGGATCGTCAACATACGGCGGCCAGTCGTCGTCTGCCCATTGCGGAGAGTTCCAGCTCTCGTCAGGCAGCCAGGAGATGGGCTGGATATCTTGCGGAGGTGCCTCCATCCAGTACATGGAGGGCTCCTCCTCCACGCTTACCGAGGCGGCAGGGATCAGGTCTCGCCAGCCTTCACCGGCTTGCCGTTTCATCGTCGTCGGAACGGCAAGGGATAGCATCAGTCCCGCCAATACGCCGCCGCCGAGTATGCCCCCGGCAAGCGTCGCGCCGCTTGCTTTTGCGCGTTTCATAATCAAACCTCGTTTTCGAGACGAGCCCTCGTTTTCAACACGAGCATCGTCTTTTCAACGCGATGGGCGGCATGCTGTTCCGGACAGAGCGCTCGGCGGGCGAATGGACCCAAGCTCTGTCTCGTGCGATCACCTGCCCATGAAACGCTCCATTTCCGTTGGGCTGCTCGCCCTGTCCCTCGCAGCTTGTGAGCAGACGCCACCAGACGCACCGACGCCGCCGTCCGACGAGGCGAGCAGCGCCCATCAAGCGCAGTTGTCCCCTGTGACTGCACAGCCTGAGCAGACGGACGAGGGTGATGCAGCGAACCCGCAGGGGCTGAGCCCGGAGGGCGTCGGGGACATCATTGTCGGACAGGCGCCACCGCCGTCTCTGAAAGAAGACGAGGTGCAGGTGTCCGACAGTTGCCGCACCTATTCCGATAAGCCGCGGCGACTCTACGCCATTACCGACGGCAGCGTGGTCACGCGGATCACCTTGATGGACGGCTCGACGATCAAGACGCAACGAGGGATCGGCGTAGGCGCCAGCGAGGATGCGGTGATCAAGGCGTATCCCGATGCCGTTTCCAAGCCCCATGAATATGTCGCCGCTCCTGCCAAGTATCTCGACTGGCGGCCGAACGGCGCAGCTTCAGGGCTGCGTTTCGAGATCGATGCTGATGGCAAGGTTAACCTGATCCATGCAGGGCGTGAGCCTTACCTGACGTATACCGAAGGCTGCGTCTGAACGATGCCGCCAACAGCAACGATCCGCGTCGGCATCGGAGGGTGGATCTACGCGCCATGGCGGGGCACGTTCTATCCGCAGGGTCTGCCGCAGGCGCGCGAACTGGAGTACCTGGGGCAGCATCTCACGGCGACCGAGATCAACGCGACAGCATACCGGCTCCAGAAGCCGGCAACGTTCGCCAAGTGGCGCGATGCGGTGCCGGAGCACTTCCGTTTCGCTCTCAAGGGGTCGAACTACTGCACCAACCGCAAGAATCTGGCCGAAGCGGGAGAGGCTGTCGCGCGCTTCATCGCGCAGGGCATCGTGGAGTTGGGGAACAGGCTGGGGCCCATCAACTGGCAATTGCGCGGCACCAAGCGCTTCGATCCCGACGAGGTCGCAGCCTTCCTTGCGCTCCTTCCGTCGAGCCATGAGGGAGTGGCTCTGCGCCATGCGATAGAAGCAAGGCATGAGAGCTTCGCTGATCCGGCGTTTCACGCTCTTGCGAAGAAGGCGGGCGTTGCTGTGGTTGTCGCGGACAGCGATGAGTACCCGCCCTTCGCCGAAGCCACCGGCCCTTTCGTCTATGCGCGCCTGCAACGTTCCCGCGCCGGTGAGCCGAAGGGCTATCCTGCGGACGAGCTGGACGCTTGGGCTCGAAAGACGCGGGGCTGGGCCGACGAGGGCCGCGATGTGTTCGCTTTCTTCATCAGCGGGCACAAGGTGCTGGCACCGGCTGCGGCAACGGCCTTGCTTGAGCGCTTGCCGAAGTAGAGGGGAAGGGCGGGGGCGGCCCTGCAGGGGTTTCCTTCAGGGCCAGCGCAGCCCTTTGGCTCAGTGTCCGCTCAGGACGGGCAGGCGGTTCCGCATCGCGGCGCCCAATGCCGCGAAACTGAGCGCGAACACGCCAGCGGTGGCCGCAATCGGGTGTCGGCGCATGGCCGCATAGACACTCCTTTTCCGCATGCCGCTGCTCTGGTCCCCGTAGACCTGGCCCTTGCTTCCGCCGTGATGGAAGCCGCCTTCCACTTCACGCTTCGGCTTGTCCTTTTCCAGAGCCGTGCGGAAGAAAGTCCAAGAGAAGACACGGTCCGCCAGACCGGGCGCGATATTCGCGAGCAGCGTCATGGCCCTTCCGGATCCACCGACGATCATGTCGCGCGTCGGGTGTTCGGCGGCATGGCAGATGGCGCGGGCGACGATATCCGGCGAGTAGACAGGTGGCGGAACCTTGGAACGTCCCTCCATCTGGTTGAACGAGTGTTCCCCGAAGGGTGAGTTAATCCCGCTCGGCTGGATCAGGGTCAACGAAACCGGCACCTTGTCGTGCATGAGCTCAAGGCGAAGCGAATCGATGTAGCCCTTCACCGCGTACTTACTGGCCGTGTAGGAGGACAGGATGGGAGCGGGCATCTGCGACGATATGGAGCCGGTCACGATCAGCGCGCCGCCGCGCTGCTTGAGGTGTGGGAGCGCTTCCGTCGCGCAATGCACGGTTCCCCAATAGTTGGTGTCGAACAGCCGGTGATGGTCCTCGTCGCTGAGGTCCTCCAGCTTTGCGTAAACACCGACTCCTGCGTTGCTGACCCAGGTATCGAAGCCACCATGCCTCTCGATCACTGTCTCGACGGCTGAGTGGACATCCTCGCGGGACCCGACGTCCGCGCAGATGTAGTCGCATCGGCCGCCTTGGCTGCGAATGTCGCTTGCCGCCTTCTGAAGGCCGTCTTCGTTACGGGCGATAATGACGACATGGGCGCCCTGTTCTGCGGCCATTTTGGCAGTGGCGAGGCCGATCCCGGAAGACCCGCCTGTAATGACAATCGTTTGCTCGCTCAGTGGCTTGAGTTTCATGTCGACCTCCGTTCGCGTGTTGCGTGTTGCGTGTTGTCTTAACCAAGGCCTCACGCTGCCTATCGTTCCATGGAACTGGGGACGCGAACTCCGCCGGAACCCTCATCTTAGAACCTGCCTTCGGCGAGGCGCTTCGCGGTCTGGGTTGGGATCGAGGAGGGGTGCGGTCGCCGGTTTGCAATGCTACAGAGGGGCATGACGATTTTCCGGCCAACACTGCTGACCCCACTGCTTAGCCTTGCCTCTGCTCTGCTGCTTACGGCGTGTCATTCGGGCCAAGGGCATGGACAACCCGGGGTGCCGGGAGAAGACCAAGGAACCCAGCCTTTCACTGCCATTGCTCCTGACGATACGCTGCATTTCGTGGGAACGGAGCCGTTCTGGGGAGGGGAGGCGAGCGGCGGAATGCTGACGTATTCGACACCCGGAAATCCGGACGGCACCAGGATTCCGGTAAAGCGCTTTGGTGGGCGCAACGGTCTGGGACTGAGCGGGATGCTGGATGGCGACACTTTCGACATGACGGTGACGCCCGGCACGTGCAGCGACGGGATGTCCGACCGCCGCTATCCCTTCACGGTGACGCTCAACATTGGCGGCGACATTCGTGAGGGATGCGGCTGGACCGACAGCAGGCCCGCTACTGAACCTCAAGCGCTCTAAGCCGGCCGAGCGCTTTCGGGCTTCCCGAGAGGGTCAGCTCTCGAGATGAGTTGTGAGCGTAATCTCACAGTTCAGCAGCTTGGAGATGGGGCACCCTGCCTTTGCATCGCCCGCAATCCGTTCGAACTCGTCTGCCGAAATGCCGCTCACTTTCGCAGAGAGCGACAGCTCCGATTTCGAGACCTTGAAGCCCCCGTCCTCCGAGACAAGCGTAACTTTGCACTCCGTCTCCAGAGTGCCATCTGTATGGCCGGCCTTTGCCAGCGCGAAGCTGGTCGCCATGGTGAAGCAGCTTGCGTGCGCAGCCGCAATCATCTCTTCAGGGTTGGTGCCGGGGGCATCCTCGAAGCGGGTAGCGAAGCCATAGTCGGCGTCGATCACGCCGGAACGGGTGACAACATGGCCTTTGCCCGTTTTGCCAAGTCCCTCGTAGCGAGCGGTTGCACTGTTGACGGTCATGCTAACTCCTTTGCAAATCCAGTAATCCGGTTGCTCCTCCAAGGTGCCTCAAAGGACGCTGGACATCCCTAACGAGCCGGGAGCATGCTTGTGCCGGCTGATTGCTCCGGCACCCGGAGAGGAGGGTATCGCGATGGAATTCGTCAAGGTGGCGAACACTTCGCAAGTGGCTGAAAGCGTACTTTTGCCGGTCGAAGCGAAAGGCAGGAAACTGCTGCTGATCAAGGTGGACGGCACATACTACGCGGCGCAGCGCCGATGCCCGCACATGGGCTTCAATCTTTGTCGCGGGGCGGTCGTCGGCCACTCAGTGGTATGCCCGCTGCACAAGGCGAGTTTCGACCTTGAAACGGGCGCGGTGAACCGGGATCCGCGCTTGTTGTTCATCAACATGAAGGCCAAGGCCGATCTTGAGACCTATCCCGTGCGCGTCGATGCAGGCGAGATCTTCGTCGGCATCTAAGCCGGTGTCTGAGATGCGGTCCTTGGGGGACGCTGTCGGTCTTTTGCCCTGCGCTTTTTTGCGAGCGCGAAAGCGCTCCGGGAACTGTTCACGCGCAAAATCATTAATGCCATACAGGTTATTCGCCGTTTTCGAGGCAGAGGCGATCGATGTCGCACGATGAACGAGCGCCGTCGGTGCATCCGCTGGCGTATCCCGAAGAGCAATCAAGCTACTATTCTGATGATGAGTTGGCCGGTCCGCGTGACGCGTCCAGCTTCTTTACCGGGGCCTCCGGCGTCATGTTCGAGCAGGCCATGGCGCAGACCCGCATGGCGGTTTGTCTTTGCGATCCCGGCAAGGATGGTCTGCCCATCGTATTCGCCAATCGCGCGTTCCGTGAGCTGACCGGGTACGAAGAACACGAAATAATCGGTCGCAGTTGTGGCTTTCTCCAGGGGCCGGGCACGGATCCCCGCGAAATTGAGAAGATCCGCGTCGCGCTTCGCAATGAGGACGTGGTGCTGGTGGAGGTGCTGAATTACCGCAAGGATGGGTCCACGTTCTGGAACGCGCTCCACCTGGGACCGATTTACGGCGCGGACGGCGAGCTGAAATACTTCTTCGGCAGCCAGTGGAATGTGTCGGACGTGCGGGCCGCGCGTGCCGAGGAGTTGCACGCGCGCGTCATGGCGCGTGAGCTGTCGCATCGCATGAAGAACATGTTTGCGGTGATCTCGGGCATCGTCAACATCACGGGACGGGTGCGCGGCATTCCCGAAGAAGCAGCGGAAATCAACAGTCGTATTCAGGCTCTTGGCCGCGCCTACGAGACCACGCTTGATGAAGCATCCAGTGGCACTATCGAGATCGGTCCGGCGATTCGCGCTATCCTTTCGCCCTATGACGCTGACGAGGCTCGGCTGAAGTTCCTCGGCAATGGGCTGAGGGTGCATTTCCCGACGGTCTCCGTAGTGGGACTGGTGCTCCACGAACTGGCGGCCAACGCCACCAAGTTCGGTGCCTGGTCCTGCGAAGGGGGGAGGGTCGAGCTCGACTGGCGTGGCTCTTCTGGAGAGGGGCCCTGCAACCTTGTCCTGACCTGGCGCGAATACGGCGGCCCTGACATCCCGTTGGCTCCGCAACAGGGCGGCACGGGAACCCAAATCGTCGACCGCATGCTCCGCCATGGCGGCGGGCAGATCGAGCGCCGGTGGAACGCCGACGGCCTTGAAGCAACAATCATCATCCCCGCATGAGGCATTTCAAGACATGGGAACTTCCATTGGCATGAACATCCTGATGCTGGAGGACGAGCCGCTGATCCTCATGGACCTGGAATTTGCCGCTGAAGACTTGGGCTGCCAGGCGCTGTGCGCATCGAGTGTCCGAGACGCCATGGCAATCCTCGATGGCCCCGATCCTGTCGACGCGGCAGTGCTCGATGTCACGCTGAAAGGCGGAGAAACCTGCGTGCCTGTCGCGCGGGCGCTTCAGCAGCGCGGGATACCGTATCTGCTGCACTCCGGCGACCTTAACCGTCATGATGAGACGGTGCGGGGGCTTCAGGCAGAACTTGTCGCCAAACCGGCGAGCGCGAGCCGCGTTATCGCTCGTGCCATGAGTTACGCCAATGCGGGCGGCGGCATGGCGGCGCAAGCCTGATGCCACGGACGCAGGCCACGAGCGGCATGGAATGGCCCATGCTCGCGGCACAGGCATGGTGGCTTGGTGCCGAGGCATCGTGGGTGATCTGGTTGCGCTGCATGCGCTTGGCCCAAGGCGGAGCGAACGCCGACAGCGAGGCGCTTCGCATGTGGACGGAGAAGTGGCAGGCGCAAGTGGACCTTGCCGCAGCATTGAGCACCGGCCGCTTCGGAAAGGATCCGGAGCAGATCGCACGCCGCACCCTGAGCCACTACAGCAAGCGTGTCCGCGCCAATCGCTCGCGGCTGATGCGTTAAGCCAGCAATATCAAGCCGCTGCGGCGCCGGCGGCATCTTCCATGATCATGGCGGCGCCTTTTTCGGCGATCATCATCGTTGGCGCATTGGTGTTGCCCGAGGTGATCGTCGGCATCACCGAAGCATCGATGACGCGCAGACCGGAGATGCCACGAAGCCGCAACCGGCTGTCGACTACGCTGCCCATGGCGACGGTGCCAACGGGATGAAAGATCGTGGTGCCAATCTCTCCTGCGGCCCGCACCAACTCCTCCTCGCTCTGGAACTGCGCGCCGGGACGGGCTTCCTCGGGCCGGTATCTGGCGAGAGCGGGCTGGGCGACGATCTGCCGGGTGATGCGGATCGCCTCGGCCGCCACGCGCCTGTCCTCCTCAGCGGAAAGGTAGTTGGGCCGTATGGCCGGAGGCGCGTCCGGATCAGTGTTGACGATATGCGTCGTGCCACGGCTCTCCGGGCGGAGGTTGCAGACGCTGGCGGTGAATGCCGGAAACACATCGAGCGCGCCGCCGAAAGCCGCGAGGCTGAGCGGCTGAACGTGATACTCCAGATTGGCAGTGGCAAATCGCGGGTGGCTCTTGAGGAACAGCCCCAACTGACTGGGCGCCATGGCCATCGGACCTGTACGCCGCAGCACATACTCCAGCCCGATCAGCGCCTTGCCGAGCAGGTGTCCGGCCCGCTGGTTGAGGGTTGTGACGCCTGAGACCTGATAGGCGCAGCGCAACTGGAGGTGGTCTTGCAGGTTGGCGCCCACCTCGGGCCGGTCGACAAGCGGCGCAATGCCAAGATCGCGCAAACGCGTGCCGTCGCCGATCCCGCTGCGTTCCAGAATGGCTGGTGAGCCGATCGCTCCGGCCGCAAGGATTACCTCGCCGCGTGCGCGGGCGCAGCGCTCCTCCTTTCCCTGTCGCCAGGCAATGCCGGTTGCGCGTCCGTTCTCGATCAGCACCTTGTCGGCGTGGGCGTTCGTCACGACGCGCAAGTTCTTGCGCGTCCGCACTGGCCGGAGGAACGCGTCGGCTGCGCTCCAGCGCCAGCCGCGCCGCTGCGTCACCTGGAAGAAGCTGGAGCCTTCGTTATCGCCTGTGTTGAAGTCGTGAATCTGCGGCAGTCCATACTGCTCTGCGGCATCGCGGAACGCTTCAAGGATGTCCCAACGCAGGCGCTGCTTTTCGACCCGGATCTCACCCCCCGAGCCATGGAACGCGCTGGCGCCCTCGTAGTGATCCTCAGCTTGCTTGAAGTAGGGCAGGACATCGTCCCAGCCCCAGCCGGGGTTGCCGGCCTGCCGCCAGCCATCATAGTCCGCCGCCTGCCCGCGCATGTAGATCATGCCGTTGATGGAGGAGCATCCGCCCAGCACTTTGCCGCGCGGATATTTCAGTGCTCTCCCGCCGAGACCTTCCTCTGCCTCGGTCGACATGCACCAGTCGGTGCGTGGATTGCCGATGCAGTAGAGGTAGCCTACTGGCACCCGGATCCAGATGTAGTTGTCGCGCCCGCCGGCTTCGAGCAGCAGCACGCGATTGCGCGGGTCGGCGCTAAGGCGATTGGCAAGCACGCACCCTGCGCTGCCTCCGCCCACGACGATGTAGTCGAACTCGTCCATCAACTGTCGGCTAGGCGCGCGAACGGCCTCGATCAAGCCTCGCTCCAGCGATGCGGACGCGCCATGTGCTTCAAATGCCTTGAAGCGGCGGCATCACCGACCCAAAGTGGCGGCGAGCAAGATCACAAATGACGGGCGCGCAAAGTGCCCGGCGATGAGAGGGAAGCAGGTATGAGCGCACCGGCCATCGGCAAAGTCGGCATCTGGTCACTGGAACTACGCTACGGAGACAGGGCCGAAGCGCTCGATGCCACAGCCGAACTGGACGAACTGGGCTTCGGTGCTTTGTGGGTGCCGGGAGGCATCGATTCCGGTGTTCTGGCCGACGCGGAGCAGCTCCTCGCCGCCAGCCAAAAAGCTGTGATTGCAACCGGTATTCTCAACATCTGGAAGCACGATCCCGCAGATGTCGCGCAGTGGTATTCGGCGCTTCCGGAGGAGCAGAAGGCGCGCTTCCTGCTCGGCGTCGGAGTCAGCCACGGACCGATCATCGGCGAGAAGTGGGGTAAGCCTCTCGAAGCCACAGGTGCGTTTCTCGACGGCCTGGAAAAGGGCGGTATGGCCATGGACCATACGTGCGTCGCCGCACTGGGGCCAAAGATGGTTGCGCTCTCCGGCGAGCGAACGGCGGGTGCGCACCCATACCTGGTCACGCCCGATCACACTGCTCAGGCTCGAGAGATTCTGGGACCTGACAGGCTGCTCGCTCCCGAGCAGGGCGTCGTGATCGAGAGCGATCCGGCCAAGGCGCGTGCGTTGGCGCTGGGCGCTGTCGAGCACTATGCCCGCCTGCCGAACTATCGCAACAACTGGAAGCGGCTCGGCTTCGACGATGCTGAGATCGACGCCTGCAGCGACCGCCTGCTTGAGGCGCTGTTCGCGATTGGCTCGGTCGAGACAGCAGCGGCAAGGGTGCAGGCACATCTCGATGCCGGCGCCGACCACGTGTGCCTGCAAGTCATCGTCGATCGCGAGGCCGGCTTTACACCGCTGCGGGCGCACTGGCGCGCTCTGGCGGAGGCGCTGCTTTGACACAGGTCGCGGAAGACAGCTGGGATTTTTCCGGCGCCTGCGAAGAGCCCGGCCGAATCAAGGGGCCGTGTGTGGGCCACCGGGTCACGATCGACGCTCCGCCCGAGCTGGTCTGGGACTTCATTGCGGATTTTGAAGGCTGGAAGGGCTGGAACCCGCTTTACCAGGAGACATTCGGGCACGCCGAAGAGGGCGGGCAGCTCCGCTTTGTTGTGCATCTGGCTGGCATGAAGCCGCACAGGGGCAAGGCGCAGGTCCACAAGGTGCGGCAGAACGAACTGCTGGAGTACGGGCTCTCCGGGCTAGGCGGATTGCTCAGGACCATGCGTTTCATCGAACTCCATGAACTGTCGCCCACGCGCTGCCAGGTGGTCAACGGAGAGATCATGGGCGGACCGCTCGGGCGGCTTGTCTCCCGCAGTTTGGCCACCAAGGTCTCGCAGGGTTTGAGGGATATGAACGAGGCGCTGAAGTCCGTCGCTGAGAGAAAGTGGCGCGAAAGGCCCATGTGAGGGGTTCACCCAGGCAAGACTGACGGAACTTCCTTGCGGTCGCAGCGCCGATTGGCTTTCATGGCCACCCCTGCCGTCGCAAAGGACCGTCATGCGCCACGTTTCTCTTCTTGCTCCACTTGTCGTGTTTGCGTTGAGCGGCCCAGCGACCGCCGCCACGCCCGAGGCGGTTGCAACAGCCGCGCTCAAGGCAGCCCCTGTGTGGGACGGCCACAATGACGTCCCGATCCAGCTGCGAGCACGGGAAAAGAACGTCATCGAGGGGTTCGATTTCACCGATACGCAAGGGACTGCCGATCCGGCGACCGGTGCGGCGGCGATGCACACCGATGTCGCGCGCCTTCGCGAAGGGCAGGTGGGAGCGCAATTCTGGTCCGTTTACGTTTCCGCGGGGCTGAATGACGCGCAGGCAGTGCAGGCCACGCTGGAGCAGATCGATGTTCTCAAGCGGCTGGTCGCAGATAACCCGCGCCACCTTCAACTCGCCACCAACGCGGCAGAGGTGGAGAAGGCGACGCGAGCGGGACGTATCGCGTCGCTGATCGGCATGGAGGGCGGCCATTCGATCGGCGGATCGCTGGCTGTGCTGCGGCAGATGTACGATCTGGGTGCCCGTTACATGACGCTGACGCATTCGAAGAATACAGCCTGGGCAGACAGTTCCACCGATGTGCCGGCGCACGGCGGCCTTAATGACATGGGGCGCGACGTGGTGCGCGAGATGCAGCGCATCGGCATGCTTGTGGACTTGAGCCACGTCAGCGCCGAGACCATGCACGATGCGCTGCAGGTGTCCCGGGCTCCGGTGATATTCAGCCATTCGGGTGCACGTGCAATCAACGGTCATCCCCGCAATGTTCCCGATGACGTGCTTGCGCGGCTGAAAACCAATGGTGGGCTGATCATGGTCAACTTCGTGCCGGACTTCGTCAGCGAAGAGTCCCGCAGGTGGTCGGCGGCGCAAAAAGCAGAGAGCGCGCGGCTGGAAGCTCTCCATGTCGGCAATCCCGCAGCGGCCAAGGCTGCAATGGAGGCGTGGATGGCAGCGCATCCGCAGCCCAGAGCAACGCTGGCGCAAGTGGCGGATCACATCGACCACATCGCGAAGGTTGCCGGCGTGGACCACGTCGGGATCGGCGGCGACTTCGACGGCATTAGCGCACTGCCGCAGGGGCTTGAGGATGTCTCGACTTATCCGGCGTTGTTCACCGAGCTGGCCCGGCGGGGTTACAGCCAGCAGGGTCTGGAGAAGATCGCCAGCCGCAACATGATGCGCGTTTTGAAAGCTGCCGAGGCCTATGCCGCCGCACACCGTGGTGATCCGCCTCTGGAGTCGCCGACGACGTTCTAAGGCGACGCTTCAAGATGACCGGCCGATCCTCCCACTGGGGCAGGAGGATCGGCGCACCGGTCAGTTGACGTCCCAGATCAGCGGCAGGTTACGGATCGAGAGCAAACCCGGGAACACGGTCGTGTCTGCGCCCGGCTTCACCCGGAATTCCGGAATGCGCTTGAACCATTCTTCCAGCAGGATCCGCAACTCGCGGCGCGCCAAGTGGGCGCCGAGGCAGATGTGGACACCGCCGACGAACGTGAAGTGACGGTTTGCCTTGCGCTCGGGATCGAATTCGCGCGGGTTCTCGAAACGGGCGGGGTCGAAGTTGCCTGCGGGGTTCAGGCACTGGAAAGTATCCCCTTTGCGGATCTGCACGCCGTGCCACTCGAAATCCATCTTCGCGCTGCGCGAGGATGAGAGGATGGGCTGCGTGCGCAGGAACTCTTCGACGGCCGGGTTGATGATTTCGGGGTTGTCGCGAATGCGCGTCTGAAGTTCCGGTTGTAGCGCCATCCGGCGGTACATCTGAGCGATGGTAGCGGCCACGGTGTCCAGACCGCCGAGCCAGAGAAACCAGACCATCCCGATCTTCTCGTCTTCGGTCAGCCCCCGTCCTTCGATCTTTCCGTGGACGATGGAAGAGACCAGGTGCTCGTCGGGCTCTCGCTCCTTCTCGGCGATGAAGCCGCGCAGGTACTCGAGCACTCCGCGCAGTGCGGCCTGCATCTTCTCAAGGCTGCCCGAGTGCAGGATGTCCCATTCCCAATCCAGGAACTGTGCGAACTTCTCGTCCGGAAAGCCCATCAGGCCCATGAAGATGCGCACCGGGAACACGCGGGCAAAGTCCCAGGCCATGTCGACCTCGCCCTTGTCGGCGACTTCCTCGATCATCTCCACGCAGATCCGCCGAATGCGCGGCTCCAGGTCGCGCGTGATCCGCGCCGGCGAGAAGTAAGGCATCAGGTACAGGCGGTACTTGGAGTGCTCGGGCGGATCGATGGCGAGCGGAATCGAGCGGAAGGTCTCCCCGATCAGGCGCTGGAACTCTGCCGTGCCCGCGTTCGAGAAGTGTTCGTTGTCTGAGTAGACCCGCTCGATGTCCTCATAGTGCGAGACCACCCAGCTCCCGCTACGATTTCCCGAGATGGCACCGAGTCCATGCATCGTGGGCGGATTGTAGAGCAGGCGGGGGATTTCGGCGCCGGCGAGCCAGCCGCTCGGCTCATAGGGATCAACCAGATCGTTGGGGATCGATCCCATGGCAAAGCTGAGGTCGACGATCCGATCCTTGGGAACATTGTCGGGCGCGTCGAAGTCGACGCGGATCGCGTCCAGAGTGCCTGTGTTGGTCATGTTCTTCTCCCGTGACTTTGGAGTGTGCCTTGAGCCATGCTGGCTCGCAAGTGCTGGCTTGACCCTGAAGGGCAAGTGCCCCGTGTCGGCACCGATTCATCGTGACGGCGTTGGCCCGTCCATTGAATTTACGGCCCTCCGCTGCGAAATGAGAGTCATTCAGCTTTTGCGCATTTCGGGAGACTACCATGGCCGACGCCGACACCAAGGAGATAGCGGAAAACGCCCGCAAGTACTGGTCCGCTGAGGGCTATACCGAGGGCGGTGTGATCCGCGAGGTCGACTACTCCACGCAGTCGGGCGGCCTTGATCCGATGTTTGAGGGTATCAAGATCGTCGACACCGACACCCACATCACCGAGGCGCCGGACCTCTTCACCAGCCGGGCACCCGCCAAGTACAAGGACAAGGTGCCTTACGTGAAGCTCGACGCCGACGGCGTTGAGCGCTGGTACGTGGGTGACCGCAACTTCGGCTCGATGGGCGGCAACGTGATCCGTGCCGACAACAACAAGCTGCTGGGCCGCCTCGCCTTCCCCAAGCTGGAGCAGGCCCATCCGGGCGGGCACCAGCTCAAGGAGCGCCTCCAGGCCATGGACGACATGGGCGTCTACGCTCAGATCGGCTTCCAGAACTCGGGTGTGACGCAGGCCGGTTCGCTGATGTCGCTCGGCGACAACGATCTCGCGCTCGCCATCGTGCAGATGTACAACGACGCTTCGGCCGAGTTCCAGGAAGCTTCGGGCCAGCGCATCTTCAACATGGCGCACCTGCCCTTCTGGGATCAGAAGGCGATGGAAGCCGAAGCCCGTCGCTGCCACGACATGGGCCTGCGCGGCTTTGTTCTGCCTGACACGCCCGAGCGCGTGGGCGTCCCCAGCTTCATGCATGACTACTGGAACGGCGTTCTGGAGACATGCGAGGCCACCGGCATGCCGCTCAACTTCCACCTGAACTCGGCAGTCGATCCCAACACGTTGACCTGGGAAGGCTTCCAGTTCGAGCAGACGCTCTCCGTGGTCGCTACGATGTTCTCGATCGGCAACGCGGCCACTCTTGGTAACTGGTGCGTCTCGGGCCGTCTGGACCAGTATCCCAAGCTCAAGATCGGTCTGATCGAGAGCGGCGCGGGCTGGGTGCCCTTTGCGATCGAGGCGCTGGAGCACCAGTTCAACGAGATGCTGCCGCGCTTCTCGAAGACGCTCAACCGCCGTCCGGCAGAGTACTTCCGCGATCACTTCTGGTGCACCTTCTGGTTCGAGAAGGTCGCGCCCAAGATCCTGCTGGAGACCATCGGCGAGGACAAGCTGATGTTCGAGACCGACTTCCCGCACCCGACCTCGCTCTATCCGGGCGTGCAGGAGCACCTGAAGGACGTGCTCGGCGGCTACAGCTACGAGACGCAGAAGAAGGTCCTGCAGGACAACGCGGTCAAGCTTTACAACCTGCCGTTCTGATTGGGTTCGCCGCAAGGCGACGCCTAGAAAAAGCCGGGGCCCCGCATGGTGCCCCGGCTTTTTTGTGTCCGGTTCACTCAGTGCCGGAAGATCGCTTCGGTCAGTGGCGGAAGAACAGCGCCACGGCAGCGACGTGATTCATCTGCGTGCGGCCGCCAGTCCGGTCGATGGTCTGGTTGAGATAGCCGACTTCCAACGTCGAGGTGCCCGGCAGCCCCACCTCGGCGCCGACGAAAGTGCGCAGCTGGTCAAAGCCGCCGCGGGCGCCCCAGTCGGTGTCGTTCAGGGCGACGAAGATTTCGGAATAGACCAGAGCGTTGACCGCATCGTCGGACGGGCGCAGCGGCTTCTCGTAGCGGAGCATCTCGCGCATGCGCCAGGCCACATCACTGCCGTCCGACCGCCAGCGCTGCTCGAGCCGGGTGCGTGAGGTGAGTTCACCCCCGAGCGGCTTGCCCAGCGTCAGGTTAAGCTGCTGGAAGCTGCGCTCCTCGTTGATATCGCGCCCGCCTTCGACCGGTGACACGATGTGGCCGTAGCCCTGGTACACTGACACGGTGGGCGATAGCTTCCATCCCACTGCGCCCCGGAGAAGCAAAGGATCGATGCGCGACACGCCGTCGCCGATCCGCGGTTGGACTTCCGCGAAATAGATCAGGTTGCCTGAGATCGAGCCCATAGAAGTCAGGTTCAACCAGACCTGCTCGTCGTGGGAGGTCTCGGCAAGAGCAGGGTGCGTCACACTTGCGGCAGCAAAGGCCAGGAGCGTGCGGGCAACGGTGCGGAAGCGCGGCATACGATTTGCCTTAAAAACAAAGAGGTGGCTGGGGGGCAACATACACATGGTCCGTAAGCGGCCAGTCGTATTATAGGATGGACTCAGCGGCAGAAGCTTGCTGCGTCGGCCTCAAGGTGGAAATGGTTCCGGTGCGCCGCATTGTAAGCGGGGCCCAGAGTGGTGCCAAAGCGCTTGCAGGCGCTGGCATGGATTACACGCAAGAAGCGCCGTTCGGCAGAGGTCCCGCCATCCCAATCGTCCAGCACGGTGATGCGGCGCCCATCCTCCAGAACGAAGCCCGAGACGTCGATGGCATTGGCCGTGGCATGCCCGGACAAGCGACTGGTCCCTGCAACGGTGCGGCAGGAGTAACTACCGAAGGTCTCGATTTTCGCAACGCGTGATCCGAGGATCTGCTCCGCCGCACGATCGACGCCGAAGCGAGCCCAGCCCGCGAATTGCGTCGCCATGCTGCATGTCACGGGACCAAGATTCGACAGCGCGAGCGAATCGGTATCGCTGCGCAGGCTTGAAAGGCGGACAGTTCCCAGATTGCTGCAGCCGCCGCCGAAATACTGGTCGGGCAAAGGCGTGAAGCTGGCCTGCGTAAGCCCCAATTGTGAAAGGCACTGGCGAGTCTCGGGACGAGGGGACAGCAACCCCTTTGAAGGGCGCACGGCGTCCCTCCGCGTGTCTTGCGGGGAATCGACGCAGCCACTGAGAGTGGCCGTCACGAGAAGGAGCAGCACAATTCGGCGCATAAACGCGGTATCAAAGATCAGGGTTTGTTTTGCCTTAACACCTTCGGATCGCAGTGCCAAATTTGCGGCAACGCCCTGCGCTCGACCGCCCGAGCCGCGCGTACCATCGAGATTACGTTTGACTTGGGCGCGCAGGTCTCTAGTTCGGCCCCCGGGCCACGCGGTCCCAACGCCGCGCGAGCTCTCTGTAAGGAGAGTCTTAAATGACTGAATACACCCGGCCGGACCGCAAGCCTGCGCGTCCGTTTTTCTCTTCCGGCCCGTGCGCAAAGCCGCCCGGATACGCTCCCCAAAAGCTCGCGACTGAATCGCTGGGGCGGTCGCACCGCGCCAAGATCGGCAAGTCGCGCCTGGGCTACTGCATCGATTTGATGCGCGAGGTGCTGCAGCTTCCCGATACACACCGCATCGGCATTGTGCCCGGTTCTGACACCGGCGCTTTCGAGATGGCCATGTGGACGATGCTCGGCGCCCGCCCTGTTACAACGCTCGCGTGGGAGAGCTTTGGCGAAGGCTGGGTGACGGACGCAGTCAAGCAGCTCAAGCTCGATCCTACGATTCTCCGCGCCGACTACGGCCAACTGCCCGATCTGGGGCAGGTCGATTGGTCGAACGACGTGCTGTTCACCTGGAACGGTACCACCTCTGGCGTGCGCGTGCCGAATGGTGACTGGATCGCTGACGATCGCGAGGGGCTCTCCTTCGCTGATGCTACCAGCGCCGTTTTCGCCTATGATATTCCTTGGGACAAGATCGACGTTGCGACGTTCTCCTGGCAGAAAGTGCTGGGTGGCGAGGGCGGCCATGGCGTCCTGATTCTCGGTCCCCGCGCCGTCGAGCGGCTGGAAAGCTATACGCCCGAGTGGCCGCTGCCGAAGGTCTTCCGCTTGGTATCCAAGCGCAAACTGTCCGAGGGCATTTTCAAGGGCGAGACGATCAACACGCCGTCGATGCTTGCTGTTGAGGATGCGATCTTTGCGCTGGAATGGGCAAAGTCGCTGGGCGGGCTGCAGGGTCTCAAGGGGCGTTCGGATGCGAATGCCGCGGCGCTCGACAAGATTGTTCAGGAGCGTGACTGGCTAGGCCATCTCGCTGCCGATCCGGCGATCCGCTCCAAGACCTCCGTGTGTCTGACGGTGGACGGTGCTGACGCCGACTTCATCAAGAAGTTTGCCGGCCTGCTCGAGAAGGAAGGCGCAGCGTACGATGTGGCCGGCTACCGCGACGCGCCTGCTGGCCTGCGGATATGGTGCGGCGCCACCGTGGAGACTGCTGACATTGAGGCGCTCGGACCCTGGCTCGACTGGGCCTACGAGACCGCCAAGTCAGCCTGACGGCGTTCCGGGCTTGGCCCGGATCGCCTCAGCCACAGAACCACGCCTTTGAGCCCGGTCCCGGGTCACGCCCGGGACGACAGGAGACTACCATGACCAAGCCCAAAGTCCTCATTTCCGACAAGATGGACCCGAACGCCGCCCGCATCTTCGAAGAGCGCGGCTGCGATGTCGATATCATCACCGGCGAAACGCCCGAACAGTTGATCGCCCGCATCGGCGACTACGATGGCCTCGCCATCCGCTCTTCAACCAAAGTGACGCAGGCGGTGCTCGACGCTGCCCCCAAGCTCAAGGTTATCGGCCGTGCCGGCATCGGTGTCGACAACGTCGACATTCCCGCAGCGTCCGCAAAGGGCGTCGTGGTGATGAACACGCCGTTCGGCAACTCGATCACGACGGCGGAACATGCCATCGCGTTGATGTTTGCGCTTGCTCGCCAGTTGCCCGAAGCCAATGCGCAGACCCAGCAGGGCCTGTGGCCGAAGAATGGCTTCATGGGCGTCGAAGTCACTGGAAAGACGCTCGGCCTGATCGGTGCCGGCAATATCGGTTCGATCGTGGCGAGCCGCGCACTCGGCCTGAAGATGAAGGTCGTCGCCTTCGATCCGTTCCTCACGCCCGAGCGCGCGGTGGAGATGGGCGTCGAGAAGGTCGATCTGGACGGCCTGCTCGCCCGTGCGGATTTCATCACGCTGCATACGCCGCTGACCGACCAGACGCGCAACATCCTTTCGGCCGAGAACTTGGCCAAGACCAAGAAGGGCGTGCGCATCATCAATTGCGCGCGTGGCGGGCTGGTCGATGAGGCGGCGCTGAAGGAAGGGCTCGACAGCGGCCATATCGCCGGCGCCGCGCTCGACGTGTTCCAGACCGAGCCCGCCAAGGACTCGCCGCTGTTCGGCACCCCGGGCTTCATCTGCACACCGCACCTGGGCGCATCGACCACCGAGGCGCAAGTCAACGTGGCCTTGCAGGTCGCCGAGCAGATGGCGGACTTCCTTGTCAGCGGCGGCGTCACCAACGCGCTCAACATGCCTTCGCTGAGCGCCGAGGAAGCGCCGAAGCTGAAGCCCTACATGGCGCTGGCCGAGAAGCTGGGCAGCCTCGTGGGACAGCTCACGCGCGATTCGGTGCCCCGGATTTCGATCCACACCGAGGGTGCCGCGACCGAGCTGAATCAGAAACCGATCGTGGCAGCTGTGCTCGCCGGGTTCCTGCGCGTGCAGTCCGACACGGTGAACATGGTCAACGCGCCGTTCCTTGCCAAGGAGCGCGGTCTGGAAGTCCGTGAGGTGAAGACCGAGCGTGAGGGTGATTATCACACGCTGGTCCGTGTCTCGGTGAAGACCGAAAGCGGTGAGCGTTCGGTGGCGGGCACGCTGTTCAACAACGTCGAGCCGCGCCTGGTCGAGATGTTTGGCATCAAGGTCGAGGCCGAGCTCACCGGCCACATGATGTACATCGTCAACGAAGATGCTCCCGGCTTCATCGGCCGGATCGGTACGCTGCTGGGCGAGAACGGCATCAACATCGGCACCTTCAATCTCGGCCGCCGCAATGCCGGCGGGGAAGCGGTGCTGCTGCTCTCTGTCGACGGTTCGGTCTCCGAGGACGTGCTGAAGCAGGCTTGTGAGCTGCCCGGCGTGAAGATGGTCAAAGCCCTCTCATTCTGATGTTCTTGTGCCCCTCCCTTGTGCGGGAGGGGCCAAGCGCCTGTTTGTCCTGCGGCGTCAGATGCACTACAGGCCCTCACCCGAGCCCTCCGGTAACCGGGAGGGAAACGATAAACGGGGCTGAACTCCTTTGATGCACGATACCGACCGCGATCTTCTGCCCGAAGGACTTGGCGACCGGCTGCCAACCCAGGCTGCCGCGGCCAGTCGTGTGCGGCGCGGGGCACTCGATGTCTTCGCCTCCCATGGCTATGAGCGGGTCGAAACTCCCACCATCGAATTCGAGAAGTCGATGGCCAGCCGTATGGCGGGCGTGCAGCCACGGCGGATGTTCCGCTTCGTCGATCCGGTATCCCTTCGCACCCTCGCTCTGCGTTCCGACATCACCGTGCAAGTCGGCCGTGTCGCCGCGACCAGCCTTGCCGCTCGTCCGCGGCCTCTGCGGCTGTGCTATTGCGGGCAAGTGGTCACCATCAAAGGCGATGGCCTCGATCCCGCGCGTGAGCGCTCGCAACTGGGTGCGGAGCTGATTGGCAGCGACAGCGTGGCGGCAGCGGCGGAAGTGGTTGCGATCGCGATTGAGGCGCTCGAGCGTGCCGGAGCGACTGGCATATCGATCGACTTTACGCTGCCGGACCTCGTAGATACGCTTGCCGCCGAAACGCTTCCCCTTGCGAAGGGCCAGATCGAGGCAGTGCGCCGTGAACTGGATGCGAAGGACGCGGGTGGGCTGGTCGATGCCGGGGGCACGGCGTACCTGCCACTGCTCTATGCTGTCGGTCCGTTCGAGGATGCGATTGCGCGTCTGACCGAGTTCGATGCTGGCGGCGCGCTGGCCAGCCGAATTGCGGGACTGCGCGAGATCGCCGCACGGGTCGAGGGGCGCGCACGCGTCACGCTGGATCCATCGGAACGCCATGGGTTCGAGTACCAGTCCTGGTTCGGATTCACGATTTATGCGCAAGGCGTGCAGGGCGCGCTGGGGCGTGGAGGAACCTACCGCATTCTGGGCCAGACCGGTGATGGGGAGGCAGCGACCGGCTTCTCGCTCTATCCAGACCGCCTCATCGATCTGCTCGCGGAAAGCCAAAGCGAGCCGGCATCGCTGTTCCTACCCTCTGGTCACGATCCGGCTATAGCCGCTCGCCAACGCGCGATCGGCTGGCGAACCGTCGCCGCGCTTTCGGAAGATGATGATCCGGTGGCTCTTGGCTGTTCGCACCGGCTGGAAGGAGCCGAGGCGATTCCGTTGGGTTGAGCCATGCTCTTCTCAGGCTGGCATATTGCATCCGACGCCGTCTCATGACTAGCTGATCGCTCAAGCTGCGAAAACAGGATCAGCGGGAGAGAAGCATGAGCATCACCCACTTCGCGGAGGTGGAAGCGCAGATCCGGCAGTTGTACGCGCACTATACCGACGCAGTGTGGCGCAAGGATCCGACGGCGTTTGGCCAGTGCTTCGCCCCGGAGGCTGAGTGGCGCATAGCCGGGATGGTCATGCACGGGCGCGACGAAATAGCGTCCGGCTTTGAACACATAATGAGCAACGCCAATCGCGTGCTCATCACGTTCGGTACGCCGCAGCTGGACTGGCGCGAGGATCAGGCAATGGGTCGGATCTATGCCACCGAGCAATGCAGCTGGAGGGACAAGCAGCCGAACATGAACATCGGCCGCTACTTTGAGCGGTATGTCTATGACGGTGATCGCTGGCGCTTCTCCTGGCGCCTGTTCCAGCTTCTTTACCAGGGCCCCGCAGATCTCTCAGGCCCACATTTTGATGTTCCGGATTTCGGCCCCTGGCCTGCCATGCCACCGCAGGAGACGGTGCCGCTCCCTTCACCCGCCCGCGCTGTGGGTTGGCCTCAGGCGGCTCAAGCGAGGGGATGATATGTCCCGCTTCGGGGGAATACGTGTTGTCAGCTTTGCTGCGATGCGGTCTATCGCTTGGCTGCCGTCAGACCGGGAGTAAAGTGATAGCCCCACGTCGATGACCCAGTTCGCCACTGCTGAGGCCCCCATCCGCCAGTTGTACGCGCACTATGCCGATGCCGTATGGCGCAAAGACGTCGACGCGATCGGGCAGTGCTTCACGCCTGACGCTGAGTGGCGGATCGAGGGGATGGTGCTGCGCGGCCGTAGCGAGATCATGACGGAACTGGATCGCAGCCTGAAAGGCGTCGAGCGTACCTTGGTGAACTTCCGCACACCGCAGCTCGAGCTGACGGGGCACCGGCGGGGCAGCGGCAGAGTGTACGTGACCGAGCAATATGCCTGGAGGACCGGCCCAGCAACGATGACCGTCGGCCGCTACTACGAATACTATACCGACTGCGGCGATCGCTGGCGCATTTCCTGGCGCCTGGTGCAGGTTCTGTATTCCGGTCCGACGGACATGACCGGCACTTTCTATGAGCAGGCGAGCATGCTGCCATGAGGGTCTTCATCCTCGCGGGAATTGCAACATTTCCTCGTCGTCGTATTGCCCTTCCTCGACGCAGGGCCTAGGGCGCGCCGCGGACCGTAGACAGCACAGGAAGGCCGCAAGACTTGGCCAACGTAACCGTGATCGGCGCCCAATGGGGCGATGAAGGCAAGGGCAAGATCGTCGATTGGCTTGCCAGTCGCGCAGATGCCGTGGTGCGCTTCCAGGGCGGCCACAATGCAGGGCACACGCTGGTTGTAGGCGAACAGGTCTACAAGCTGTCGCTGCTGCCTTCCGGCATCGTCACCGGCACGCTCTCGATCATCGGGAACGGCGTGGTGCTCGATCCCTGGGCGCTCAAGGCCGAGATAGAGAAGCTTGAGGGGCAGGGTGTTGCGATCAACACCGAGAACTTTGCGCTGGCCGACAATTGTCCTCTGATTCTGCCGATTCATCGCGAACTCGACGGCCTGCGTGAGGCCGCTGCCGGTTCGGGCAAGATCGGAACGACGGGCCGCGGTATCGGGCCGGCTTACGAGGACAAGGTCGGCCGTCGCGCCATCCGCGTGTGCGACCTTGCCCATCTCGATGCTCTCGAACCGCAGCTTGATCGCCTCTGCGCACATCACGACGCCCTGCGCGCCGGCTTCGGTGAGCCGCCGGTGGATCGCGCAGCACTGATCGAACAGCTCAGAGAGATCGCTCCCTTCGTGCTGCAGTACGCGCAACCGGTCTGGAAGCGCCTGAAGAAGGTTCGCAAGGCCGGTGCCCGCATCCTGTTCGAGGGTGCGCAAGGCGTGCTGCTCGACGTCGACCACGGCACCTACCCGTTCGTGACCAGCTCAAACACCGTCAGTGGCACTGCGGCCAGCGGATCAGGCCTCGGGCCCTCTGCGACCGGCTTCGTACTGGGGATTGTCAAGGCATACACCACGCGCGTCGGCGCGGGGCCGTTCCCCACCGAGCTGGAAGACGAAACGGGACAGCGTCTGGGTGAGCGCGGGCATGAGTTCGGTACCGTGACCGGACGCAAGCGCCGGTGCGGCTGGTTCGATGCGGTGCTGGTGCGCCAGTCCTGCGCGATCTCGGGAGTCACCGGTATCGCGCTGACCAAGCTGGACGTGCTCGACGGGTTTGACAAGGTGAAGATCTGCACCGGATACCGGCTGAACGGCAAAGTGCTGGACTACTTCCCCAGTCACGCCGCCGATCAGGCGAACGTCGAGCCGATCTATGAGGAAATGGAAGGCTGGAGCGGGACTACCGCAGGCGCCCGTTCGTGGGCGGATCTGCCGGCTCAGGCGATCAAGTACATCCAGCGCGTGCAGGAACTGATTGAGACGCCAGTTGCGCTGGTTTCCACCAGCCCAGAGCGCGAGGACACGATCCTCGTGCGCGATCCCTTCCAGGATTAATTGCGGGAGCGGGGGCATGCGCGGCTTGCCCCTCCTCTTCCTCCTGGCTGTCCTGGCCCTTGCCGCCTGCGCACCAGTGCCCCGGAGCGGGCCGGCGGCGCAGTCGGTCGCACAGACTCCCGAGGCCGTCGAACTTGTCCGGGTCTACAAGGCAGCCCGCACGCTCGAGGTCTGGTCCGCCGGGCGGCTGCTCCGCAGGATCGGGGGTATACAGTTAGGGTGGCAGCCGGTCGGTCCCAAGCAGTTCGAAGGCGACGGAAGGACGCCGGAGGGGCGGTACGTCATAGACTGGCGCAATCCTCGCAGTGCCTTCTACCTGTCTCTCCATATCTCCTATCCCGACGCCCATGATGTCGCCTTCGCAAGAGCTCGGGGGCGCAGCGCGGGCGGGATGATCATGATCCATGGCCAGCCGAACGGCACGACCGGGCGGATGCATGGCGATTGGACGGACGGCTGCATTGCCGTGTCCAACGCGGAGATGGACTGGCTCTGGCAAGTCGTGCCGGACGGATCCATGGTCGAAATCAACCCATGACACGCTCTGCGAGGGTGCAAATTCTTAACCATCGTTAGCCTAGCGGTTCTTTTGAACGCCCGTGGGACGCAAGGCGCAGAAGACTCGAGATGCATCGCGATTTTGGACTGTCAGACGAAAGTGCTCGTATCGCGGCGCTGCACCGCCTCGCGATCCTTGATACCGGTCCTGAGGAGCCCTTCGAGAACATTGTCGCCCTTGTGCGCAGCGTTCTTGGAGTACCGATAGCAGTGGTGTCACTGCTCGACGAGGACCGCCAGTGGTTCAAGGCTCGCAGCGGACTGGATGCGACCGAGACCGCGCGGGACGTCTCGTTCTGTACCCACGCAATCGCTCAGCGTGAGCCGCTGGTTATCTCCGACGCCACCAAGGATGCACGCTTTTGCAACAATCCGCTGGTCTTGGGTGATCCCGGTTTACGCGCTTACGCAGGTGTTCCGCTAACGACATCGGAAGGGTACAACGTAGGTTCGCTCTGCGCCGTAGACACGGCGGTTCGCGACTTCTCTCCGGCCGATGTCGCCATGCTGAGCAAGTTTGCGCGGGTGGTCGTCGATCAGCTTGAGCTTCGCAGGGTTGCCGCGCGCGATCAATTGACCGGCACGCTCACCAGGCGCGGCTTCATCGAGAGGGCGAACCAGGAGATCGAGCGGTTCCGTCGCTATGGACGCGCCGCAAGCCTGGCCCTGATCGACATCGACCATTTCAAGGCGATCAATGACACGCACGGTCACCCGGCCGGCGATGCAGTGCTGCGCGAAGTGGCAGGCCTTCTGCATACCGGCATCCGGCCCAATGATGTCCTGGGCCGCATCGGTGGTGAGGAGTTCGCGCTGCTCATGCCCGAGACTGAAGCCGAAGGCGCAGTCATCGCGGTCGAGCGTCTTCGCGAGGAAGTCGCCGCTGCCTCTCTGCAGGCTGAACCCGGTCTGTGCCTGAAGGTGACCGCCAGCTTCGGCATCGCGGAGCTGGACCCGGCCATTGTTGACGCGGAAAGCTGGTTCGCGGCGACGGATGTGATGCTCTACGCCGCCAAGCGGAGCGGGCGTAACCGCTGCGTGGTCGCGCCTGCGACCTCGCGGCTCTCCCGCACCTGAACTCTGCTCAGAAGTCTATGGCGATGCCTTTTTGTACCCAGTCGCCATAGCGGGTGGGTGAAAGGCCGTTCGGATCGTCCTGCTCCTCCGCATCGCGTGGTGTAGGCGGCGGTGCGTCCGACCAATGCGCGGGCTTGCGGAAGGGTTCCGGGCGCGTTGTTGCTCGCTGTGTCATGCAATCCATGTGGGGTGACTGGCGATGCTTGGCAATCGCGATTAGGGCGGGGGAATGGATATACCAGGTCTTCCCGCAAGGCGCGCGGCGCTGAATCTCATAGACGCCGTGTTGCGACGGGGCGAGACAATGGAGCAGGCGGCAAGCAGCGCGCTTGCCCGGGTGCGTGGCGATGCCGATCGCGCCTTGGCCAAAGCCATTGCCTCTGAGGCGCTACGCTGGCGAGTGGACCTCGATGCATTGATCGACGGAGCAACCCGGCAGCGTCTGCCCGATGATGCCAAGCCGCGCGCAGTGCTGGAGATCATGCTGGCGCAGGCGCTGCGGTTAGAAACCCCTCCGCATGCAGCCATCGCAACCGGCCTGCCGCTTCTGACCGGTGGCCCGCGTCGTCTCGCGCATGGCGTCTTCTCCACTTTGATGAAGCAGGGCGCGAGCCTGCCTGCCGTGCCGACGCTTCCAGAGCCGGTGCAAGAGCGTTGGGGCGAGAGAGTCTCTGCCATTGCCGCCGGTCTCGCGCTGCCACCGCCACTCGACCTCGCGCTGCGGGATCCTGACACCACCTCAGAATGGGCAGAGCGGCTAGGCGGCGTATCTCTGGCTCCCGGTCATGTGCGGCTTTCTCGCGGCACGCCGGTAGAAGCACTGCCCGGATTTCAGGAGGGCGCCTGGTGGGTACAGGATCTGGCTGCGAGTTTACCGGCGCGTCTGCTTGGGCAGGGGGCAGGGCGGCGCGTGCTGGATCTTTGCGCGGCACCGGGGGGCAAGACCCTGCAACTGGCGGCGGCGGGATGGGACGTTACCGCGGTCGATATCAGCAAGCGCCGCATGGAGCGCGTCGCAAGCAATCTCGCGCGCACTCGCCTCAGCGCGAATACGGTCGTCGCCGACGCGCTGGACTGGCGCCCGGAGGTCGAGTTCGATGCGATTCTGCTCGATGCGCCCTGCACAGCCACGGGGACTTGTAGACGCCACCCGGACGTCCTGCACCGGATCGGTCCGCGACAGATCGCAGAGATGGCGGATCTGCAGGCGAGGCTGATCGCAAGAGCCTCTGAGTGGCTCAGCGCAGGCGGCAAGCTGATTTACGCAGTCTGCTCACTCGAGACTGCCGAGGGCGAGGAGCAGGCGCGGCAGGTCGAACTCTCAGCCGATCCGATCCTTGTCGATGAAGTTCCCGAAGGGCTGTGCGTCAGGGATGGATGGTTACAAACCGATCCCGGCCAACTCTCCGCGCAAGGCGGTTTGGACGGATTCTTCATAGCCCGTTGGACCCGATCATAGATCCTCAATATTTTGTGAATGAGTGTATCTCATAGTTGCGCGAGAATGATGTTCTCGCTATGAAGGAGGCACGACGGGAATCGTCGCTGGGAAGAGAGGGTGAAATGCAGACGGATTGGCTGAGTGCGATAGCCGCGGATTATCAGTGGAAGCTCTCCGCGCTGACGCTCGTCTCTATTTTTGCTGTCAGCTTTGTGTTGTCCAAGCTCGTGTTGCTTGTTCCCGCCTTTCGCCAGGAGGACGCGCGCAATCGCAAGGCGTACGCGGCGAAAATGGCGAAGCCCAATTACGCGGCGAACCAGAAGTGGAACCGCAAGTGGGGCGCCATATTCATGGCGGTGATCTTCGCACTCATCATGCCGTTCTGCGTCACGCTGGAAGCGCAGCCCTGGTGGCAGCTGCTGATCGACGTTGTCGTGATCCTCATGGCCTACGACTTTGTGTACTATCTCTGCCACCGTTTCCTGTTTCACGATAACGGGGTTACGGCGGGTCCGCTGGTTTGGGTTCATGCGGTTCATCACCGCCAGCACAATCCCTGCCGCGGGGATTCCAGCTATATCCATCCCATCGAAGTGGCGATTGGACTAGGGCTGTATATCGGTACGATCTTCGTCCTGTCGCGCTTCATGGGCGACTTTCATGTCCTGACGATCGTGGTGACCTGGGTCGCGTTCTCGCAGATCAATCTGCACAATCACGACCTGTGGGAAAGCGACCGCTTCCCGTTCCGCTATCTCAACTACGCGGCGGAGATGCACCACAACCACCACGCGAAGTTCACCGGCGGCAACTATGCGACGATCACCCCGCTCTATGACTGGATGTTCGGAACGCTGGACCACGGGGACGAGCATCGGGCGCGCATCAAGGCCAAGGCCGCGCGTGCCGAAGCGAAGGCGCAGCAGCAGGCTGTGGAAGAGCAAGCTCCGGCCTGATCTGCGACAGGCTGGCTGAGAAAAAAAGGCCCTGTTCCTTGTGGGGAACAGGGCCACTTTCGTGCTGCTCAGGCTTTGACCTTCGCCTGGAAACTTTTGCGCAGCTTCATCAGCTTGGGAGGAATGACTGCCAGGCAGTAAGGGTTACGCTGCCCTTCGCCTTCCCAGTATTCCTGATGGTACTCTTCAGCGGGATACCACTGCGCCGGACCTTCGATGGTGGTCACCACGCGGCCATCATTCTCTTCGTTCGAGCGTGCGATCGCAGCCTCTGCCTCCGCCCTCTGTGCGTCGTCCAGGGGGAAGATCGCCGAGCGATACTGCGTGCCGACATCGTTGCCCTGGCGGTTCAACTGCGTCGGATCATGCGTGCCCATGAACACGTCCAGGATCTCCGCGTAGGAGATCACTTGCGGGTCATAGTGAACCTTGATCGCTTCGGCATGCCCGGTCGAGCCTGAGCATACCTGCTTATAGGTCGGGTTTTCGACGTCGCCGCCGATATAGCCGCTTTCCACGGACTCCACGCCGACGACGTCGCGGAATACTGCTTCTGTGCACCAGAAACATCCGCCCGCCACAATTGCCGTTTCCATGCTGTTTGTCTTCCTGTGTCTGGGTGGTCTGACGCGTAGATAGGCACTGGGTCTTCCCTTGTCAGGGCCGTGTGCGCAGGTACGGTGCGCACTTCCATCATGGGGAGAATCGACGATGCGCCGTTTCCTGCTCTCTTTCGCGACCGGTCTTGGTCTCGTTGCCATACCCATGTCGGCCCACGCTGCTGAGTCCGCACCCGGTGCGCAGACATGCAAGGGCTGCAAAGCGCCGCTTGAGCGTGCCGCCGCAAACGCGAAACGCCAGAACGACCGTGCCCGTGATGCGTGGCGCCATCCGGTCGAAAGCCTCACCTTTTTCGGCGTGGAACCGGATATGAAAGTGGGCGAGTATGCCCCTGGTGGCGAATGGTATTCGCGCTTCCTCGGACTGTACCTGGGAGAGAAAGGCAAGCTCGTCGGGCTTTTCTTCAACCCGGCTTCCGGTTCTTTCGGTGAAAAACGGCAGGCCGGCATTGTTGCGGCCGCTGCGAAGTACCCGCAGGACGTGGCCGATTTTACCGGCCTGCCCGCCGCGAACTTCTCCGCCATGACTCTCAAGGACGTCCCGGATGCGCAGAAAGGGACCTTCGATCGCATCCTGATCCCGCGCATGCTTCATAACATGATGAACTGGAACATCGCCGACAGCGAGCTGAAAGCCATGCGCGAACTGCTCAAGCCGGACGGCATGATCGGGATCGAGCAGCATCGGGCCAAGGCCGACGCGCCATACTCCTACGCGGATGGCTCGAAGGGCTATCTGCGTGAGGCGGACGTAATCCGGCTGATGGAGCTCAATGGCTTCGAACTGGTCGGCAGTTCCGAGATCAACGCCAATCCAAAGGATAGCGCAAACTGGCCGCAGGGTGTCTGGACGCTGCCGCCCACGCTGGCGCTCAAGGATCAGGATCGCGCCAAGTATCAGGCAATCGGCGAAAGCGACCGGATGACCTTGTTGTTTCGCAAAAGACCCTAATATGTGCGGGCCATGACCCGTATCACTGTCTCCGCTCTGCAACTTGCCCTGAACTCCGCCGATGAGGCGGAGAACATCCAGGCCGTCTCCGCTCTGGTGGAGGAGGCAGCCGGGAAGGGCGCTCAGATCATTCTGCCCCCCGAACTGTTCTCAGGCCCGTACTTCTGCAAAGTGGAGGAGGAGGCGCTGTTCGCACTCGCCCGCCCCACTCGCGATCACCCGTCCGTGCAGGCGATGCAGAAGTTGGCTGCCAGGCTCAAGGTGGCGATCCCGACCAGCTTCTTCGAGCGCGATGCCCATCACTATTACAACACGCTCGCTATGATCGGGCCGGACGGCGAGATCATGGGCACATATCGCAAGAGCCACATCCCCGATGGGCCGGGTTATGAAGAGAAGTACTACTTCCGTCCCGGAAACGACGGCTTCAAGGTGTGGGACGTGTTCGGTACCCGGATCGGCATCGGCATCTGCTGGGATCAGTGGTACCCTGAGGCTGCGCGGGTGATGGCTTTGATGGGGGCCGAAATGCTGTTCTACCCGACCGCCATCGGCTCCGAACCCTATGACACCGATCTCGATACCAGCCGCATGTGGCGCCGCGCGATGCTGGGGCACGCGGTCTCGAACTGCATGCCGGTGATCGCGGCCAACCGCATCGGCACCGAAGACGGGCAAGCATTCTATGGTCACTCGTTCATCACGGACGAGTGGGGCGATTTCCTGTCGGAGTTCGGGCGGGAACAGACGGGGGTTCTCGTGAACGAGATCGATCTGGAGCGCGCCGCTCGTCACCGGGCGGGAATGGGCTTCTTCCGTGATCGCAGACCGCAACTCTACGGCCGCATCGCGCAGGACATTTGACGCGCGTGAGCCAGCGCTACCTGATCGCGCTGGGTTCCAACCTGCGCCACATGCGGCACGGCAGCCCGCGCGCCGTGCTGGCTGCGGCGCAGCTTGCTCTGGCGCAGGCCGGACTGGAGATCGAGAGCGCATCCCCGGTCCTGCTTTCCGCACCGGTAGGCCCTTCGCGCCGGCAGTATGCAAATGGCGCGCTCGTCGTCCGCACGAAGATGCCGCCGACGGAACTGCTTGCGCTGCTGAAAGGGCTGGAGCGACAGTTCGGGCGTCGTGCAGGCGGCGTGCGCTGGCGTGCTCGCGTGCTGGACCTCGACATCATCCTGTGGAGCGGGGGAACCTGCACGACCCACGCACTGACAATTCCTCACCCGCTATACACTCAGCGCGACTTCGTCCTTCGCCCGGCCGCGCAGATCGCACCAGACTGGCGTGATCCGCGATCCGGGCTGACTCTGCGGCATCTGTGTCGCCGTGCCCAGACCCACCGCTTGACCAGACCGCTTGCCGGCCCTAGGGGACAGCGCGTCCGCAGACGCATGCGGGGGCCCTTAGCTCAGTCGGTAGAGCAACTGACTTTTAATCAGTAGGTCGCTGGTTCGAACCCAGCAGGGCTCACCATTCTCTATCTCCCCTCCCTTTCCAGTCTGTGGCAGCTTGTGCTCCGCCACTGGAATGAGGCGCGGCCGCACCTTTTGAGCGGCAAAGTCGCACGCGTCACTGGCGCAGGCCACGGATCGGGAGTGATCCTGATCAGAGCCCGAAGCGAAGCTTGATGGCGCGGTACCGCTCCCGGAGCATCTCCTCGCGCTCTTCCGGTGTAACCATTGCCGTTTCTGCGGGTAAGTGCTCCATCAGTTCGGCGCGTGGTACCAACCTGGTGCGGAAGGTTGCTGGATTGCGGCTCATCAGGTTGCGGTATGTCAGGTTGCCGTCGCTGAAGCCTTGCGTGTCGAGCCAGTTATGGACGCCAGGGTCATCATGGCTCAGGACCAGACGCACGACGCCGTCACTGTCCATCCTCGTACGCGCGGGCGTGTAGCTGGTGGGGCGGTGAAGGAAGTCCATCGAGCCGGCAAACGGACCGCCCAGCCCGAATATCCAGAAGCCGTCGTGAAAGGGCATTTCGACGATCAGCGCTTCGTCACGCTGAAGGCGCCAGATCATGTGCGCTGCCATGCGGCCGCGCTTGGCATCGTCAGCGGTATTGGCGGCCTTGTCAGCGGGGAACTGGTTGCGCTGCTGCGGATCGCAGACGCCTCCCGAGGTCAGCCAGGAGTGTTCAGGCCACTGCTGCATCAGACCGGTGACGAAGTCACCGGCCCAGCCGAAAGCCTCGATCATTTGCTCGGGGGTCGCCATCGGGCGCGGCTCGGCCATGCCGACGCGCTCGATGGTCAGATGCGTCGGCGTCTCACCCCAGGCGTCGAAAGCTTCCCGGATAAAGAGCTTACGGCTGCCGGGGGTGGTGGGCAGCCAATTGCTGCTTCGCTCGTCTCCGCCGACAAAGAGTTCGAAGTTGCCATCCGCGTCTGTCTCAAGCTGCGAACCAAGGATATTGGCCTCCGGGATGTCGCCGAACGGTTCGTGCAGCGAAGGGAAGTCCGTGCCGGGGATCTTCTCGGGCTTCGGGCCTTGGACCGTGATGTTCAGCCATCGCGCCGTGCCGCGCCTGCCGGTGATGCGATACGTGTGCTCGCCAGAGATCCACGCCTGCCGGTAGGTGAAGTCCGCCACATCGGCGCCAAGCTTCATCGTCGGCGTCGTGAAATAGTGGATCTGCGGGTACGCCGGATTGCGCGTTTCCAGTGCGAGGTCGAATGCCTGCCCCAGGTTCTGAGTCAGGAAGCGGAATCCGTCCGCACGGTGGAGCGGAGCAGGGGGATTGGCGTCCTTGAAAGCGTAAGCGCCGGCTTCTTTCAACCGGTCGCAGAAGTGCTCCCATGCTCCCTTCAGGTCGGCATCAACAGCTCCGTCACCAAAGGCCATGGTTTACGCTCCCAATCGTACGAGGATTTCGGAAAGGTTCTCGGCCGCCCGCCGCGAAGCTGCTGCTGCACCCTCAGCCTCGATGCGAGGACCCACCAGTTCGAGGTCGAAGATGCCTTCGTAGCCGGCATCCAGCAGCCAGCCGATCTGGCGCTCGAGCGGTACCGCGCCGTCGCCCGGGACGGCGCGCGAAGGCGTACTGCGGTCGCCGAGCACATAATCGCTGACCTGCACCAGGCGCGTCAGCGGCATGGCGCGGGCGAACTTGGTCCTGAGGTCACCCTCGTACCAGCAGGCGCCCAGATCGATGCACAAGCCGATGCCAGCCATCTCGGCCAGTCGCACGGTGTCGTCGATGGTGTGGGCGATGTGGATGTCGGCATTGAATGGATTGGCGTTCTCCACCAGCAGCCGGACACCACGTGCTTTCGCCAGATCGCGGCAGGGGGCGATGAGCGTGGCGAGACGTTGCGCAGCGCCCTCCCAGTCGAGCGATCCACGTCCACCGGTTACGATGTAGAGCTGCGGTGCGCCGAGCCGGGCAGCGGCTTCGATGGCTTCGTTGAGGCGCTCTGCAGCTTCACCGTTGTCGCGTTCGATGTCGGGGAAGTGCGCGAACGGCTGGTTCAGCGTCATCGGTCGAGGGCCGCCTTGGGCCAGCGCCGCTTCGGCCTCCGGCAGCGTGCCGGGACCGAGCAGGTGCGGGTTGACCATAGTCATCCAGTCAATGCCGGCCTCGCGGCAGAACGCGACGAAGGCAGTCGTGCTCTGCCCCATGAACGCGACCTGGTGGAGGCAGACGCGCGGGTGCATGCGCTTATTTGCGCACTTCGATCGGCACGTGGAAGCGCTCGCGGAAAGGCCGGAACTCTTCGTTCAGTGCGTCGATGTCATAGCCAGCGTCGGTCAGCACCTTTGTCGAGTAATGGAACTTGCCGTGCCGGTCGCCTTTGTTGTGGGCCAGGTAGTCACGCATTGCTGCTTCGGCTTCAGGCGTGAGTCGCCGCCCGGCGAAGTCGTAGTAGCCGCGGATCGTCTGGATCGGGTCGCGCACGAAGTCGTAGTAGAGGACGTGATGAATGCGCGGGTCGTTGACCATCGGGTGCGACATGGTGTTTGCAATCGACATGCGCACGCGTTCGACGTGCATCTTCGCCTCTTTCACGAGATCGATCTTGCCGACGACGCCTTCCATGATGTCGGACATCATCATCGTCGAGCTGGCCGCCACCATTACGGGATCACGGTGTAGCCATACGAGCGTTGCGTCGGGATAGGCGTTGAAGAATGCGTCCAGCCGCGTGGTGTGGAAGCCCTTGAGGACCCAATACTTTCTGGGCCGGTTGTACTGGAAGGCCTGAAGCATCGCTTTGTGGATGCGGTATTGGGCGACTGGATCTGTCGGCAGGCCCAGCGAAAGGGTCTGCATCGGTACGCGCCACCAGGCGGTTGGCGTCATCACGCGAAAGTCGAAGGCCCAGGTGCGCTCATCTTCCGGCAATCCGTCGCCGAGCATGTCGTTGTAGGGATGGCAGTGCAGCCACTTCCACATCTTCGTGTTGATCTCGCGCCACTCGTCGTCTGCCATCACCCGGCGCGGATCCTCACCGGAGACAGTCCCCGGCGGGGGCGAGGGGTGCATGACTTCCCAGAAGCGCAACGCCCGCGCGTCCGGATCGACGCTCATCAGCGCGTGCATCAGCGTGGTGCCTGAACGTGGTTCGCCGCTCGCGAACATCGGGCGTTCGATCACCTCGTCCGCCAGCGGATAGGTCTTGCGATCCTGGAAGAACTTGAGCCGGTCGGTCAGCAGCCAGTGGATGTTCTCGGCGGCAGCTGTGCGTCCGGCGGCATCCATCGGAATCGTGTTGATGTGCGCGACAGCCTTGCCGAAGCGTTCGGGGAAGCTTTCGTCCGCCCAGTCGGAGAGGCCGGTCTCGGCGCAAGCGCGTTCGAGCAGCACCTCGGCGACAAGCTGGCCTTCGGCAATCGTGCTTACTGGAGACGTCGCCACGTCAGGCTCCCACCAGCTTTTGGATCTCGTCCTCTGTTTCGCGCACCTTTGCCGCCGAGTTGGCGCTGAAGCGAATGCCACCCATCGCGCCGTACTCCATGATCTTGTAGACCCGCATGCCCGCGTCCGCGAAACCCTTGATCTTGGCGGCGACCTGCTTGGGCGTCCCGACCGGGAAGATGTCGCGGATCATCTGAGTGTCGAGATCCTTGCAGAACTGGATCATCCGTTCACGGGTAAGGATGTGCGGGTCGAAGTCCATGATACCCCGCCAGTCCGAACCCATTGGGTGCTGATAACCGAACTGTTCCACATCCTTGGCGTTGAGCATCGCGATGATCGACTTGACCATCGGTGCTTTCAGCATCTCGGTAATTTCGTCTTCCTCGCCGATCAGGCAGATCTGCGTCAGCGCCGGGGTGAAATGGCTCATGTCGCGCCCGGCTGCTTCGCCGGCGTCGAGAATGGCCTTAAGCTTCGTGGCGTAGTCCTCAGGCGTATAGGCGCCCGCCGGCCACCATCCATCCGCCTCGCGTCCGGTGATCCCGAGCATCCTGGGGCCGGCTGCCCCGGTCCAGATCTCCGGCGCCTTGCCGTCGTAGAGTTCGGTGTCGAGCCGGGCGTGCTCCAGCTTGTAGAACTCGCCCTCGAAGTCGACCGGACCGTCCGAATGCCAGAGCAGCTTGATGACCTTTATGGACTCCTCGAAGCGGCTGACGGGCTTCCGGAAGTCGAACCCGTACGGGACAGTGTTCTCCAGTTCCCCAGAACCAAGACCCAGGATGAAACGGCCTTTGCTCAGATGGCTGATGGTCAACGCCGACTGCGCGAGCAGGGAGGGGTGGCGGCGCACCGTATCGATGACGGTTGTGGCCAGAGGTGCGTTCTTCGTCAGCACCGCAGCCGCTGCGGCGACAGCCATGCCATCCAGATGCCGGTGCGGGCTTGGGCTGGCTTTCGCGAGGTCAGTGAACTCCGGTGTCCAGATCGAGTCGGGCCAGAAGCTCACCATGTGGTCTGGCAGCCATATTGAGTGATACCGACCCGAGTCGTACTCGCTCACCATGTCGATGCCGAGCGGCAGGGTCGTGCGCAGGAAGGCGGCAGGCTGGATGGGCATATCCAAAGGCATAAGTGCGGCGATCCTCTCCCGATCCGCGCCTCATGAAGTTGGGCGCGATTGTCTCCGCCGGGTTTGTGGTCTACCGGACGGCTCAGGCAAATTCCCATATGGGGATAAGAACAATGCTTTCTGGAGACGATGCATCCTCGCTGGTCGAGCCGCTGATTGCGGGCCTGGTGGATGACCCGCCATGGTCGGTGTTTCTGCACCGGCTGAAGGAACGCGTTGCAGCGCATTACGCCAGTCTGGTGTTCCGCCCCTTGCCTTTTGGCCGGCCCGAGGCACAAGTAGTTCACCTCTACGCTGGCGAGCCTTGGCCGGCCCTTGTTTCGCGCCGTTACCGGGAGGAGATGCACCGCCTCGACCCGTTACCCTACCACGATATGGTTGAGGGCCGGGTCTACCCACTCGATGAACTGCTGCAGATCGATGACCCCTCGCATCGCGATTACATCAGCCAGTTGCTGGTGCCGAGCGGCATGAGCCACATGCGCATGATCCGTGTGGAGGAGGCGGGTGGCGTCAGCGGGTGGCTCACGATCACGCGGCCGGAGAGCGACTTTAGCCCCGGAGTGGACACCTTGCTGGCCGATCTGGCGCCGTACCTCCGCGCGGCGATGCGTGCGCATGTTGCGCTCGAGCGGGAGCGGATGAGCGCCTCGGTGGCGACCGAGGCGATCCGGCGCATGAGCTTCGGCTGGGTTACGCTGGATACCGAAGGACGGATTCTCGACACCGATTACAGCGGTGCTGAACTGCTGGCTGCCAGCGCCACCCTAGCGCGCGGGAAAGACGGGAGGCTGACCGCGCGCAATCCGGAGCTGCGAAAGGAGATCGGCGCTGCGGTGGCGGATCTGCTCGGCGATCCGCTGGCTCGTCCGCGCGCCATCGTGCTGAGCCGGGAGCCTTGGCTCGACTTGCTGCTTGTTCCTTCGATCGAACGGGTGAGCACGATGCGCGCCGCGCCTGCCGTGATTGCTTATGTCCATGCCGACAACTGGTCCTCAGCGGATCGCTGCGATCAGTTGGCCCAGCTGTTCGATCTGGCGCCGAGCGAGGCACGGCTGGCGCTGGCGCTGAGTCGTGGCATGTCGATTTCCGAAGCGGCTGGGGAACTGGGTCTGACGGTGGAATCGGCGCGTACCTATTCCAAGCGGATCTACGCAAAAACAGGTGCGCGGGGGCAGGCGGACTTGGTCCGTTTCATCCACAGGAGTGTGCTGGCGATTGCCTGAAGGTATACGCAACCCTGTGCGAGTTTGAACGGGTGTTCAGCAAAACCATTGACACTGCCGTTCCGAGGCGCCAGCGATTGGATACTTTTTGAGCCTGCACCGCGTGCGGGCGGATACGTTTGAAGAGGACCCGAAGCATGTCGAAAACGCTCGAAGGCAAAGTTGCGCTGGTAACCGGGGCCAGTTCCGGCATCGGCGAAGCCACTGCGCTGTGTCTCGCCGAAGCTGGCGCAACCGTGGCGATGTCTGCGCGCCGTGCCGAAAGACTGGCCGGACTGGTCGAGAAGATCGAGGCGCTCGGTGGTAAAGCGCTCGCCATCCCCGGCGACATGGCGGTTGAGGCGGATGCGCGCCGCGCCGTGGCCGAAACGGTCGCGGCATTCGGGCGCATCGATATCCTCGTCAACTCGGCTGGCGTGATGCAGGCTGGTGGGATTGAGAACTGCGATACCGAAACCTACCGGCAGGTGATGGACATCAACCTGATGGGAACGGTCTACACTTGTGCCGAAGCTGTGCCACACATGCTGGAGCAGGGCGTGGGCGATATCATCACGATCTCTTCGCTGGCAGGGCGCAAGGGCGGGCCGATGACCAGCGCCTACTCGGCCAGCAAGCATGCGGTGAACTTCATGACCGACGGCATGCGCCAGGAACTCGGCGGCAAGAACATCCGCGTCTGCACGCTGATGCCTGGCGCTACCGAGACCGAGGTGGGTGACAGCATCAAGGACCCGAACTGGCGCACTGCGATCCAGAAGCACGTGACCAAGGAAGGGGCCGTGAAGCCGCGCGACATCGGCGAGACCCTGGTCTTCATGCTTTCGATGCCGCGCCGCACCAACATCTCAGAGATTACGGTGCGTCCGACGATCGACACAAGCGCATAAAAGACGCGCATCGACCGAACGACACAAAGGGAGAAGCAAGCATGGCCGGAAGGCTGGAAGGCAAAATCGCTGTCATCACCGGCGCGGGCTCAGGCATGGGCAAAGCCATGGCGGAGTTGTTCAGCGCCGAAGGTGCGAAGCTCGTGCTCGCCGATATCTCGGGCAAGCAGGATGACGTTGCCGCGGCCGTGGGCAACGGCGCCATCGGCATCCGCTGTGACGTCTCGAACGAGGAGGACGTGCAGGCGATGATCGCCAAGGCGGAAGATGCGTTCGGGCGGCTCGACATTCTGTGCAATAACGCTGGCTTCGGTGGCCCCATGGCGCCGCTGCACCAGCAGACCACGGAGACGTGGGATAAAGTACACGGCACAAACCTTCGCGGCGCCTTCCTTGGCATCAAGTACGGCGTGATTTCGATGCTCAAGACCGGGGGCGGTTCGATTGTGAACACGACGTCTGCCTCAGGGGTCGTCGGTTGGAAGCACCACAGCGTGTACGGCGCGGCCAAGGCCGGGGTGAACCAGCTCACGAAGATCGCAGCGCTTGATTACTCCGATAAGAATATCCGGGTGAATGCAATCGCGCCCGGCACGATGTGGACCGGACTGGTCCAAGCGTCCCAGACGCATGACACACCGCCAGAGGATTTTCCGAAGCTTGCGGGGATTCCGATGGGGCGTTGGGGCCTTGCAAAGGATATCGCCAACGCTGCTCTGTTCTTCGCCAGCGAGGAATCAGCGTATGTCACCGGGACCGTTCTGCCGGTCGACGGCGGTTATTGCATCGGCTTCTCGGGCATGGGCGCCGAACGGCCCGGCATAGCGAGCGTCAATACCGACGAGTCCTGAGCGCAGACTTTCAGGCAGTCGCCTGCACCGGAAAAGAGGCAAGCGAGCCGGGCTGCACAGTGTGCAGCACACTGGTTCGCTTGCTGCTTTCCTCCGGGGAGGCGAAGGGTAGTCGATCCGGCTGCTGATGCGGATTGCGGGGTTCGGCAAAGCCTGCGTGAAGTCGGATCAGGATCCCACTAGCGAATCGCCCATGCTCAGCATCTTGCCGCGCGTTATGAACACGCGGTCGCCCACGGCTGCCGCACTGAACACCTTTGCTGCAAACGGCTCTGGCATGCCCACGCAGCCATGGCTGGCGTAACCCCACTCCACCTTTGAACCGTGCAGCGTGATCCCGTCGTTGGTCAGCCGCATCATGTAGGGCATGGGCGCGTCGTAAAGGTTCGAGACGTGGTGTCGCCTCTTCTGCGTGATGGGGAAAACACCGAGCGGCGTCGGCTTTTCCTCTGTGCCGAGCAGCACCGCCGCCGCGCCGATTTCATGGCCGCTGCGGAATATGGAAAGGACGCGGGCGTCCAGGTCAACGGTGATGACAACGGGGCCGGGCGGGACGCCATCCTCGTTCCAGTGCCACTCTCCGTACTTGATCGGGCCATCAATGGGCAGGATCCGCTTGACGACGAAGTCGGTATTGATCTCCGGGCTGACCGGAGTTGCGGATGGCTCCGCTTGAGCCACCCGGCTCTGATCCGGGGATGTGCCGGTTGTCGCTGCAGCGGCGGTCGCAGCGGGCGGAGGCGCTTCGGTGCTTCGCGCACCAAGCCAGATTACTCCCGCAATGGTGAGCAGGCCAGCGGCGGCAAGGGTTGTGAGTGTTCTTCCGTTCACGCCTACCTTATCCCGCTTATCCGTGAAGATGTTGTGAAACACCGCCGCCGAGCCCCGCGTTCAGACGCGAAGCTTCAGCCATGGGCCCCGAACTCGTTGGCGATCGCGGTTCCGATGCGCAGGGAGAGAGCATAGCATCTTGCGATCGGGTCAATGAAGTCACGGTGGATCAGGGCATAGCCGGTGGCGCTTGGGTCCGGATACTCGCTCGGCGCATCAATGTTGAAGTCGCTGATCGATGCGAGATGTACCGGAAATGCTCGGCGTAGCTGAGCCAGGCCATCCTCGACCCGAAGCGAAAAGAACATCTCCAGGACGTCTTCATGACTGATGTCGTTCGCGCGGCTGAATTGGGGCACCATTACCGAGCGAAGAAACATGTGCTTGAACAGGGCAAGCCTGAGTGCCTGGAGTGAGCCGATGTTGCGGCGTGTGGTTTCCCGTTCGGGCTGCGGCACTTCATCCGGGATGAGGGCAAGAAGCCTGTGCAGTTTCAGCGCATCGACACGAAGGCGCGAGGCCAGCCGCCGAAACACTCCAGCGCGGTCGTCCTTCGTGAGGTACTCGGCAATTCTAAGGCACCCGTCGGAGATATGCTGCTCGTTGCCCCGATAGGGACGGCTCGCCCAGTAAGCCGAGTTGAAGAGCTCTCCAAACGCTGCGACCGTCTTGATCGAGGCGAGGGCATTGGCGCTCCGCACCAGTCGCACAAGAGCCCGTCCACGCTCGCTCTCCCGCAGCAGGTTGGCGATGTCCTCCTGGTTGCCTTCCGCGGCCGTACCCACCCCGGCGATGACGTTTACGGGGTATCCAAGTTGCTGCAGGACAGCGTTATGGGGAATGGCCCGGATCTGTCGCAGGCTCATCGTCCGGTCCCCGGCAAGATCGGACTGCCGACGGGACTTGCGGCTCCCGGTGTCGTTCAACAAGCCAAGGCCAAAGGCGGTTATGGCGCGGCTGTACGTGCGACTTTCCAGATGGGCGTGCTGCACTTCGCGGATCGCGCGGTAGAAATCGAGGCTAAGGTCGGTGCGCCGATAGAACGGGTCGGCCCCGGCCTCCGCATCCGATTTCCACAAAGGATGTTCCGTGAAGCGCGTGAGCGTGGCCAGCGCCAGTTCCTCCGAGCCGAACCAGAGATATCCATCGCCACCTTGGAAACTCACCTCCGGCTCAAGGCGGATGCTCGCCTTTGCAAAGCGGGTGCGCGCCCATTGCGACATTTGCCAGTGCAGCCGATCCTCGATGCTGCAGGGGTGCGCTCCGCGGCCCATTGACTCGCCGCCGGTGTTGAAGACCAGTGCAGAGACATCGGTGAGCCCGTTTGCAACCATAGCTTCGGCCAGCCGACCCTGCAGCCGTTCAATGGCCAAAGCAGCGGGTATTTGCCCAACGAAGCGTCCGGCATCCGAAAAGCCGGTCTGGATCGCCACTCGCCCTCTACGTCTGGCGTAAGCGCGATATGCCGGTTCCGCCAAGACTGCGTCGAGAAAGCGGCCGCCATGTTCCAGCGCCGCCTCGGTCTCAAACAGAGGGGAGACGTCGACCTTGTCGGCCACGCCGAACATCTCGGCAAAGTAGAGTGCGGCCAGAACTGTCGTTGGTTGCTCACATTCGGCCACCAGCATGCGGATCGGCGAGTCTGTATCGATATGCCCGAGGATCTGCGCCATTGCGAGGAACTGGCGCACGGCGGTCGAGTTCTCGATCGCCAGAGCCGCGAAGTTGGAGGCGAGTGGCTTCACTTCAGCCAGCAACTCGCGCATGCGAACGAGCGCTGCCTGGCTCGCGAGGTTGAGGTTGCCGTCGGGGTCGATGCGGCGCCGGATCGCGTTCTGGAGTTGCGAACTGTTCACCCGGAAGTGAATCCACCCCATACCAAGACCATCGGCGCGCATGGCTGCGGCAATGACCAGAAGCGTGCGCGCCAGTTGCGGGCTGACGTGGCGCGCCTCTTCTTCCAACTCGGCGATGATCGGGGCGAGCGTCACCAGCTTGTCGGCGTGCTCCGCAGTCAGCGCGTTCGCCGCAGCAGAGAGCGCTTCGGGCGAAGAGAGGTCCATCGCAAACCGTTCCGCCATGGTTGTTGTATGCTGGCGGGCACGTTCGAGACGTTCGGCGAGTTCAGGCAAGGCGTCCGTCAGGGACGAAGCATAACCTGCCAGACGGAGCGCTTTTTCCTGCAGACGATACTTTATGGATGTTGCCCACGAGATATCCGTACGACCATCCATGTCGTAGCCAATCCACGTGGCGAAGCGGAATGGCATCGGCTGGAGGCTCTTCCACTTCTTCGGGAAGCGTTCGGCGGCGATGGCAAACAGGCGCGCGTTGATCCGATCGCGAGCAGCCTGTCCCCGCGCAAGCGCGGCCATGGCTTCTTCGTGCTCGTATTCCAGGGTGATCGTATCGCGCTGCGCGGAGGCGACGCACACACTGGCTTTGCTGAAGTCCCCGCGTGAAGCTGAGGCTCTCACCGCTTCAGACTGGTTGCGGCTCAGCAGGAAGGTCGGGTGCGCGGTGAATACGATATGTGCGGCAGGGCGTTGCCAGCGCGCCGCGAAGGCGGTGAAATCTTCATCATCGGCGAGGGTTTCGATCCGCTGGTCGTTGTCGCCGCAGGCGATGGGTCCGACAAGACGGTCGAGCCGGACAGCGCGGGCACGCAAACCTTCGCACTCCATCTCTGCGACCAACCCTTCCAACTGGTCCAAGGTTAGCTCGCCGTTTTCCAGCTGACGAGAAAGTTCGAGAGCGAGTTGGAAGACCGGGTTGAAGAGAGGGGTTTCGGCCGTGCGGCGATGCAGGTCGGCCAATCGCGCGTTCAGATCCGCAACGCAGGGTCCACTCCCGCTCATCTGGCAAGCGCCACTGCCGCGCGCGCGGCGGCTTCGATGGCGGCAGGGTCGGGTCTGCCCTTCGGCACCAGCCAAGTGCCGCCTACGCAGAGCACAGCCTCCAGCGCCAGCCAGTCCGGCGCGTTATCCTTCGTGATGCCGCCAGTCGGACAGAACTTCACTTGCTTGAACGGACCGGAGATCGCCTTCAGTGCAGCGGTCCCGCCTGAAGCGACTGCGGGAAAGAACTTGAGGCGGGTAAATCCGAATTCGAGTGCGAGCATGATGTCGCTCGCATTCGCGGTGCCGGGCAGGAAAGGCACGCCGCGCTTTGCAGCTGCCTCGCCAAGCCGTGGCGTCAATCCCGGTGAGACGATGAACTCTGCGCCGGCATCCAGCGAGCGGTCGAGGTCCTCGGGCGTAAGAACTGTCCCTGCACCGACCACTGCGCCCGGCACCTGCTTCATCACGCGGATGGCGTCGAGAGCGCAAGGCGTCCGCAATGTGATCTCAAGCGCAGGCAATCCGCCCGCTACCAGCGCTTCGGCAATCGGAAGAGCATGGTCGATGTCCTCGATTACCAGCACCGGGATGACCGGCGCGAGCGTCATCACGCGTTCTACTGCAGTTGAGGAACTGGACGCAGGGTGGTTCAACGAAGGTGCTCCCGGACGAAGGCTGCCGCGGCTCCGAAGAGGCCGGGCTGCGAATGGATGATCAGTTTCACCGGAATCGCGGCCATGATACCCGCGAACCGCCCTTTCGCGTTGAAGCGGTCGCTGAATGCCGAGTTTACCAGCGTTTCCCGAATACGGTAGCCCAGACCTCCGGCCACGACCACGCCGCGTGCGCCATGCGCCAGCGCGAAATCGCCGGCTGCGCTGCCCAGGGCCATGCAGAAATGCTCGACTGCGGCCGCCGCGAGGCTGTCCGAGCCGTCCGTGCCGGCAGTCCATATATCCACGTCGCTGCGGGCGTGCACTGCGCGGCCCTCCATGGCCGCAAGCGTCTCGTAGATCTCGACGATCGCCGGGCCGGAAACGACCCTCTCGACCGAAACGCGCGTGTGACGCTTGCGCAGGCGGGCAAGCACGGCGTCCTCGATCATGTCCTTGGGGGCGAAATCGATATGGCCGCCCTCGGTCGCCTGCACGTGATAGCCGGTCTTGTCCCGGAGCAGGAGAGCAACGCCCAGGCCGGTGCCGGGACCTATGACAGTGATGGCGCCAACAGAGGGTAAGGGCTCATCCGGGCCGGCCAGGCGCTGAAGGTGATCGGCATCGGCGTGCGCGACAGAATGGGCAACCGCTTCGAAGTCGTTGACGATTGTGAAGCGCTCTACGCCCAGTTGGGCACTCAGAGCGGAGGGGCGGATCACCCACGGGTTGTTGGTGAACCGGATGATATCGCCACCGACCGGACCTGCAATCGCCATCGCAATGGCGGACGGCAGGGTGCCGCCCTGGTGCTCCCGGAACGTCTCCCAAGCCGTCTGAAAGCTCACGTGCTCGCGCGTGGGAAGGGTCTGTGGTTCACCGACGCAAATCCTACCGTCACTCTCGACCTTCGCGATCGCAAAGCGGGCGTGAGTCCCGCCGATGTCGATGGTCACGATTTCCGTCAATGATCTGCCTCCTGACTCGTTGGACTACAGCCCAGCTATCTCCAGCATTGCCGATGCACCTTGCTCAGCCCCACTGGCGCTGGCTCGAAACATTGCAAACAACTCACGCCCCATGCCCACTTGCGGCTGGGGCGCCAAGGCTGGTTCCCGGCCGGAAAGATCCGCCGTCGTCGACAGGCAACCGTCTTCTGCCGAAAGCCGGACCACATCCCCGTCCCGCAAATATGCGAGTGGGCCCCATGCACCATCCTTCGCGAGAGCTTCAGGGGTGACATGGATGGCCGCCGGGACTTTGCCGCTCGCTCCCGACATGCGACCGTCGGTCACAAGCGCTACCTTGTGGCCACGATCCTGAAGCACGCCGAGCGGCGGCGTCAACTTATGCAGTTCCGGCATGCCGTTGGCGCGGGGCCCCTGGAACCTGACAACCACCACCACGTCGCGGTCGAGTTCGCCAGCAGCAAAGGCGCGCGCGACAGCCTCCTGTGTGTCGAACACGCGGCAGGGCGCCTCAATAGTCCAGCGCTCCTCGTCCACAGCGCTCGTCTTGAAGGTTGCGCGGCCCAGATTCCCACGCACCAGGCGCATGCCGCCATCGGGCTGGAAGGGCGCGCTGGCCGGACGCAGCATGCTTGGGTCGTGGCTCTCGACAGGCGCGTCACGCCAAACGAGCGTGTCGGCATCGAGGTGCGGCTCGCGGGCGTAGTCGCTCATGCCGTTTTCCGAAATCGTCAGGACGTCGGCATGCGCCAGCCCCGCACCGAGCAGTTCGCGCACGACATAGCCGATCCCGCCGGCAGCGTGGAACTGGTTCACGTCCCCCGATCCGTTGGGGTAGACCCGCGCAATGAGAGGCACGACCGAAGAGAGCTCGTCGAGATCCTCCCAGTCGAGCAGGATGCCAGCTGCGCGTGCCATCGCCGGCAGGTGGATGGCGTGGTTTGTCGAACCTCCGGTGGCGAGCAGGCCCACGCAGGCGTTCACGATCGCCTTCTCATCGACAACTCTGCCCATCGGACGGAAATCATCGCCCTTGCGTCCAATCGCCGCGAGGCGGTGCACCGCAGCGCGGGTGAGGGCCTGGCGCAGGGGTGTGCCGGGATTGACGAAGGCAGCGCCGGGCACATGCAGGCCCATCATCTCCATCATCATCTGGTTCGAGTTTGCGGTGCCGTAGAAGGTGCAGGTTCCGGGCGAATGGTAGCTCTTGCTTTCGCTTTCCAGCAGAGCGTCTCGCCCGACTTTCCCCTCCGCGTAGAGTTGGCGGACCTTCTGCTTCTCCTTGTTGGCAAGCCCCGATGGCATGGGACCGGCAGGCACGAAGACAGCGGGCAGGTGGCCGAAGCGAAGTGCTCCGATCATCAGTCCCGGCACGATCTTGTCGCAGATACCGAGTAGGGCCATCCCGTCGAACATCGCGTGGCTCAGTGCGACCGCGGTAGACAGAGCAATGGCGTCGCGGCTGAAAAGCGAAAGCTCCATCCCCGCAAAACCCTGCGTCACACCATCACACATCGCAGCCACGCCGCCCGCCACTTGCGCAGTCGCCCCGACTTCGCGAGCGAAGAGCTTCATCTGCTCTGGGTAGCGGCCATAGGGCTGATGCGCGGAAAGCATGTCGTTGTACGCCGTGACGATGCCGATGTTCGGGCCTCGCTGCGTGGCGATGCTTGCCTTGTCCTCACCCGCCGCAGCAAATCCATGCGCGAGATTGGAGCAGGAGAGGAAGCCCCGATCGGCATAACTCTCCCCCTCCCGATCTATGAGCGAGAGATAGCGCATGCGGCTCTCGCGCGACCGGGCGGTGATGCGCTCCGTTACTCGGGCGACGACGGGAGATAGTGGGCTCATCGTGCGTGCTCGTGGTTGGTGTGTCGAACTTGGGACTTTATTCGTGCCATGTCACGCCGTCGCGTTCGGCCAAGGCAATTGCGGCGGAGGGCCCCCAGCTTCCTGCTGTATAAGTCTTCGGCTCAAGCCCCTGTTCCAGCCAACTCGCCCGGATCGCGTCGATCCATTCCCATTGCGCTTCCACCTCGTCTCGCCGGACGAACAGTGTCTGGTCGCCTTCTATCAGGTCGAGGAGCAAACGTTCGTAGGCGATCCGCCGCTGCGGTCCGGAGAAGGCTTCGGGCATCGCAATGTCGAGCGGTACGGGCCGAAGACTGAGGCCGGTCCGGTCGAGGCCTGGTACTTTCGCCATCAGCGAAAGCTGGATGTTCTCGGAAGGCTGGATTCCGATGACAAGCCGGTTCGGCACGGTCCGCGCGCCGCGGCCCGAGAAGATCGAATGCGGGATCGGCCTGAACTGAACCACGATCTCTGTCGTGCGACGCGGCAGGCGCTTGCCCGTCCGCAGATAGAAGGGGACGCCTTTCCAGCGCCAGCAGTCCAGGTGGGCCTTGATTGCAACGAATGTCTCGGTGGCTGACTCCCTGCCCAGTTCCTCGTCGTAGCCGGGAACGGCCTTTCCGCCGATCGCCCCATCGCGATACTGACCTCTGACGGTTTCGCCCACAGTGACCGGACGCAGGCACCGTAGCACCTTGACCTTCTCGTCCCGCACCGGCCCCGCTTCGTAGGAGATAGGCGGTTCCATGGCGACGAGTGCCAGAAGTTGCAGCATATGGTTCTGCACCATGTCGCGCAGAGCCCCAGCATCGTCGTAAAAGGCGACACGACCTTCCAGTCCGACCGTCTCCGCGACCGTGATCTGCACATGGTCGATGTGTGCTGCGTTCCACAAAGGTTCGAACAGAACATTGGCGAACCGCAGCGCCAGCAGGTTCTGCACGGTCTCCTTGCCGAGATAGTGATCGATCCGGAAGGTCCGCTCCTCAGGAAAGGCGCTTGCTACCGCATCGTTGATCGCGCGGCTGGACGTCAAATCTGTGCCGAGCGGCTTTTCCAACGCGATCCGCGTTCGCTCATTGGCCAGACCGCTGGCGACGAGGCCCTGAATACTAGGCTCGAACAGGCTGGGCGCAGTGGACAGGAACACCGCCAAACCCTCGCGCGGCGTGCCGACCTTCGCTGCCAGCGCGTCGAAGCCCTCGGTGGAGGAGGCGTCCAGCGGCTGAAAGAAAAGGCGGTTGAGAAATGTGGCCATCCCGCCCCGACGCTCAGCCGGCATAAACTGCTCAAGCGACTCACGGGCGAAATTGCGGAAGCTGAAATCGTCCAGATCCGCGCGGGCGGTGCCGACGATCTCTATACGCGGGTCGAGCAGGCCATCGGCATCAAGGGCGCATAACGAGGGGAGGAGCATCCGTTTCGACAGGTCACCCGTGGCTCCGAACAGAAGCAGGCGATCGGCAGTGAATCGGGTCATGCGAAGCGAAGCCTCATGGCTCGATTTCTCCTGAGGTATGGATGTGACGTGACAAGGCTCTGCGACAAGGCCCCTTGAGTGCATTATAGGCCGCTCAGCGGCATTGGTTGCGCGTTTGCGTGGAGCGGTTCTGGGGGCGGAAGGTTCCCAAGTGCGATTTGCCCGGCAATGCCCGCAAGAGACGCTTTGCGAACGGTCGGTGGGAAGCTACGAAGCTGTTCATGGCAGTCGACGGCGTGCAGCTTCTCGAGCATATCCAGACACCGGCGATCATCGTTTCGCGCGGGCAGGTGAGCTTTGCCAACACCGCGGCGAAGGCGTTGCTTGGCGTGCATATCGTTGGGCAGGATGTCAGGATTGCCATCCGCGATCCTCGTGCTGTTGCCGTGATTCTCAGCGATGGCGGAGGCAATGTCAAAGTCGCTGGGTTATCCGTCGGTGGCAGCGTTTGGGAGGTCGATTGCAAGGTCATCGGAGCCGGGCAGCGGCTGGTGACGCTCTACGACCTTTCTGTGCAGGTCAGTGTCGCGCGCGCTCACGCCGATTTTGTTGCCAATGCAAGCCATGAATTGCGCACGCCCCTGGCGACCGTGCTTGGCTATGTCGAGACGCTGATGAACCCTAAGGCCGGCGGTGATGAGGCAACGCGCGAGCGTTTCCTCCAGACGATCCGCCACGAAGCGCTGCGAATGCAGGCGCTCGTTTCGGACCTCATGTCGCTCTCTCGCATCGAGGCTGTGAAGCATGAGGTGCCGTCCGAAACGGTCGACATGGTTTCGCTTGCCCGCGAAGTCGCGGGCGAGTTTCGCACCGGAGGGAGCGTCAATGTCAGCGCCAATTGCGAGGACGCTCTGGTTCTGGGCGACCGAGGCCAGTTGGCACAGGTGGTGCGCAACCTGATCGATAACGCGCTCAAATACGGCGGTCGCGATGGCACTGTGCAAGTCTCTCTTGAGGCTGCGAGTACCGGCTGGCTTCTGCTGGCGGTCCACGATGAGGGTGACGGGATCCCGCCCGAGCACCTGCCGCGCCTGACGGAGCGCTTCTATCGTGCCGATACGAGCCGCAGCCGGGCGGCGGGCGGCACCGGGCTGGGCCTGTCGATCGTCAAGCATATCGTGGAGCGGCACCGGGGCCGCTTTGACATCACGAGCCGCCAAGGGGCGGGCACCACCGCTTCGGTCATGCTGCCTCTGAAGCAGGACTGACGCGCAGCCCTGCTTTGCGAACTCCTAAAAATCGAATTCGAAGCGGGTACCCAGCACCTGGACATCGTACGAGCGGTCGCCTGAGGGCAGGGCCACCGCGTCCTCGTACGATAGATTGGCGTAGTTCAGGTTGAAGCGCAGGTTCGAAAGCGGAGACCAGATGATCGCGGCTATGTAGCCGTCCTGCGTTCCCCCGATCACCGTTCGGTCGTTCAGATCCAGGTAGTCGTAGCGCAAGGTGAGTTGAATGGAGCCCGGCCCACCCTCGCCTATGGGCTTAGAGGGCGCAACTGAACCGAACTGGCCGTCCTTGTAGGTTCGCGTGTCGTTCGTCAGGAAGTAGCTGAGTTCCGCGTAGCCGCCCCAGAAGGTGAGGTCCGGCAAGCCGCCACGGATGGCCTTCTGCACGAACACCTCGCCCGCAGTCTGCCAGCGCCCACGCACTGCCGCGAGCTCGGCGCCATACCCGAACTCCCGTTCCACCAGCAGGGAGCGTGTGCCGATCAGGCGCGAATTGCTTGCGTGCAGATAGGGACGCTGGCGATAGCGAACGCCATCCTCAGTAATTCGGCCCAGCCGCCGCCAGTGAGCGGAGGCACCTGCGTGAAGCTGCGTCTTCCCGATTTTCGGAGCGTAGACGAGGCGTCCGTGCAGGCTGTAGCTGTTGTTCTCGTCTCCGCCGGATGGGCCGTCGCTGTCATTCGCAAGGGCCGAGACATCGTCCGTAAAGACACCTGCCTGCGTGAGAAGATCTCCTGTTTCGTACTGCGCAACGAAACCCAGCCGCCGTTCGAAGTTGAACGCGTCGGTGAAAGCGGCACGTTCCATGACGTTGCCGGCGGTGTCTCCGGTCAGCTCGTCGAGCGACCACGGCGGGTTCTGATTGCCCAGGCGGAGCTGAAGGCCACCCGTTCGATATGAGATATAGGTATCAACGAGATCGACCGAGTTGTCCGACAGCTCCAGTTCCAGCTTGTAGCCAACGCCGGAACCGATGCTTCCTTCTGCACCGAGGCGGATGCGCCGCATCTCGTTGACGAAGCCGAGGCCCTTGTCGGTCGATCCATCGGGCTGGGAGACGTAACCGGCATCCGCCTGGATACGTCCCTTTGCCTTGAAGCTGCGATCATCCTCGACGATCTGCGCGGCACCCTTCCATTTGATGACAGCCGGTGTGTCATTGCCGGACGCAGCTGTTGCAGCGGGTGGCGATGCTGCTTGCGAGGTGCTGCCGATATCCGAGCCCGCTTCCGCTGCTGCTCCAGCGGCGGCACTGCTATCGCCAGCCAACCGCTTTTCCAACGCATCGAGTCTGGCGCGAAGTGACTCGATCTCTGTGCGAAGCGCCTCTGTGTCGCTCGGCGTGAGCGGCTGCGCTGCTGCCGGTATGGCAAGAGCGACCGATCCGAAGAGGGCCAGAGTGGCGGCAGCGATACGGGGGTTCATACAAGCAGGTCCTAACATCCCCGGCCCGTTATGGCGTTTCTGTGACGGTTGAATGACATCTACGCGACGATCAGCCGCGTTCTGTTAATTCAGGGATGTAAACCAGAAATTTTTTAGCAACACGCATTTGCGGCGGATGGAGGTTGGCCGTTGTACAACAGCGGTGAGGCAGAGTACGCTCGGTTCGAACGCTGCGAGCGGGGCGCTAGCATCCGCCGGAGTGAAGGGAACTTCCGCACCGGAGTTGACACATGGCCGTCATCAAAGTGTCATGGAGCCCCGATAGGAGCGCGGTCAGTTCAAGGGGATCGCCTTAATGCGTAAAACTGTCACCATCGCGCTTGTCGCTGCGTCGTCGCTCGCCCTCTCGGCTTGCGGAAGCTCCGGCGGCTCCGGCAGCGGTTCGCGAGATTACATCCGCGCGGTCGGTTCCTCTACGGTATATCCCTTCGCCACTGCGGTTGCCGAGGAGTACGCGAAGACCGGGGGCAAGTCACCGGTTGTGGAAGCGACGGGTACTGGTGCGGGGATGAAGCTTTTCTGCGCTGGCGTGGGCGCGCAGCACCCGGACATCGAAACCGCTTCGCGCCGGATCAAGAAATCCGAATACGAGCTGTGCCAGAAGAACGGCGTGGCCGAGATCGTCGAAGTTCAGGTCGGCATCGACGGCATTGCTTTCGCCGAAGCGAAGAGCGGGCCCGGGATGAAACTGACGCCGGAAGATGTCTACAAAGCCATTGCGGCCAATCCCTACGGGAAGCCCAACCAGGCCAAGTCCTGGAAGGATGTGAATCCGGCGCTGCCCGACATGCCCATCCTTGTTTATGGGCCACCCTCGACTTCCGGCACCCGTGACGCTCTGGCAGAGCTCATCCTGACCGCGGGGTGTAAGACCGATCCGGCCACGGCCGCCCTCAAGGAAAGCGACGAGGACAAGTTCGAGGCGATCTGCACGCAGGTTCGCGAGGATGGCGCCTATGTCGACGCGGGTGAAAACGACAACCTGATCGTCCAGAAGATCTCGCAGAATCCGAAAGCCGTCGGCGTCTTCGGCTACTCCTTCCTAGAGGCGAATCCGGATGCTCTGAAGGGGATTCCGATGTCCGGAGTGGAGCCCACTTACGAGACGATTTCGGACTTCTCGTATCCCGGCGCGCGCCCGCTCTACATCTACGTGAAGAAGGCGCATGTCGGACCGATCAGTGGTCTCGGAGAGTATGTGGCGACCTGGCCCAAGGTCTGGGGTCCGGATGGCCTTTTGAAGAGCAAGGGCATGGTTATTTCCCCTCAGGACGTTCGTGCCCGGAATGCAGAGGTCGTTGCGAACATGACGCCTCTCGACCCGTCCGCATTGAAGTGAGCGGCGTCACCCCGTCGTGAATGCAACTATCGTTCTTTTGCTGGTACTCGCGCTCGGCCTCGTAAGCTGGTTCACGGCGCGAGCCCGGGCACGCCTGCTCTATGCCGGGCGCGGCTCGATGCACTCGATGCCGCAGTATCATGCCTGGCATGTCGTCCTGTGGGTGGTGGTGCCCGCGTTTGTAGCATGGGGGCTCTGGTCCGCTATTTCGCCGGTGCTGATTGACCAGGCCGTACTGAACGACCCTGCCGCAGCTTCACTTCCCCAAGATCCGTTGCAACGTTCCTCTATTCTTGCCGAGGCACGCAGTGTCGCAAGCGACCCGACGTTCATCGGTTTCTCGCCGCTTTCGACGCAGCTTGCAGAGCCGATGCGCGCTGCGCAAGCACGCTTCGGTCTGATTGGCGCCATCCTGGTCGGCATCGTTGCGCTGGCAGGGGGCGGCTATGCATTCACTCGGGTGCGCAGCAGGTTCCCGGCGCGGACTCGGGTCGAACGTGCGGTCATGCTGCTGCTGCTGGGCGCCTCCCTGCTTGCAGTTCTGACCACGGCAGGGATTATCGCGTCTCTCGTCTTCGAGGCAGGCCTTTTCTTCAAGGACGTGTCGCCCATCGCGTTCCTGACGGGCACCCACTGGTCCCCGGCAAACGCCATAGGCGACGATGTCGACGCCAACTTCGGCGCGGTTCCGCTGTTCTGGGGCACCATCTACATCGGTGCCATCATCGCGATGATCGTAGCGATTCCGCTGGGGCTGATGAGCGCGATCTATCTCACCCAGTATGCCGACACGCGCACCAGGAAGGTGCTCAAGCCGGTTCTCGAGATTCTCGCGGGTATACCGACCGTCGTCTATGGCTACTTCGCAGCGCTCACGGTGGCTCCTGCTATCCGCGATCTGGCGAGTTCGCTCGGCTATCCCAATCCGTCGACCGAGAGCGCACTTGCTGCGGGCTTGGTGATGGGGGTGATGATCATACCCTTCGTCTCATCCATGGCCGACGACGCGATTGCGGCCGTGCCGCGTGCGATGGCCGACGGTTCGCTGGCCATGGGTGCGACCAGATCCGAGACGATCAAGAAGGTTCTGCTTCCTGCTGCCTTGCCGGGCATTGTCGCGGGCGTCATGCTCGCGATCAGTCGCGCGATTGGCGAGACCATGATCGTGGTCATGGCCGCCGGTGCCGCTGCCCGGCTTTCCGCCGATCCGCTCGAATCCATGACGACGGTCACGTACCAGATCGTCCAGCTTCTCACGGGTGATCAGGAATTCAACAGCCCCAAGACGCTGTCCGCCTTCGCGCTGGGCCTCGTGCTCTTTGTCGTGACGCTGATCCTCAACATCATCGCGCTGCGCGTGGTGAAGCGCTTCCGGGAAGCTTATGAGTAACACCTGGCAAACGCCCGAGATGACGAAGCGAATCGCGCGCCGCCACGCTGCCGAGAAGCGCTTCCGGCTGGCGGGGCTGACCGCGATCGTCCTTTCGCTGCTCTTCCTCGCCGTTCTTCTGTTCATCATGTTGAAGAACGGGCTGGGCGGGCTGGACTGGGCCTTTCTGACCGGCTCGGATGCGACGAGCGCGGACGCCGCAGGCGTGTGGGGTGCCTTGAAAGGCTCGTTCCTGACGATGCTGGTGACCTTGCTGCTATCCTTTCCGATGGGCGTTCTGGCAGCAATCTATCTGGAAGAGTTCGCGCCCCGCAGCAGGTGGATCGATTGGGTGGAAGTTTCCATCAACAATCTGGCGGCTGTCCCCTCGATTATTTTCGGTTTGCTGGGCCTCGCGGTGTTCATCAACACTCTGAACCTGCCGCGTTCCTCACCGCTGGTCGGAGGTCTGACGCTCGCTTTGATGACGATGCCGATCATCGTTATCTCCGGTCGGAACGCGATCAAGGCCGTGCCGCCCTCGATCCGCGATGCGGCGCTCGCTGTAGGGGCCAGCCCCGTGCAGACCGTGTTTCATCACGTGCTGCCGTTGGCGCTTCCTGGTATTCTCACCGGCACCATCATCGGCATGGCGCGCGCCCTGGGTGAAACGGCTCCTCTGTTGATGATCGGCATGCGAGCATTCGTCGCGACACCGCCGGGCGGGATCACCGATCCATCCAGCGTGCTTCCGATGCAGATCTTCCTGTGGTCCGACGAGATCGATCGTGGCTTCGTGCAGAATACCAGCGCTGCCATCATCGTGTTGCTGGTGTTCCTCCTGGCGATGAACGGGCTGGCCATTTACCTTCGCAACAAGTTCGAAGTCCGCTGGTAGGGTATGACAAAAGCAAAACTGACCGCACGCAACGTCGATGTCTTCTACGGTGAGAAGAAGGCCATCGACGATGTTTCGATCGACATCGGCAACGGTGTGGTCACCGCCTTCATCGGTCCGTCCGGCTGCGGCAAATCGACGTTCCTGCGCACGCTCAACCGCATGAATGACACGATCGCCGGTGCGCGTGTGACCGGTCAGATCCTGCTCGATGGAGAGGACATCTACGGCAAGGAGATGGACCCGGTCGCCCTGCGCGCACGCGTCGGCATGGTGTTCCAGAAGCCCAATCCGTTTCCGAAATCGATTTACGAGAACGTCGCCTACGGGCCGCGCATCCATGGGCTTGCGCAAGGCAAGGCGGATATGGACGCCATCGTGGAGAAAGCCCTGACCCGCGCGGGGCTGTGGCCGGAAGTAAAGGACCGGCTGACGGACGCGGGTACTGCCCTGTCAGGCGGGCAGCAGCAGCGGCTTTGCATCGCCCGGGCTATTGCGGTCAGCCCCGAAGTCATCCTGATGGACGAGCCTTGCTCCGCGCTGGACCCGATCGCGACCGCGCGCATCGAGGAACTGATAGAAGAGCTCAAGGACCGCTACGCCATCGTCATCGTCACGCACTCGATGCAGCAGGCCGCGCGCGTCTCACAACGGACCGCCTTCTTCCACCTCGGCAAGATGGTCGAGTACGGCGAGACCAGCCAGATCTTCACCAATCCGCGCGAGGTGCGGACGAAAGACTACATCACCGGCCGCTATGGCTGAGGGGAACCGCCATGGTCGATCATACCGTTAAGTCCTTTGATAGCGAGATCAGTCAACTTCGTGGCCTTATCGCCGAGATGGGCGGGCTTGCCGAACTGGCGATCCGCGAATCCATCGATGCGCTGACGCGCCACGACGCAGAACTGGCGCGTAAAGTCGTGGCCGCCGACGCCCGGCTCGACGCGCTTGAGGCGGAGGTGGACCGGCTCGCGGTCAGAACCATAGCCCTGCGTGCGCCCATGGCGGACGATCTGCGCGATGTGATTGCGGCGCTCAAGATCTCCGGCGTGATCGAGCGGATCGGCGATTACGCGAAGAACATCGCAAAGCGCGTCGACGAGCTGGAAGGCCGCTCCAAGGTTGAGCCGATCACCTTGGTACCCGCCATGGCGGAGATTGCGCAGGGCATGGTGCGGGATGTGCTCAACGCCTACGGTTCGCGCGATGCGATGCTGGCGGTTGAGGTGATCCGACGCGACGAGAAGCTCGATCAGTTCTACAACACGCTGTTCCGCTCGCTGCTCACGCACATGATGGAAAATCCGGCGACGATCAGCAGCGCTGCCCAGCTTCTTTTTGTTGCCCGTAATCTGGAGCGCATCGGCGACCACGCCACAAACGTTGCCGAGATGGTCTACTACGCCGCGACCGGCGAATACTGCTCCGAGCGCGACGCCAAGGATGCACCTAGGGAAGCCATGATATGAACGCTTCGGTCCTGGTAGTCGAAGATGACAGGGCGCTGTGCGAGCTGTTGTCCTGGAATCTCTCCGCCGAAGGCTATGACGTGCGCTCGACCGGGGACGGCGAGGAAGCGCTCGTCATGGTTCGTGAGCAAGTACCTGACGCCATCATCCTGGACTGGATGATCGAACAGGTTCCCGGCATCGAGGTTTGCCGCCAGCTGCGCAAGGATCGCGCCACCGCTCGCATTCCGATTGTGATGCTCACCGCGCGTGGCGAAGAGGAGGACCGCATCCGGGGGCTCAAGACCGGTGCGGACGATTACGTAACCAAGCCATTCAGCCCGCGTGAGCTGATGGCCCGGATCGAGGCGCTGCTGAGGCGCTCGCAGCCGTCTTTGACGGGTGACAACCTCAGCTTCGCGGACATCGAACTGGACCCGACCTCCCATCGCGTACGCCGGGGCGGCGAGGCGCTGCACCTGGGGCCTACCGAGTTCAAGCTGCTCCGCTATTTCATGGAGCGCCCCAGTCGGGTGCTGTCGCGGCAGCAGATCCTTGACGGTGTGTGGGGGATGGACTCCGACATTGACGAACGCACTGTGGATGTGCACATCCGTCGCCTGCGCAAGGCCATCAACCGCCCGGGTGACGTGGATCCCATCCGCACGGTGCGCGCGGCCGGCTATGCGATGGACGTGACCTGATCCTGATCGACGGGCTTTGCGGCACCAGAGCGAGTCACAGGGCTGTCGATGAGGTGATGTGCCGCCTTTCGGAGCTGGCCTTCCTCGCTTATGTGCTGGTCATGACCAACGCAGAGCCGGCATTCGCTTGACCGAGGATACTGCCAGCCTTTTCGAAGAGCGGCGTGGCGCTTCGCCGCAATCGGTGACGCGTGTCATCCGTGTTCTGGAAGCTTTGTGTGCCAGTGCGGAGCCGCTTTCACTGGCCGATCTCAGCCGCCGCTTGGGCGCGCCCAAAAGCAGCCTTGCGGCGCTTCTGCGTGGACTTGCGGAAGAGATGTTCGTGACCTCCGCCGATGGTGCCTGGCAGTTGGGACCCGGCGCCTTCGGGCTTGCCAGTGCGATTACCGAGGCGCGGCGCCGTCTCCAGTCTTCCGATCTCATAAGGGAAGGCATGCGCCGTCTTGCGGATCGAACGGGAGAGACTGTCCTGCTCGCGGTCGGGGATGCTGGTGGCGATCAGCTGACCTATGTCGACATTGTCGAGAGCAGGCAGGTGGTCCGCTACGCCGTTTCGGTCGGGGACCGCAGACCCTTGTATGCCACGGCAGGCGGCCGTGCGCTGCTCACCGCGTGCTCTCGTGAAGCGGTGGAAAGCTATCTCAAGCGCATTCACCTCGACCGCCTGACCGGGACGACGCTTCATAGCGTTCCTGAATTGCTGGAAGCATTGTCCGTCGCGCGAGACGCGGGCTTCGCCCAGACCGTAGACCAGGCGGCCGACGGCGTGACGGGCACAGCGGCCCTGGTGCGCGGCGCCTCGGGGCTGGTGATCGGCGCACTCGTCGTGGCGGCTCCAACCCCTCGGGCCCACGGCAGATTGCAGGAACTGGCTCAGGCCGTTCAGGACGAAGCGGCCTCTATCTCACGCAGCCTCGGCTTCCGCTGACGCCCGCTTAGGCCGCCTGGCGCGTCCTGCTATGCGCTAGTGCGACCTTGATGGCGGCTTCGAATTGATCCGTCGCCCGCTCCCAAGAGAAGCGGGCGCCTAACGCCGCGGCGGAGGCGCGGTCGGCCGAAAGCGCGAGGGTAACGGCCTGGTCCAGATCATCGCATAAAGCGCCTGCGGAATGGGAAAGCGTTCCATCGCTCCCTCTGCACCGATCCCCCAGGATGTCGGAAGGGCCGGGCACCGGGTAAGCGGCCACAGGTACGCCGCAAGCCAGCGCTTCGATCACAACGAGGCCGAAGGTATCCGTCCTGCTGGGAAAGACGAAGCAATCAGCCGCGCGGTAAGCGTTGGCGAGGTCATGGCCGGTGAGTGCGCCCAGGAAGAGAACGTGGGGATACCGGCGCCGGAGCACGGAGAGGGCAGGGCCATCGCCGACCACCACTTTGCTGCCGGGGCAAGATAGGCTCAGAAATGCCTCGAGGTTTTTTTCCGCCGCGACCCGTCCGACATTGAGCAGGATGGGACCCGGCAGGCCGAGCATGGCTGAATGCCTTGCGCCATCCGGGCGGAACAGCGCCTGATCGATGCCGCGGCTCCACGGCATGGTGGGCCCGATCCCGCGCGTGGCGAGTTCTTCGGCAAGGCTGGAGGTGGATACGAGCACCGCACTGCTCGGCGCATGAAAGCGGCGCATGATCGGCCAGAAGTGCTCTGCGCTGAGGCCTGTGCGCACGGCTGCATACTCGGGAAAGCGCGTGTGGAAGGCGGAGGTGAACGGCACCCCTCTGGCGAGGCACCAGCCGCGCGCCGCCCAACCGACCGGCCCCTCGGTGGCGATGTGCACGAGCTGCGGCTGCATCGTATCCAGCATGCGGCGCACGCGAAAGCGTGGCGCCATTGCAAGGCGGATCGATGGATAACCGGGCATGGGAACCGTGAGGAAGCAATGCGGGGCGATCACCTCTACATTGTGCCCGCGACTGCCCAGCAGACCGATTGTTTTCGAGAGCGATCGGACCACGCCGTTGACCTGAGGAAACCAGGCATCAGTGGCGATGGCGAGCTTCACGCGGCGTTCTCTGCAGCGATCTTGCCTGCTTGTTCTAGCGCCTTCTCACTCGGCCAATCAACGATGGTGATCGCACCTTGCGCATCCTCGACCAGGGCGGTGCAGCTCTCCACCCAGTCACCGTCGTTGTAGTAGGTGATGCCCCCGAACTGACGGATCTCGGCGCAATGTATGTGGCCGCAGACGACACCGTCCAGTCCGCGTGAGAGCGCTTCTTGGGCAACCGCTTCCTCGTAGCTGCAGACATATTGGACGGCGTTCTTCACCCGCTTCTTCATGTAGGCGGAGAGAGACCAGTACGGCATCTTGAGGCGGCGGCGGACCAGGTTGAAAAGGATGTTGGCGCGCAACAACAGTCCGTATGCCTTGTCTCCGAGAAAGGCGAGCCAGCGGGCATAGAGCACGATACCGTCAAATGCGTCGCCATGCGTGACCAGGAGCCTGCGGCCGTCGGCAGCCTCGTGAACCGCCTCCAGGGCGAGCTCGACGCCACCGAACGAAAGCCCTGCGTAATCACGCAGCATCTCATCGTGATTGCCCGCGATGAAGACCACTCGTGTTCCGCGATGCGCCATCTTGAGTATTCGCCTGACGACTTCGTTATGCGCATCGGGCCAGTACCAGCCTTTGCGCAACCGCCAGCCGTCGACGATGTCGCCGACGAGGTAGAGCGTCTGGCACTCGACCGAGCGCAGGAAATCGACGAGCAATTCGGCGTTGCAGCCACGGGTGCCCAGATGAACGTCCGAGATCCAGACCGTCCGATACTTGCGTTTGGGACGGAATGGCTTGGGGTCCGGCAGGTCGAGCCAATCCGGTATCTTGCCGGAGGCTAGCGGAAGAAGAGGGCGGGTCAGCAAACTGCCGTCATCTGTCTGCAAGGCGTCAAATCCTTAGCTGCTGTTCAAGCTGATAAATGCTCAGCGTTTCGCCCGCGTGACGCTTCTTGGTCACTTCGATGACGGTCGCTGACTTTCATTCAAGCGTCGCCGATCTGTCACCCATCCGTCACAAAGAACCGCCAGAAGCGAGGCGGGCGAATGAGGGGGCCATGCGGCGCATCGATATCCTTTTGACCGGCGAAGTTGAGGGCGGCTTTGCTCCGTTCCGTCACGCCGACCTGGAACTGGTGTTGCATCGCTGGAGCGAGACTTCGCAGCTCCCGCTCATCGAAGGCTCGTTATGGGCTTTCGTGGAATGGGTGCTGCCGCAGATGTCCGGCCTCGAGCTATGCCGCAGGCTCCGCTGCGATCCGCGCACGGCATCTGCGCACATCACCATCATACTCGACGAGGATGACCAGGAGGATCGCAAGCGAGCCTTGCGCACGGGTGCCGACGACTACATCGTGGGTCCCTTGACGCGCAACGCGCTGCTGGACCGTGTGCTCTCTGGCAATCTGTCTGAGCCAGCGGAAGCAAATGGCCGCCGCGTGGCCTCGGGTGACCTCATCATCGACATTCCGGCATTCCAGGCCCGTTGGCGCGGCAAGGCCATCGCCTTGATGCCCAACGAGTTTCGGCTTCTGCGCTACTTCGTCGAGCATCCGGGGCGCGTCTTCACGCGCGCTCAACTCATCACCGCTCTGGGCAAGCAGGAGCCTGCCATCGACGAGCGCACGGTCGACGTCTGGATCGGCCGGCTCCGCAGAGCCCTGAAGGGCTCTGGTGCGGGCAACCCTCTGCGCACGGTGCGCTCACTTGGGTACGTCTTCGACGAGCTTTGAGGAGCCACCTGTCGTCTGCCACGGCGCAGCGAGGGAGGTGTGTCGTCCCAGGTCTCGCTCGACCTGAACTCAACTTAGCTTCCATCTAAAAAAGAAGCCCTGCTGCATCGCTGCAGCAGGGCTCCAAGGTGCCGTTGGAGGCAGGGTGCCTCCGGGTGAAGGTCAGAATTTGATGCCCGCGGAGAGCGAGAAGACACGTCCCACGTCGTAGCTGTTGATCTCGATGCGGTCGGTACCGTTGGATTGGTATTCCTGATGGCGCGTGCGCAGCAGGTTACGCGCTTCAAACTTCAGTTCAACATCCTGGCCGAGGAAGTCCACACCTTCGCGCAGCACCACGTCGATCTGAACGCCCGGTTTCTCAACCACATCCGGGAGGCGGATGGAGCCGTTCAGGCCGCGGCTAACCACGCGGTTGCTGGCAAAGCTGAACAGGATTGTCTGCTGGGACAGCCTTTCGGTGTTTTCCAGGCCCAGTTGAAGATTGATCAGGTGATCCGACTGGCCGGTGAGCGGTGCTCCGTCGCGGAAGTAGTCGGTAGCCGAGGTTGCCGCTGCCTGAGGGAAAATCGCGACGGTGTCGTCGGCGCTGACTTTCAGATCGGACTTGGAGTAGGTGTAGTTTGCGATGACGACACCCCGCCGGCCTTCCATCCAGCCTCCCATGGAACTGAGATCGAAATACTTCTGCAACTCGACCTCAGCGCCGTAAAGCTGAGCCTCGGGAGCGTTGGCATAGCTCGTGATCAGTTCATCGGAGATGACGAACACATACGATTCGATCGGGTTCTTGATCTTCTTGAAGAAGCCGGCGACCGAAAGGCGCTGGTCGGGCGCGAAGTACCACTCTGCCCGCGCTTCAGCGTTGTAGAGCTGGCTATCGGTCAGCAGCGGATTACCGAGGTATTGGCGGTTGCTCTCCGGATCGAAGTACGGCTGATAGATCAGCTCGCGGAACTGTGGCCGGGCGATGGTCTTGGATGCGCTGAGGCGCACCTGCAGATCGGGCTGGAGCTGATAGGTCAAAGTGGCCGCGGGGAGCCAGTATTCCTTGCGCAGCGCCGGCGAGCTCGGAAGCGAGCTTGTCTCGGAGAAGACCTGCACCGCCTCGACCGACTGGCGCGCCTTCTCGAAGCGAACGCCTGCATCCAGGCTGAGCGCATCGGTGGCCTGCCAGTTCAGCTTGGCGTAGGCCGCATAGTTGCGCAGCTTTGCCTCGAATTTGGGGCTGGCAGTGTCCACCTCGATCAGGTCGATGCCACCGATCGGAGAAGGAAGCGGATTTCCTTCGGCGTCGGTCGTGGTGCCCAGTATCAGGGCTGGCGAGAGCAGCAAGTCGGGGCGCAGGACGGCCGCCGCTGACGGGAAGTTACCTGAAGCCCGGAAGGTAAACGCACGGCGCGAGCTTATGCGATTGGTGTCGCTGAAAAGCCCTCCGACAGTGACGGCCATATCCGGCGTCGCTTGGTAGGTGATGTCGAGCCCGCCAGACCACAGATCTTCGTTCAGGTCTGAGAAGCTGACGTTCGCCAGGCCGGCGTTGCCGTTGACGTTGTTGACGAAAAGGTCACCGAACGGGTCCGATGGCGTATTCGTGCGCACGTATTCGAACGTGAACTCGTAGGGCGCTTCACGCTGCGAATTGGCGTAGCCGCCCCGCAGTTCGACTGACAGTCCGGCAGCGGGCTTCAGCTCGGCCACGACTTGCGTGTCGATCAGCTGACGCTCGTACCAGCCTGTATCCTGTTGCATGTAGTCGGCCGATGCGCTGCTGATGAAGCGCTTGCCGAGCCCGAGCCGTGTCTGCTTGACGGTGTCGCGGATGTAGAGGTTCGTCCAGCGAACGCGGTTGTCGCCCCACTCGGCGCCCAGGCCAATAAGACCGTTGGCGACAATGTGATTGTCCGTGTTCACCCGTGTGAAGTCGGTGTTCAGCGAGAGGTCCGCGCTGTTGGAGGTCTGTTGCGTAGCCTCTCGGTTGCGCCACTTGTTGCTGAAGCCGGCTGACGCGATCAGGCCGAGTTGCGCACCGCCGACATCCCAGGAAGTTCCGCCGGAAACGGCGACCGAATAGGCGGGCGGCAGATCACGGAGGCGTTGGACGGTCGCTCGCTCAAAGCGCACAAGCTCGCTGCCGATCTGGCGGCCCAAGGCGACGTCCTGGTTAACCGACGCGCCGCTTTCGAAGTACTCGGCGAGCGAGGGGGTAAGATCCCGGCTGCCGTTGTCGAAACCTGTCCAGTCCGACTTCGAGCCGTAGTAGCTGTAACCGATCTCGCCCGTGGTCTCGGTATCGACGCTGCCGCCGGCGGAGATCGAGAGGAAAGGCTCCTCCGGTACGGCTTTGGTCGTAAGATTGATGACACCGCCGCCGAATTCGCCGGGATAGTTTACCGAGTAGCTTTTCTGAACGAGCGAGGAAGCGATTACGCCTGTCGGGAAGATGTCGAGTGGTACCACCCGGCGTAGCGGCTCAGGGCTGGGCAGGGGCGATCCGTTAAGAAGCGCCAAGGAATAGCGATCGCCCAGACCGCGAACGTAGACGAGACCATTGCCGACCACGGAAAGGCCGGTGACCCTGCCAAGTGCGCCAGCGATATCACCTTCGCCCGTCCGCGCGATTTCCTCGCTGGAGAGTACCGAAATCACCTGATTCGAGGCTTTGACCACGTTCCGGCTGCGGCGCCCGGTGACGATGATGTCACCCCCGGGGACGGAGATTTCCGGCGCTTCGTCGAGGCCGTCTGAGGGCTCACCCACATTCTCGCCGACCGGCGGCTGCGTAGGCGAAGAGTTCGGATCGGCCTGCGCGTAGGCCAGCGAAGGCGATACGAGAGCTGTCGAAAGGACGAGAGCGCCCACCAGTCGCGACGTCAAGGACATCGGAATTCCCCTAGTTCCAAATGCAAGGACGGGGGCAGCCAGACAGCCGCCCCCGCGTTAGCCAGGCAGCTTGCCTCAGGTGGTCGGAAGTGACGTGCAGGCGCCCGAATTGCCCGTTCCGAAGTTCGCGGCAGCGCTGTTGCAGGTCCAGCCGGCGTACCAGGTGTCGCCGGAATTGCGCACCGCACCGACATAGTTTGTCGTGTCGAAGAAGGCCGAGACGGTCTTCGGATCGGTCGCCGTCACCGCCGTCTCATTGGCGCCGTTGACGAAGCCATTGGTCAGCGTGCTCGTGTAGCCGTCGTTGTTGTTCTTCGTGCCAGAGGCGAAGAAGGACGAGACCTGAGCGGCGGTGTAGCTGCCGGTGCCGATATACTTCGCGGTAGGACTGCAGCTCAGCACCACCGAGAGCGCGTTCAGCGTAGCCGGAGTGCTGCCCGAGCCGTGCATGCGGATGCACTCGTTGTTGGGCGAGACCATGATGCCGTTCACCAGGGTCACGTCAGAGTTGCCGCGGAACAGCGCCGACGCCTGGTCGTTGCTTTCGTTGTTGCTGCTCGTCTGGCGCTGGATAGCGGTGAAGTTCGCCACGGCGAGCTTCGTGCGAGGCATGTCGGACTCGTTGCCGTTCGAGTCGATCTCGAACAGAGCGTCGCCCAGACCGTCGCGCTGAAGCAGCAGAGCATACTGCACGTTCATCTGTGCCCCAACGTCCACGTCGAGGCTGTCGTCATCCGCACCCACTGCGATGTAGTGCTTCATGTTCACGCTGCCGCCGAACGCTTCCATGCCGTCGTCGGAGCTGTTGTAGGCCATGATGTGATCGAGCACCGTGCCGGTGCCGATGCCTTCAGTCGTGAGTGCCTGCAGTTCCGAATTGCCGCTCAGGATGAAGCCGGAATAGCGGATCTGCACATAGCTCATGCGGCCAGCGTTATAGGCGCTGTCGTTGCCACCGAAGCGGGCCGGATTCTGAGCGCCTTCCGTCTGGCGCTCGCAGGTGCCGGCAGTGGTCGAGCCGGTCGCACAGTCGGTGACCGGCGCGCGGCCCATAAGGACGACACCGCCCCACTGGCCTTGCGAGGTTTCGCTGACCTGGCCAACGACGTTGTCGCGGCTGGTGAAGATGATGGGCTGCGTCGCCGTGCCGACGGCGGAGATTCGGTTACCGCGGTTGACGGCCAGCCAGGACGCGCCCGGAGCACCGACCATGATGACGCCTGGCTCGATGGTCAGCGTGACGTTGGTGTCGGACGTCAAGTTGGCGGTGGGGCAGCCAATCGTCGACGTGGCGAACGGGGCGGCGCTTGTGGGCGCGCTGAAGCCGCCGTCGCAGCCAACGTCGACGCGGCCGTTCATCTGGTAGACGAGGCCAGAGACCTTGGGGAGCGTGACGGAACGATCGATCACGCCCGGCAGGTTGCAGACGCGGTAGCTGCCGGTTGGGCCCGAAATGACACCCGCATCGACGAGCTGCGTCGCAGTCGCGATTGAGGGGCACGCGGAGGCGGCAACGACGCCGCCAGGCGTGGGTGTGGGCGTCTCCGTGGGGGTCGGTGTCGGTGGAGGGTTGACGATGATGTTACCGCCGGTGCCGGGCCCGGCGATGTCGCTGGGGCCGCAGCCGGCGAGTGCGAGCGCGCTGCAGCCGACCAGCAGCAGGCCATGGATGTTCTTCACGATGAATCCCCCATTGGAAGGTCGAACCACGGGGCGATTCCGCCACCGCTGGGGGCGTGTTAGGCGTGGCGAGTGACAGTTTGTTGGCGAGGGGATGACACTTTTGTGTAAGTTGCTGACGGTGCCATGACCGTCTGGTGGTGCGGCCTCTTCGGCATCCGAATCGGAACACACCGGGCGACAGTCGATAATTGCAGTTTTATGACACTTGCGTCATTTCGTTGCGAAAGCAGGGTGCCGGGCGGAAGCTCATCCCATCAAGAGAGTCTGACGGGAGAGTCGTACCATGTCTCTATTTGCAGCCACTATCGCCGCCGTGCTGGCCCAGTCCGCTCCAGCCACTGTTCTGGACGAGCCGACGATGACCGATGTCGCATATACCGAGCTTTCGGCCGGCGATGCGGACGGCGCCGTACGCAAGCTTGAAGCGAGCATCGGCGACAGCACGGATCCAGCACTGCTGATCAATCTGGGCACCGCCTACGCACGGCAGGGCGCCACCGATAAGGCGCTGGCAGCTTTCCGCGCCGCGGTCGCCAGCCCCGATCGCTATGACCTGGAGCTTGCTGACGGTTCTTGGATGGACTCGCGCGAGGCGGCGCGCTCCGCCCTTGTGCGTCTGCAGCGTATTAATGCGCAGGCGGCACGCTGATCTGCAAACGTGAGGAACTGTCACAGTTGTCATCGTGTTGACGTCTACGGTTAAGCTCGGGGGTCATTACCCCTAGGTATTACAGTCACAGAGTTGTCATCGAACGCAGGTTATTCGCTCCTCAACGGAGGGTCCGGTGATTCGATACGCTCAAATGATGACACGCAAGTTTCCTTCTGCAGCAAGAGTGCTTGCTGCCGCAGCTTCCCTGTTTGCGCCTGTGGCAGCGCAGGCGCAGTCGGTCGCTACGCGCGACCCCGCTGGTAGCGGCCCGATCGTTGCCGCGCTTGGCTGGCTGCAGGGCACGCTTCTGGGCAATGTGGCGACGGCAGTGGCGGTCATGGCCGTTGCGGCGGTGGGCTTCATGATGCTCACCGGGCGCATGAACTGGCGCTTTGGCGCGACCGTGATTGTCGGTTGTTTCGTCCTGTTCGGTGCTGGCGCGATCGTTTCGGGCATCCAGGGCGCGGCAGTAGGCTGATGACGGGCCCGAACGCTCTGGCCCGGTACACCGTGCATCGCGCGCTGACTCGGCCGCAGATGTTCGCGGGCGTGACTTACAGCTACTTCATCATCAACGCCGCGGTGACGACGGAAGTGTTCCTCATCACCAAGAGCTTCTGGGCGCTTCCCGCCGCGCTGGCCATGCATGGCACAGGCTACATCGCCTGCCTGCGTGAGCCGCGCGTGTTCGATCTGTGGATCGCCAAAGTCAGCAAATGCCCGCGCGTACCCAACTGGGCGCGCTGGGGCTGCAACAGCTACGCGCCCTGAGCGGGCGAGGGGATCGGGACATGGCGAAGCATCTTAAAGCCTGGGGCAAGAAGGAGGCGATGGTCGGCGATCGGCTTCCCTATCTCGCGCTGGTCGACGAGAACGTCGTGCTGCTGCGGGATGGCTCGGTCATGCTCTCGCTGATGGTGCCCGGCTTCGCTTTCGAGACGGCGGACACTGACGAATTGAACGCCCATGCGGCTACCCGCGAAGTGCTGCTACGCTCCTCGCTCGATGCGCGGTTCGTGCTCTATCATCACGTGATCCGCCGCCGCGTCGAGATCGAGCTGGAAAGCCAGTTCGCCGACCCGCTCACCGCGCACATCGACGCGCGCTGGCGCCAGCGGACCAGCTCGGGCGCGCTGTTCGTCAACGACCAGTTTATCACCCTCGTACGCCGTCCCGCGCGGGGCAAGGCGGGCTGGGCCGACAAGATGTCGCGCATGATGAAGCGCAAGGGGGCGGGTCCGGTCGAAGCAGACGTGGCCGACGTACGTGCGCTACGCGCCGCTGCCAGCGCCATGACTGCTTCCCTGGGCGCGTACGGGGCCCGGCTGCTGGGCGACTACGAGAGCCAGGCGGGCCGCTGTTCCGAAGTGCTGGAACTGCTGAGCGCACTCTACAACGGCGAGATGCGCCCGGTGCGCCGCCCTGCCGAGGATGCCGACATCGGCCACATGTTGCCCTATCGCCGCGTCAACTTCGGCATGGATGCGCTGGAACTGCGCGGCGCCAACGGCGTCAGCTTCGGCTCTCTGGTGAGCCTGAAGGACTACCCGGCTTCGACGGCGCCCGGCCTTACCGATCCCCTGCTGCGCCTGCCGTGCGAACTGGTGCTGACGGAGACCTACGCACCGTCTGACCGTCAGATCGCTCGCGAACGCATTGACCTTGCCATCCGCCGCCTGAAGTCGGCCGATGAGGAGGCAATGTCCGAGCGCCGCGAAATGACCAGCGCGCGCGATGCGCTCGGCACCGGTGCGGTGGGCTTTGGCGATCACCACCTCTCAGTGCTGGTGCGCGCGCCCAATCTCGACGTGTTGGACGAAGCCACTGCGCTGTGTGCCGCTGCTCTCGCCGATGCCGGTGCGGTCGCCGTGCGCGAGGACGTCAACCTTGAGCCTGCGTTCTGGGGGCAGATGCCGGGCAACGAAAGCTTCTTGGTCCGTCGCGCGATGATTACCAGCGCCAACATGGCGTGCTTCGGCAGCTTGCACGGTTTCGCCATGGGCCAGGCCAGCGGCAATCACTGGGGCGAGGCGGTGACGCTGCTCGCCACCACCAGCCAGACCCCGTTCTTCTTCAACTTCCATCAGGGCGATCTCGGCAACTTCACCGTGATCGGGCCTTCGGGCTCGGGCAAGACGGTGGTGATGAACTTCCTCGCCGCGCAGGCGCAGAAGTACGATCCGCGCACGATCCTGTTCGACAAGGACCGCGGCGCCGAAGTGTTCATCCGCGGCATCGGCGGCACTTACAGCCGCATCGCCTCGGGCCACCCGACTGGCTTCAACCCGCTTTCGCTGCCCGACACCGCCACCAATCGCGCCTTCCTGCGCGACTGGCTGGGCGTGCTGCTGGAAGCGCGCGGACCGGAGGAGCTGGCGACGATCGCCGGCGCCGTCGACGCCGCGTACCACAACGATCCCTCACTGCGCCGCCTGTCGCACTTCCGCGAGCTGCTGGCAGGGTCCCGCCGTCCGGAGCCGGGCGATCTTGCCTCGCGCCTCGATGCCTGGTTGGTGGGCGGCGAGCATGGCTGGCTGTTCGACAATGCGCAGGACAAGCTCGATCTCTCGGCCCGCAAGCTCGGCTTCGACATGACCGCGCTGCTGGAAAGCCCGCGCCTGCGCACGCCGACGATGATGTACCTGTTCCATCGCATCGAGGAACGGTTGGACGGCGAACCCACGATGATCCTCATCGACGAGGGCTGGAAGACGCTCGACGATGAGGTCTTCGCCGCGCGCATTCGCGACTGGCTCAAGACGCTGCGCAAGCGCAACGCGCTGGTCGGCTTCGCCACTCAGTCCGCCCGCGATGCCCTGGATAGCCGTATCGCCACCGCGCTCGTCGAGCAGACCGCGACGATGCTGTTCATGCCCAACGCCCGCGCGCGGCATGAGGATTACTGCGAGGGCTTCGGCCTGTCCGAGCATGAACTCGACGTCATCCGCACGTTGCCCGCGCACTCGCGCTGCTTCCTGATCCGCCAGTCCGACGCTTCCGTCGTGGTGCGCCTCGATCTCTCGGGCATGCCCGAGGTGCTGACGGTCCTCTCCGGCCGCGAAAGCACGGTGCGTAAGCTCGACAGCTTGCGCGAGCGCTATGGCGACGATCCGGTCAACTGGTACCCCGTCCTCACGGGGATGGAGTGGCCGGGCGATGGGGATGAGCCGGGCCTGTGGGCCGAGGCTGCGGAGTAAGCCGGTGGCAAGTGCATGTGACCAGCTGACCGAGGTCGCTGCGGCTGGTGTCGGGCCGGCGCTCCGCGCCGTTGACTGCATCGCCGCCGAGACCACCGCTGCCGCCTTCGGGCGCCTGTTCGGCGCGCACGGGGCAATGGCGCCGGTCCTCACTATTCTCCTTACCCTCTACATTGCCTTCTTCGCCATTTCGCTGCTGACCGGACGCTCGACGCTGGGCGTGTCGGCCTTGACGCCGCGCATGCTAACCCTTGGCTTGGTCCTTACGTTCGCGACCAGCTGGATCGCGTACCAAGGCGTCATGTGGAACCTCGCGGTCGGCGGACCCGACTGGATTGCTTCGGTCCTGACTGGTGCCGATGGCTCAGCCACCCAGATCTTCGGAGATCGCATAGACCTTGTGTTCGGAGCCATCGCCGAAAGCGCAGGAAGCGGCCAAGGCGCGGCGGGAGCGCAGGCGGCAGCTCAGGTCGCAGGTTCAGGGCAGGGCCTGTTCACACCCGAAAGCGTGATGTGGATGGGCGGGCTGTTGCTGCTGCTCGGCACCGTCGGTGTGCTGCTGACTGCCCGGATAGCGCTGGCAGTGCTGATGGCGCTTGGCCCGATCTTCGTAGTCATGGCCCTATTCGGCGGCACGCGAGGGCTTACCGCCGGGTGGTTGCGCGGAGTGGTGCTGACCGCCCTGACGCCGCTGTTCGTCGTGCTGGCAGGGAGTATCACCTTGGAACTGCTGGTGCCGATTGTGCGGGCCCTGACGAGCAATCTTATCGACATCGACGGTCGTGCCGCCATGGCCTTGTTTCTGGTGTCCGCGGTGCACTGCGCGCTGATGGTGATGGTGCTTAAGGTGGCCGGCACGATGGTGTCGGGCTGGCAGGTCTTCGGTCTCGGCAAACCCGACCTTCAGGTGCGCGGTGATCGTGGCGCTGCACCGAGTGCCCCTTCCACTCTTGCCCACTCACCGGAGGCGGCTGCGGCAGCTTCGGCTGGGTCCTCGCGTCGGGCGGTACTGGCGGCCGCTGTGGCTGCGCCGATGGAGGCCTATCCGGTGCAGAGCGGCGAGAGTGCCCGGCCGGGTGAGCGGCGTACCGTCGTCACGCAAGTGAGCGGTGGCGGCATAGCCCCCCTCAGTGGCGGTAGCGTCTCGCGTGCCAAGGGCATTGGCAGCCGCTTTCGCGCCTCGAATGACACAGCTCGGGCTCTGTCCAGCCGCCCGGCAAAGGAGATGATACGATGATCCGCGGCCTTCTTCTCGCGGCCACCGCTGCAGCCTCGCTGTGCGCGCTGAATACACCGGCAGCAGCTGACGAACGCCTTGTGCACCACATGTTCTCCGAAAACGAAGTCGTCAGGATCGATGGGCGCACAGGGGTCCAGGCAACGATTTCCTTCGGTGAGGGCGAGGCGATCGAGAATGTTGCCGTGGGCGACTCTGCAGCATGGCAAATCACGCCCAACAAGCGGGCTGACCTGCTCTTCGTCAAGCCGCTCGACAACAGCGCGCGCACGAACATGACGGTGGTGACCGATCGCCACACCTATTTCTTCGACCTCGTCGCCTCGCCAAGAACCAAGCCCGTCTACTTGCTGCGCTTCACCTATAAGGACGAACCGAAAAAGAAGCCGTCCGAGGGTGCGGCCCTTGCAGCCCTGACCGCGGACGAGCAGGCTGTGCTTGGCGGTGGGCCAGCCGAAACTCCGGTCGATCCCGCTGCACTCAACTTTGCTTGGCGTCCCAAGGGCGACACGAAGATTCTGCCCGCGCGCATCTACGACGATGGCAACGCCACCTACCTGCTGTGGGGTGAGAAGAGCGAAGTTCCCGCCATTCTCGTTCTGAACGAGAAGGGTGAGGAAGGGCCGGTCAACTACTCCGTTCGCGGGCGCACGATCGTGGTCGACGATGTTCCCAGGGCGATCCTGCTGCGTTCCGGAAAGGCACAGGCAACGCTTGAGAATCAGCGGCCATCCGCAGCGGCTCCAGCTATCATGAATGCAGGTGCATCAACCCCTTCCGGCAAGGTGGCGCAGGCTTCCGTTGCAGCGGCAGCGCTTTCCCACTCGGCTCTTCAGGAGCACTGATCCATGGCACCAAATTCCGCCCTTCGCGAACGCTTCGATGTCGAGCAGGCGCGCGATCCCCGAGAGCATGGCGGGGCCGAGATCATCGACCTGGCCACACGCAATGTCCTGCCCACAGTCACGCAGCGCAAACGTGGCGATGGGCTTGGTCTCGCCGCCGGGGTGGCGATTGTTGCGGCTCTGGGCGGGCTGACTTTGTGGTCGATGGATGCCGCCCGCAATGGCGGGCCAGAAGCCGCATCTTCTGTTTCTGCACCTGCTTCCGTTGCGGAGCCCAGCGATACCGCTATCCCGCAGGCTGTGGTGGAGCCAACTATCTATCCGGAGCCGACCGTTCTTTCAGCTCCCGAGCCCCAGGCGATCCTCTCGGCACCGCCAAGCGAGGCGCCGGCGCCACAAGGCGTGGGCAATCCCCTTGCCAGTCCCACTGTCGTGTTCGACGCTGCGGGAGTTGCCGCTCCGGCACCGGGCGCGACGGCCGCGACCGAGTTCAAGGGGGCCAACGCCAACGAGGACTTCGCAGCTCGGCTCGGCGGCCTTGGCGGATCAAGTGCGGCCGCCAGGCGCAGCTTCGATCCGGCAACGACGGTGACCCAAGGCACGCTGATCCCCGCTGTGCTGGAGACGGCCATCGATACCGACGTGCCTGGCTTTGTACGGGCCATCGTCAGCACCGACGTGCGTAGCTTCGACGGGCGCAGTGTGCTGCTTCCCCGCTCCTCGCGCCTCATCGGCCAGTACAAGAGCGGCCTCGCTGCAGGTCAGAAGAGAGCTTACGTCATCTGGACGCGTGTCATCCGCCCCGATGGTGTCTCCGTGGATCTTGGCTCTCCGGCCATTGCGTTTGGCGGAGAGACGGGCCTTCCCGGCAAGGTCAACAGCCACTTCTTTGACCGTTTCGGCTCTGCGATGCTGCTGTCAGTCGTCGGCGGGTTGACCAACCTGGTCGGGACGGGTGCCTCTGTGGTGGTGGGTGGCGGTCAGTCAGCGGCAGCCGCGGCTGTGGAGCAGGGCTCGCAGGTCGGACCTACTATTCGCGTCCGGCAGGGCGAGCCGATCCGGGTGTTCACTGCCAAGGATCTGGATTTTTCAAAGGTCACATGAGCTGTGAGCGCTGATGTACATAGTTTGCCCGCACGTCCCGTTGCTGACCCGGTGAGCGCGGCGCGAAGCGTCTACCTTGAGGCTTATCTTGCGCCGCTGCGACCGTGGCTGAACCGTGAGACGGTAACCGAGATCCTCGTCAATCGTCCTGGCGAGGTCTGGATCGAGGATGCCGAGCACGGCGGCATGCAGCGCGTGGAAGTGCCTGCGATGGACAACCAGCTGCTCCAGCGCCTTGCAGAGCAGGTGGCGCGGATCAGCCATCAGGGCATCAATCGCGAGCATCCGCTTCTTTCCGCGACGTTGCCTGCACTTGCAGGTCAGAGCGGTGCCCGCATCCAGCTGGTCGGTCCGCCCGCCACGCGTGCGAACTGGGCAATGGCAATCCGCCGCCATCGGCTGCTGGAACTGCCGCTGGACGCCTATGATCGCGGCCCCATCGCCCTTGCTCCTGAAGCCCCCGCGCCCGATCCCATGGCCGCGCCCATCGCTTTTTTGCGCGATGCGATCCGTCGTAAGCGCACGATCCTTATTTCTGGCGGTACATCGACGGGAAAAACGACGTTCCTCAACGCGATGCTCAGCGAAATACCGGAGCATGAGCGCGTCGTCCTTGTCGAGGACACTGCCGAGCTGCGGCTTCCCGGTGCGAACGGTGTCGGGCTTATCGCGGTCAAGGGTGAACTGGGAGAGGCGAAGGTGGCGGCGAACGATCTGCTACAGGCTGCGCTGCGCTTGCGCCCGGATCGTATCGTACTGGGCGAGCTGCGCGGTAGTGAAACGGTCAGCTTTCTGCGCGCGATCAATACGGGCCATCCGGGATCTTTCTCGACCGTGCACGCCAACAACCCGCGCGGTGCTCTGGAACAGATCGCGCTGATGAGCATGCAGACGGGCATCGGCCTGACGCGTAGCGAGACTCTCGAGTATGCAGCGTCAGTCATCGATATCGTCGTTCAGCTTGACCGCCGCGAGGGGAAGCGTGGCATATCGGTTATCGCCGAGAGCAAGAGTTTACTGCACTGAACTTGCCTGGAGGTCGGAATTGCGGCCATCGACGACGAGTTTCACCTTCCACTCGTACCCCAGCCATTCGGAGAGGCGGCGCAAGTCCTTGCCGATAGCGTTGCTGTAAAGCGCCTGTACCGGCTCATCGAGGGACAGAACCATCTCCTGCCCCTCAAGACGGAGGGACGTGCGAGCCAGACCCTCATTGGCGCATCCCGTCAGGCGGCGGCAAAGGCGCACTGCAAGGCCCCAACCGATAGCGGCATGCAGATCCTCTTGTGAGGCGAGGCGAGAGAAGGCGGCAGGTACCTCGATGAGCCCGGAATTGGCGAAGACCGTCATCGCCATCATGGCCCGGCCTCGGGCGCTGAGGCCAATCCAGCGTTTGCGCAGGGCCCAGCCCATCGCCTCTTCGGCGCGCATGTTGGGCTCGGTCCGCATGGCGGCGAGCGCCAGCATGGTCGAGGCGAGGCGCAGGTTGCCGTCCGCGGCAGCGTCGGCACAGACGCCCCCGGTCCAGTCGGCGACGGCCTCTGCGTGGCCAGGAGCCACCTGCGCGCCGCGCGCAAACGCGGTGATGCCCGCGAGCATCGGATCCTCGGCTTTTGTTTTCGCGTCGAGCCGTGAGAATACGAGCCCCTCGCGCAGGCCCCAGGACGAGAATACGATCCGGGAGGGAGCGATCTGCTCCAGGAGCTCCCCCAGCAGTGCAGCCGCGTCGGGAAGGCTGGCGAGACGCGAGGCCGTGATACGCGGATCTGCCTTCTCCGGCTTTGTCATCTGGAACTGACGGCACAGGCGCAGGGCTGTCTCAGGCGAGAGTTCGAAGTCATGCGGATCGTCCAGAGGCCAATCGATCTCGTGCATCGCCTGCAGTGCCAACGCTCGCCAGGAGCCGCCCACGATGTAGAGCGGTTCTCCGGCTCCACCTGACCAGCCGGCGCGTCCAAGTCCCTCGCGTACACTTGCGGAGAATGCCGCTGGACCGCTTGCACGCAGATCGCCCAGGCGCAGCGTGCCATACGGTAAGGTGATGCCGCCCCGGCAGACTTCTCCGTCAATGGAGACGAGTTCGAGGCTTCCGCCGCCCAGGTCACCAACTGTCCCCTTGGCTCCGGGGAAGGCCGCGACCACGCCCGTGGCGCTGGCTCGCGCTTCCTCCTCGCCCGAGAGCAGCCGCGGCGAGAGCCCTAGGTTGCGAACGGCAGCAAGAAATTCCGGCCCGTTCTTCGCATCGCGGCTGGCTGCAGTCGCAACGCACTCCACGTTCGTAACCTTCAGCAGGTCGAGCATGGCGGCAAAGCGGGCCAGAGCGGAAAGTGCGGTGTGCATCGCCTTCTCGGAAATGAGTCCGCTTCTCCCCACCTCTTTTCCGAGCTTCGCGCTGACTTTCTCGTTCAAGATGACGACGGGCGCGCGAGGAGGGCCGTTATAGACGACGAGGCGCACCGTGTTCGAGCCAATGTCGATGATGGCGCGCTTTTCGTCCGATGGGGTAGTCCCGCTCATGGTCGTTCAGCGAATCCTGTAGCCTGCGGTTCCCGAAGGCGCGCTCATGTCAGATGTTGCCGCGTCGAAGCGAGAGCTTGGGTACTTTTCTTCCACTGGTCAGTGAGGCACCGCGCCCCGACAGTGACGGGTTTATCATGAAGTAGCGGTGCAGGTTGAAGGGATTCTCGCACTCGCCCACACGCTCGTAGCCGCCGTCGCTGTTCAGTATCCAGCTCTGTTCGGTGTCCAGAAGGTTGGCCAGCATCACTTGGCCGAGGACCTGATCGTGTACCGTGCGGTTCCGGATGGGCAACAAGAGCTCTACCCGGCGGTCGAGATTGCGGCTCATCCCGTCGGCGGAGGTGATGAATATCCGGGCCCTCCGGCTGGGCAGGTCTTTGCCATTGGCGAAGGCCCAGATGCGACCATGCTCCAGAAAGCGGCCGATGATCGACTTCACGGTGATGTGCTCGGAAAGTCCGGAAATCCCGGGGCGAAGGCAGCAAATGCCGCGGATCACCAGCACGATCTCCACGCCTGCTTGACTTGCAGCATAGAGCCTGTCGATCAGGTCCGGATCGGTCAGCGAGTTCATCTTCGCCCAGATCGCCGCCGGCTTTCCCTCCCTGGCGTTCGCAATCTCGGCATCGATGCAGTTGTACAAAGTGGTGCGCAGGTTGATGGGCGAGATCGAGAGCAGATCGGTCTTCTTCGGCTCCACATAGCCTGTGATGAAGTTGAACAGGCGGCCTACGTCACGGCCCGCAGCGGGATCCGCAGTGAAGTACGACAAGTCGGTGTAGATGCGCGCGGTGATCGGATGGTAGTTGCCGGTTCCGAAGTGGCAATAGGTGCGATTGCCTTCTCCTTCACGGCGCACCACCATTGAAACCTTGGCGTGCGTCTTCCAATCGACAAAGCCGTAGATGACCTGGACGCCGGCGCGCTCCAGCTGACTGGCCCAGAGCAGGTTCTGCTCTTCGTCGAAGCGGGCCTTGAGTTCGACAACCGCCGTCACCGACTTCCCAGCTTCGGCTGCCGCAATTAGTGCACTGACGACGGCCGACTGCTTGCCGGCGCGGTAAAGGGTCTGCTTGATCGCGATCACGTCGGGATCGCGCGCCGCCTGCCTGAGGAAGTCGATCACCACCTCGAAACTTTCGTAGGGGTGCTGGATCACGATGTCCTTTTCGCGGATGGCGGCGAAGCAGTCGCCATCATGCTCAAGGATCCGCTCGGGATAGCGAGGGGAGTACGGCTCGAACTTGAGCTCGGGACGGTCCTCCTCAACGAGCGCAGCCAGTCCCGCCATCCCGATGAGACCACCGGTCTTGATGATCAGCGCCCGGTCCAGGCCAAGTTGCGCCCGCAGCAGTTCTTCGGCGACAGGATCGAACCTCCCCTGAAGTTGCAGGACGATCACCATGCCGCGCCGACGCCGCTGGATGGCGGTGCGGTAATAGCGCACCAGATCCTCGGCATCCTCCTCGATCTCGATGTCGCTGTCGCGCAGAACACGGAACACGCCGTGTCCGTTCACTTTAAAGCCGGGGAAGATATGCTCGACATGCCGGCAAATCAGATCCTCTACCGACATGTAGATCGCCTCTGGGCCGGGGACCCGCACGAAGCGGGGCAGGGCCTGTGGGATCAGGATCATCTCCATGACCGGGCTGCCGTCCACGACGCGGTTTAGCGAAAAGAGAATGCCAATGCCGTTGCTGGCCACGAATGGGAATGGGTGAGCCGGGTCGATCGCTTGCGGTGTGATCACTGGCATGATGTGCTCAAGGAAGTATTCCTTCAGCCAGCGTTCGCCTTGGACGCCGATACGTTCGTCGCCGATGACGCGAATGCCGCAGCCCACCAGTTCTGTCTTGAGATTCGCCCAGGTCTGCTGCTGCAGCGCCTCGATTTTCAGCACTTCGTCGTGCACGGCGGCGAGCTGCTGGCTCGGTGTCATGCCATCGATCGAGATCTCCTCAATCTGACGGCGGATCTGGCCTGCGAGGCCAGCCACGCGCACGGTCATGAACTCGTCGAGATTGCTGCCGGAGATGGATAGGAACCGCAGCCGCTCGAGCAGTGGGTAGCGCTGGTTCTCCGCCTCCGCCAAGACGCGCTCGTTGAACGCGAGCCAGCTCAGTTCACGGTTGAAGTAACGCGAAGACGAGGCGGCGAGGTCACCACCGTCGGGTTCGGAAAAGGGCGTCGCCGTCTCTCTCGTCTCGAGCATGTCAGTCCGATGTAATGCGCAGATGTGCGCTTATCGAGTGACAAACGCTTGCCGTCAAAAATGCTGCGCCCTTGTCACAATTATGGCCTGATGGGTCGCAGACGCCGAGATGCCTGCGGTTAAACCTTGAGCCAGATGCGGATCACCCAGGCTACCACGCTGAGGACAGCCACGCTGGCGCACCAGATCGCAAGCAGCCAGGCCAGCCGCTTCCATAGTGGCGCTTCGTTCGCATCGCCGGCCTTGCCGCGCCGCATCAGTGATAGCCTTCGTGACCGACCTTGCCGCGAAACACCCAGTAAGCCCAGCCGGTGTAGGCAATAATCAGCGGCATCGTCAGCCCCACGCCGATAAGCATGAAGACTTGGCTGCGTTCGGGCGCGGCTGCGTCCCAGATCGTCACGGTATCAGGAACGACATAAGGGAACATGCTGACGCCGAGGCCCGCCATGCCGATGAGGAAGATGCCCAGCGAGAGCCAGAAAGGCGCTGCCTCTTTCTTTTTGGCCAGCGAGCGGAAGAGCAGGAAGATGATGATTGCCGAGAGAAGAGGCACTTGGCTGGCGAAATAGATGCCGGGCGCCTCGAACCAGCGCCGCCAGTACTCCGTGTCGAGCATCGGCGTGTAGAGGCTGACGGCTACGAGCACTATCACTGTCGCAATGGCAGAGACAAAGGCGAGGCGGTAGGCCTTGTCCTGAGGTTCGCTGTCGAGCTTCCAGATCAGCCAGGTCGCTCCGAGCAGCGCATATCCGAAGACCACACCGAGCCCGGTCAGCAGCGTGTAAGGTGTGAGCCAATCCCACCACGAGCCGGCATAGGCGCGATCCGAGATGGTGATCCCCTGCAGGATTGCCCCCAAGGTCATGCCTTGAGTCAGGGCTGCCACAAGGGAACCGCCGCAGAAAGCGGCGTCCCAGAATGCGCGGTGGCGCCGGTCGCGCCAACGGAACTCGAAAGCGACCCCGCGAAACACAAGGCCAAGCAGCATGGCGATGATCAGCGGGTACGTCGCCGGCAGGATGATGGCATAAGCCAGCGGGAATGCGGCAAACAGCCCACCGCCACCCAGCACCAGCCATGTCTCGTTACCATCCCACACGGGTGCGATGGCGTTCATCGCGCGATCTCGTCCGTGCCCGACTTGGAAGAACGGGAAGAGAATGCCGATGCCAAGATCGAAGCCATCCATCACCACGTAGGCGAACACGGCAAAGGCAATGATGAAGGCCCAGATTGTCGTCAGGTCGAAGTTGACCGCCATCGCTCTACTCCTCCCGAGGCGGCATCGAACGGCCGCCGGGATTTTGTGTCGGTCCCGGAGTTATGCCGGCCGTACGGATGGGCGCGTCCATCTCGCCCTCAATCCCCGTTTCGTGAGGATGAGGCGTCTTGCTCATCAAGCGCAGGATGTACCACGTACCTACAGAGAAGCAGGCTGTGTAAACGAGCACGAACGCCAGGAGGGACGCGCCGACAGCCGGCGCTCCGAGCGGCGAGACGGCGTCCTCAGTGCGCAGCAGGCCGTAAACGACCCAGGGCTGGCGTCCGACCTCCGTCGTCACCCATCCTGCAATGACCGCGACGAAGCCGGAAGGACCCATGACGAGCGCGGCGCGATGCAGCCAGCGCCAGTCGTAGAGCTTGCCCTTGAAGCGGGCGATCAGGCTCCACAAACCAATCGCCAGCATCGCGAACCCGAGTGCCACCATGATCCGGAATGACCAGAATACCACTGCGACCGGCGGCTGATCTTCGCGAGCGATTGTGTCCAGGCCGTCGAGTGGCGCGTTGAGGTCATGCTTCAGGATCAGTGACGAGGCTTTGGGGATTTCAAGAGCGTGCCGAACGGTCTGCGCATCCTGGTCCGGAATGCCGAAGAGGATCAGCGGGGCACCCTCTGGATGGCTCTGGAAGTGGCCTTCCATCGCCATGACCTTGGCCGGTTGATGTTCCAACGTGTTGAGGCCGTGCAGGTCCCCGAGGAAGATCTGAACCGGCGCCACGAGCGCAGCCATCCACATCGCCATCGAGAACATCTTGCGGGCATGGGGATTGTCGCGGTTCTTCAGCAGGTGCCAGGCCCCCACGGCTCCGACCACGAACGCAGTTGTGAGATAGGCCGCAGTGACCGTGTGAACCAGTCGGTAGGGGAAGCTCGGGTTGAATATGATCTCCGCCCAGCTGGGGCCAGGCAGGAACTGGCCGTTCGCCCCCATTTCATGCCCGACGGGTGTCTGCATCCACGAGTTGACCGACAGAATCCAGAATGCGGACACGAACGTTCCGGCCGCGACCATGCAAGTCGCGGTAAAGTGGAGCTTTCGCCCGACCTTCTCCATGCCGAACAGCATGACGCCCAGGAATCCCGCCTCAAGGAAGAAGGCTGTCAGGACCTCGTAGGCCATGAGCGGCCCGATGACTGGTCCCGCTCTGTCGGAGAACACGGCCCAGTTGGTACCGAACTGGTAGGACATGACGATGCCCGACACGACACCCATAGCGAAGGCGATGGCGAAGATCTTCACCCAGAAGCGAAACATGTCGAGGTAAAGAGCTTTGCCTGTCTTCAGCCAGAGCCCCTCGAGCACGGCCAGGTAGCTGGCAAGCCCGATCGAGAACGCAGGGAAGATGAAGTGGAAGCTTACCGTGAAGGCAAACTGCAGGCGAGCGAGCAACAGGGCGTCAGCGGCCTCAAACATGCAGGGGTTCTAGCCCGAGTCGTTGCCGCTGGCCAGCGCAACAGCATCACGCTGAGTTGAGCGAGACGCAACTAAGATCCCGAGAATGCGAAAGGCCCGGCCACTTCGAAAAGTAACCGGGCCCAGAGTTCTTCGCGCGAGACGTTACTCGCTCATTCGCGCCATGCGTCAGGCGGGGTTCCAACCCACGATCGACTTGACCTCAAGGTACTCGTGGAAGCCGTATTCTCCCCATTCACGGCCGTTGCCCGACCGCTTGTAGCCGCCGAACGGCGCATGGAAATCGAAGCCGCCGTTCACCCAGATGGCGCCGGTGCGCATCTTCTTGGCCACTGCGCGACATGCTTCGAGGTCGGTGCCGCTTACGTACCCGCCCAGACCAAAGTTGGAATCATTGGCGATGGCCACGGCATGATCGACGTCATCGTATCCGATGATCACGAGAACAGGGCCGAAGATCTCCTCACGCGCAATGACCATGTCATTGGTGCCGATGAAGACGGTGGGCTTCACATACCAGCCCTTGTCCAGCCCCTCGGGACGTCCGGGGCCGCCGGCGATCAGTTCGGCGCCTTCCTTGATGCCGATCTCGATATAGCGCTGGATATCGTTGTACTGGCTCTTCGAGACGACCGGGCCCATGGCCACGTTGCCGGTCGGGTCACCGACGCTGACGCCATTGGCGGCCTCTGCAGCGACCTTCCTGACCTCATCCATCCGCGAGGAGGGCACCAGCAGGCGTGATCCGGCGGAGCAGGTCTGGCCCGAGTTGCCCATCATGCCGGCGGTCGCCGCCGCTACGTTGGCGGCCATCGTGTCATCGTCCAGAACGATCCAGGCGCTCTTGCCGCCCAGTTCCAGCCCCACGCGCTTGACCGTCTCGGCCGCGTCCTTCTGGATCTGCACGCCGACCGCTTCGGAGCCGGTGAAGGAGATCATGTCGATGTCCTCGTGCTTGGAGAGCGCCGTGCCGATCTCGCTGCCCTTGCCCTGGATCATGTTGAACACACCTGCGGGCGCGCCCGCGGCGTGGATGATCTCTGCGAGGATCTGCGCCGAATACGGGGCAAGCTGCGGCGGCTTGAGGATCATGGTGCAGCCGGCTGCCAATGCCGGGAAGATCTTCACGCAGGTCTGGTTCATCGGCCAGTTCCACGGAGTGATCATGCCGCAGACGCCGATCGGCTCCTTGCGGATCATGGTGACGCCGCGCTGCTCCTCGAACTTGAACTCCCTGAGCACTTCTATTGCCGTGCTGAGGTGCCCTTTCCCAAGCAGAGTGTGGAAGCCGCAGGCGAGCGAGCGGGGCGCGCCCATCTCGACCATGATGGCCTCGCCGAGCTCCTCCTCGCGCTTGAGATACTCGGCCTGAATCGCCTCAAGCAGATCAAGACGCTCCTTGGCGCTGCTTTCCCCGAAGGTGGCGAAGGCGCGGCGCGCTGCCGCGACCGCCTTGTCGACATCGCTGGCAGAGCCGAGCGAGATCGTACCGGAAACTTCCTCGGTGGCCGGATTGATGACTTCGGCCGTCCGCGGCTCGCTGGGATCAATCCATTGGCCGTCGATATAGAACTGGGTGTAGTTGCGCATGACCTCTCTCTCCAAACGCGAAGCCCCTCCCGGGAGGGGAGGGGTTGGGGAGGGGGTCCGGTGCGAGAAGCGGGAAACCCTCCCCGCTGTGACTCGGCTTGCCTAGGGCTTGCCAAATCTAGTGCCCCTCTCCCGCAAAGGGAAAGGGGTCGTGTGGTCTTACTGCGTGCCTTCGGCGTACCAGGTGCGGAATTCGGAGTAGTTGGGCATTTCCTCCGAGTTTGCCTTGGGGTCGATCGGCACGTGGATCACGGTCACGCCGCCACGCTCGTAAGCGCGCTTGATGGCGGGACCCATATCCTCTGCTTTCGTAATGAATTCACCGGCGGCGCCAAATCCCTCGGCGATCTTGTCGAAGCGTACCTTGTCCGACCAGTGCGTGCCGGTCTCGCTGGTACCATGTCCGAAGGTGCGCTTGTACACACCGACTTCAAGACCCCACTGGAAGTCCACGCCGACCACACAGACCAGCGGCAGGTTCTCCCGAACCGCGACTTCCAGCTCCCCGATGTGGAACAGGAAAGAAGAGTCCGAGGTGAGCAGCATGCCGGGGCGGGACTGGCCACTCTGGGCCCGGTCCGCCAGCATGGCGCCGGTGGCGTAGGGCAGGCCGGTCCCGATGTGACCGTAGTTCTGGTTCCAGATCACATCATGCGGCTTGCACTGCGAGTAGGTCCACTGGAACACGACCGTCGCGCCGCCATCGCGGATCATGATGCCGTCGGCCGGGAATGCCTTGGTGGCTTCCGACACGAACTGGCTGGTGTGCATCAGGCTCTCGGTGCCATCGGGCTTGGAAGCGGCATCTTCTGCCACTTCGACAAGCTGTGCAGCCTCGCGCTGGATGTACGCGGAGAGCTTCTCGTTTGCCTTGCGGCCACCGAGTTCCTTCAGGGCGCGCGAGAGCTGTGGGACCACACCGCGAACGTCACCGACCAGCGGCACGTCGATCGGACGGTTGACGCCGATGGCGGTCGCGTCCTGCTGAACGTAGATCCACTTGCGATTGGCCTCATTGTCGATCCAGTGGCGCCAGCGACCGTAGTGCGAAGGCTCCCCCAGTTCCGTTGCGAGGGCGACGCAGCAGTCGCTCTCGACCACGGCGTCGATCGACACTTCCGAGAATCCGTAAGGGAACGTGCGGTCCTCAAGGCCCTCGATGAAGCTGGTGCCGCCCGAAGTCTGGATCACCGGGCACTGCATCAGGTCGGCCAGCTCCTTGACGGCTGCGCCCGCCTTGCTGGTGTGGACGCCGTGACCGACCAGCAGGATCGGGTTCTTGGCTTCCATGATGATCTTCGCCGCCTCGGCGATCCGATCGCCGTCCGCGCCGGCATTGACCAAGCGGTAGCGGCTGGGCGGCAGGATCGGCGTGTTGGGCACTTCCTCGAGGATCACGTGTGCAGGATATTCGATGTACGCCGGCCCCGGGGTGCCCGACATGCAGACGCGAATGGCCTCGCGGACGATCTCGTCCACCTGGTCGGCATATTCGATCGAGCTGGAGAACTTGACCGAGTCCTCGATCATCGGCTCCTGGCGGACGAACTGAATGCGGCCACGGCGCACACGGCGCTCGGTCACGCGAGCGCGCTGACCGCCGATGAAGATTACCGGATCGTTCTCGACCTTGGCGCACTGAACGGCGGGCATCGCATTCGCCATGCCCGGCCCGAGCGTGGCGATGCAGACTGCCGGCTTGCCGGTTATGCGTGCCGCAGCGGCAGCCATGTGGCCGGTAGCCGCTTCGTGGTGCGAGGAAACCACGGTCCAGCCGCGCTTCTCGGCTTCCAGGAAGAGGTGAACGAAGTTCGGATCAGGGATGCCGAACAGCGTCTTGATACCCTCCGCCTCGAACAGGTCGAGCATGCGCTTGTAGACGGGGACACCCCCGGAGTTCTGGGTCGGAGCCTCCGCCTGCGGCTGGTCATCGTACATCCTGGTACCTTTCGTCCTGTCGGTCTCTTGCAAAACTTACTTGGCGTCACCGCCCAAGCACAGTGCGCCGCACCGTGTCGAGCACCAGCCCGCCGTAGCATCCGGCAACACCTCTCCCGAGGCTCTGCTTGGAATCGCTGTTAGCCAACTGCGTCCAACCTGCCAAATGCAAATCAACAACGCTGTCTACTTAGCTGTTTTCGGCTCCTGCCATCGTGGCGGGGCTTTCTGCAAGCCCTGCCAGAACATCACCGTTGTTTTCGCCCAGGCGTGGCGCCGGTCCCCGGACATGCCCCGGCGTCTTCGAAAACCATGTCGGGACGCCCGGCATGCGGGTCGGCCCCTGCGGCGTGTCGATCTCTTCGAAGAAGCCGATGGCGTTGAGATGCTCGTTCGTGAACAACTCGTCCGTTGTGCGCAGGGGAGAGCAGGGGATGTGCAGCGCGCTCAAGGTGTCGAGCCATTCCTGAGTGGTGCGGGTGAGGAACGTCTCACCCAGTAATCCGTAGACCTCGCCGATCCGCTTGGCGCGCTGGGCCAGCGTCGAGAATTCCTCGCTTGCCCAAGGGGGCTGGACCGCCTGCATGAATGCATTCCAGTGCTTGTCGTTGTAGACGAGTGCCGCCACGTAACCGTCTTTCGTCCTGTAGGGACGGCGATTGCGCTCCACTGCCCGATGATAGTGTGCGGGAGTGGTTGGCGGTGAGAACATGGCGCCATTGGCGTGCTCGACCAGCATGAACGAGGACATGGCCTCGAACATGGTCACTTCCACTTCCTGCCCCTCCCCCGTGCGCTCACGATGGAACAGCGCCATCATCGTGGCGTAAAGCGCATGCAGGCCGGCGACCTTGTCGGCCATGATGGTCGCGACATATCCCGGTTCGCCGTTCATCAGCCCCTGAACGTAGGGGATGCCGCATTCCGCCTGGATGGTATCATCATAGGCGGGCTTGTCCGCCTCGGGCCCCCGTCGCGAGTAGCCGTAGCAATTGGTGTAGATGATGTCGGGACGAAGGGCGCGCACGGCTTCATAATCGAAGCCCAGCCGAGCGATCGCCTTGCCGCGCATGGAATGGATGAAGACGTCGGCAGTGGATACGAGCGCGCGCAGCGACGCACTGTCCTCTTCGCGTCGCAAGTCCAGCATCACGCTTTTCTTGCCGCGGTTCACGTTGACGTAGATGCCGCCCATGCCTTCTTCGGGGCCGGTCGTGATCCAGCGCGTGTTATCGCCTTCCGGCGGCTCCACCTTGATGACCTCGGCGCCCATGTCGGCCATGATCTGGGTGGCGTAGGGGCCGAATACGACGCTGGTAAGATCGACCACGCGAATCCCGGCGAGCGGTCCGTTCGGGCCAGATTGCAGTGCCGCCATTCTTGCCTCCCAAATTTGGCTGATGCAGCTCGTACTCTACGCCGATGCAAATTGCTATGCGTATTTCGGAACGGCGAACCGCTATCGGTACATTTCGGTTGTGCGGCTTTCAGTGGATTGCTACGCGGCGGAACAGCGAAGCTATGCAAACTAGGAGCCGTCGTGGACTTCTCGCTCACCCAGGATCAGCAAGACATCCGCGAAGCGGTGCTCAAGCACTGCTCACAGTTCAGTGACGAGTACTGGCTGGAGAAGGACCGTTCGGGTGAGTGGCCGTTCGAGTTTCACAAGGCGATGGCCGAAGCCGGCTGGCTGGGAGTGGCCATGCCTGAGGCAGTCGGCGGTGCCGGCCTTGGGATAACCGAAGCGGCGGTCATGGTCCAAGCAGTTGCCGAGAGCGGCGGCGGTATGGCGGCGGCCTCGACCATTCACGGTCCGGTGTTTGGACTGGAACCGGTCATTCTGTTTGGCACGCCCGAGCAGCAGCAGCGTATGATCCCGCCGATCCTCTCGGGCGAGGAGAAGATGTGCTTTGCGGTGACCGAGCCCAACACCGGTCTCGATACCACGAGCCTCAAGACTCGTGCCGAAAAGGTCGACGGCGGCTACAGGGTCAACGGCGAGAAGATCTGGATCACCAATGCGCATGTGGCCGACCGCATGCTGCTGATCGCACGCACTACGCCGCTCGAAGAGGTCAAGCGCAAGACCGACGGGTTGACGCTGTTCTACTGCAAGCTCGACCGCGAGAAGGTTGAGCATCGCCTGATCCCGAAGATGGGCCGCCACGCGGTCGGTTCGAACATGCTGTTCATCTCGGACCTGTTCATTCCGGAAGAGGACCGCATCGGTGAGGAAGGGCAGGGCTTCAAGATCCTGCTGCAGGGCCTCAACCCCGAGCGCGTCTTGCTGGGTGCCGAGGCCACGGGGCTGGGCCGCGTCGCGATCCAGAAGGCCGCGCGTTATGCCCGCGAGCGCGTGGTGTTCGGTCGTCCCATCGGGCAGAATCAAGGTATCCAGCACCCGCTGGCCAAGGCTTGGATGCAGGTCGAAGCGGCAAGCCTGATGGTGTTCAAGGCGGCCACCCTTTTCGATCAGGGCAAGGACTGCGGTGCAGAGGCGAACACGGCCAAGTTCCTGGCTGCCGAGGCCGGCTACGAGGCCTGCCAGACTGCGGTGATGTCGATGGGGGGCATGGGCTATGCTCAGGAATATCACGTCGAGCGTTACCTGCGCGAAGTGATGATACCCCGCATCGCACCTGTCAGTCCCCACCAGATCATGAACTACATCGCCGAACGGGTGCTCGAGCTGCCTAAGTCCTACTAGGGACCGAAAACGTCTAAGCGCGAAATCATCGTCGTGACTTGACCCGCGAGGGCGCGCCGTCGAAGCGTGCCCCGTTTGGACGCGTGATCCCGGTGCCTGCCGGGAAGACGAGGGAGGATACAATGCCGATGAAACACGAACCGATTGCCGCCCGTTCCTGGCTTTTCGCTCCGGGCGACAGCGAGAAGAAGATGACCAAGGCCACGGAGGGTGAGGCCGATATCGTCCTCATCGACTTGGAAGACGCCGTCGCGCCTGACAGCAAGGCCGCCGCGCGCCCGATGGTGCACGACTTCATCAAGGCCAACCCGCAGCAGCGCCACCGTTTATGGGTGCGTATCAATCCTTTCGATGGCCCGCACACCCTGCTGGATCTCGCCGCGATCGTGCCAGCCAACCCCGGCGGCATCATGCTGCCGAAGGTCTACGGGCGCCAGGAGGTCGAGAAGCTTGATCACTGCCTTTCCGCCCTTGAGGTGGCGAACGGCATCGAGGAGGGCTCGATCCCCGTCATCGTGCTCATTACCGAGACCGCCGAGGCGATGTTCCACACCGGTGACTACAAGGGCGCGCCGCGCGTCGTGGCGCTGACCTGGGGGGCTGAGGATCTCGCGGACTCGATCGGTGCCAGCTCGAACCGCAACGACGATGGTTCTTACTCGTTCACCTACGAACTCGCGCGCAGCATGACGGTGCTGGGAGCTGCGACAGCCGGCGTGACCGCGATCGAGACGATCAGCGCTGACTTCCGCGATCTGGACGCGCTACGCGCCCGCGCCGAGAAGGTTCGCCGTGACGGCTTCCGCGGCATGATGGCGATCCATCCGGCGCAGGTCCCCGTGATCAACGCGGCGTTCACGCCCACCGAGGCGGAGATCGCAGAAGCGCAGGAGATTGTCGATCTGTTCGCCGCAAACCCGGGAGTGGGTGCGATTGGCTGGAAGGGCGGCATGCTGGACCGGCCCTATCTCGCCCGGGCCGAGCGCCTGCTGAAGCAGGCCGGCAAGGCCTGAGCCGTGGCTGAGATCGTCGGCCCAGAGGCTCTCGACCTCTCGCAGTACCTCCGGCGCGGGGACAGGATCGTCTTGGGCCAAGCCTGCGGCGAGCCGACCACTTTGGTCGAGGCGCTGATAGAGCAAGGGGCCTCCGTCGGCGATCTCGGCGCTTTCATCGCCACGAGCTTCTCAGGTTTGTTCACGCCGGAGACGGCGAGCGCTTTCCGCTTGTCGTCGATGGGGGCCATCGGCGCTTTGCGGGCGATGACCAAAGCGAACGCTCTCGACGTCATGCCTGTGCACGTTAGCCAGGTTGCGCCGCTGATCACTTGGGGCGCCATTCCCTGCGACGTCGCGATGATCCAGGTCAGCCCTGCCGATGCTCAAGGCAACCACTCGTGCGGCCTCATTAGCGACTATGTGCGCGCCGCGGTCGACAAGGCGCGAGTGGTGATCGCAGAGGTCAACGATCAGGTTCCGTACGTCCCTGGCGAAGTGATCCCGGCGAGCGCCATTGATGTTGCGGCGCACGTCTCGCGCATGCCGGTCGAGGTCGCGCCAGCGAAGATCGGCCCCACGGACGAGGCGATTGCCCGCTTCTGTGCCGAGTACATCGGCGACGGTTCGGTCATTCAGACTGGTGTCGGCGCGGTGCCCGATGCGATTCTGCGCCTGCTGCTCGATCGCAAGGACCTGGGCGTTCACTCCGGCATGCTGGGCGATGGGCTGGTCGATCTTGCGGAAGCCGGCGTGCTGACCAACGCACGTAAGGAGATCGACCGCGGTGTCTCCATTAACGGAGCGCTGATTGGCACGCGTCGGCTTTATGAGTGGGCGGCAAACAACCCTGCAATCCGCATGACGCCGACCAGCTACACGCATGACGCAGGCGTGCTGGGGCAGCTCTCACGGCTCGTCACGATCAACTCGGCACTGGAAGTGGACCTGACGGGACAAGTGAACGCCGAGCAGTCCGGCGCAGCCTATCTCGGCGGCACGGGGGGGCAAGTCGACTTCGTGCGGGCAGGCGCTCGTTCGCCGGGCGGCGCTTCGCTGATGGTGCTTTCTGCCGCGGCAAAGGGTGGGACGATCAGCAAGATTGTGTCGCAGCTTTCCGGGCCGGTGACGACTGCGCGCACCGAGGTGGATGTGGTGGTCACTGAATTCGGTGCGGCCGAGCTGAAGGGCCAGACGCTGGCTGAACGTGCGCGGCGTCTGGTCTCCATCGCACATCCTGAGTTCCAGGACGAACTGGACAGGGCTGCATTCGAGATTGCGAGGAGGGGGTTCTGAAATGACCGATGCCGTGCTGTTCGATGCCCGCGACGATGGCGTTGCCATCATCACCATCAACCGGCCTGACAGCCGAAATGCGTTGAGCCGCGAAGTGCGTGAGGGGCTGCGGGCTGCATGGGATCGCTTTGAAGGCGATGCTGCCTTGCGGATCGCCATTCTGACGGGAGCGGGCGACAAGGCCTTCTGTGCTGGAGGCGATCTCAAGGAAATGGTCGAGACCGGCATGAAGGTGCCGCCGCGCGACATGTTCCCGCTGCCCTACGACTCCATCGAACTCAGCAAGCCGACAATCGCGGCGGTGAACGGGCATGCGTTCGCTGGCGGCTGGATGATCGCGCAGGCCTGCGATCTGTGCGTCGCAAGCACAAATGCGAAGTTCGCGATAACCGAGGTGAAAGTCGGTCGTGGCAGTCCATGGGCCGCGCCGCTGATCCATATGATCCCGCAGCGGATCATGATGGAGATCATGCTTACCGGCAAACCGATCGATGCGCAGCGCGCGTATGAGATCGGCCTCGTCAATCGCCTGGCCGAACCGGGCGCGGCACTCGAGGCAGCGCTGGAGCTGGCGCATGAGGTGCTGGACGGGGCGCCACTGTCGGTGAAAGCCGCCCGCGAGACGGTCATGCTGGCCACTGAGATGGGGCGTTCGGCCGCCCTGCAGGCTGCGCGTGCCGCGCACGAGCTGACCTATCGCTCGGACGATGCGCAGGAAGGGCCACGCGCTTTCGCGGAGAAGCGCAAACCAGAGTGGAAGGGCCGCTAGCCAACCGTAACCTCCTGAAACGAGGAGGGGCCGGTCTTGCGACCGGCCCCTCCTGCTATCAGCTGTCTACGCGCATGCCGGGCATGTCGCCGGCATCGCGCCATTCCTGCATCTTGCGCTGCCAGTCGTCCCAGCCCGGACCCCAGCCGCGGAAGAGGAACCACTTGGCTTCCTTTTCGCCCTCGTTGGTGAAGTAGCTGGGCGTGCACTCGTTGAGGATGATCGAGAGATCGAGCTCCTTGGAGCGGAAGTCCTCGACGTAAGCCTCCATGCCTTCCTTGGTCGGCTCGACCGCCTTGATGCCCTTTTCAAGCGCGTTGGCGATGATCCAGGTCGCGTGACGGGCCTGCTCGCCGAACTGAAGCGTGGTGTTGCCGTTGAGGCCGCCCTGGATATAGCCGTGGAAGAACATGTTCGGGAAATGATGCGTCATGTTCCCGTTCAGCGTCAGCGGGCCGTCGGCCCAGTGATCGTAGATCGACACGTCATCGCGACCGTTGATCGTCGAGATTCCCCAGCGGCGCTTGAGGTCGCTCGTCACCTCGAAGCCGGAGGCGAAGATCATGCAGTCGATCTCGTACTCCTGGCCCTGATGAACGAAGCCGTTTTCGGTCATCGCTTCCAGCCCGGCCGTCGTCGATACGTCGATCAGCTTGACGTTGGGCCGGTTGAAGGTCTCGTAGTAGTCGTTGTTCGACAGCGGCCGCTTGCACATGAAGCGGTAGTAAGGCTTGAGGGCCTCGGCCGTCTCGGGATCGTTGACGATGTCCTCGACGCGCTTGCGCAGACGCTCCATGACGCGGAAGTCCATGACCTCGCGACGTTGCATGAACTCTTCCATGCTGATCTGGGGCCAGCCTTCGGCCTCCAGTTCGGCGTTTAGGTTGCGGTTGATCTCGGTCCAGATGTCGCAGATCAGATCCGGATCGCCCGGAGGGATGATCTCGTTCGCGGCACGCAGGAAGTTGGCCTGGCGCTCCGCCTGCCAGCCCGGCTTAAGAGAAGCGGCCCACTCCGGGTTCGTCGGGGGGTTAGGCCGCTCGTCCACGCTCGAAGGCGTGCGCTGGATCACGTACAGTTGCTTGGCGTACTTGCCGAGGTAAGGCACCGCCTGGATCGAAGTGGCGCCCGTTCCCAGGATCGCGACGCGCTTGTCGGCCAGCTTGTCCAGCACCGGATTCTCCCACGAACCGCCGGTGTAGCCGTAGTCCCACCGGCTGGTGTGGAACATCTTGCCTTTGAACTTGTGGATGCCGGGCACAGCGGGGAACTTCGGTGTCGAGAGCGTTCCACCGCACATCATCACGAACCGGGCACGGATCGTGTCGCCGCGATTGGTGGAGACGACCCAACGCTTGGCTTCCTCGTCCCACTCGATCGCGGTGATCTCTGTGTGAAGCAGAGCCTTGTCGCGGAAGCCGAACTTGTCGACGATGGACTGGATGTACTCGTAGATTTCCTTGCCGTCGGCGAACTTCTTGGAGGGAAGGGTGTTCATCTCCTCCAGCAGCGGCAGATAGCAGTAAGCATCGTTGTCGCACTGAATGCCGGGATAGCGATTCCAGTACCAGGTGCCGCCGAAGCCGCCGGCATGCTCGATGTGGCGGAAGTTGGTGACGCCTGCTTTCGTCAGATGGAACCCGGCCATGATGCCGGTCCAGCCGGCGCCCAGGATCGCCACGTCGATTTCCTCGTCCACCGCGTCGCGCGGGACGATGGGCGTGAACGGATCGTGTTCGCGGGTGTCATAGACGAGGTGATCCTCCGGTGCGGCATACTGCCCACCGGTCTCGCGACGCATGCGCTTTTCGCGCTCTTGCTTGTACTTTGCCTTGAGCGCCGGGATATCGACTTCCTCTGGCGCGGGTACGATGGTCTTCAGGCAGTTCATGTCCGGTCCCACTTCTCCATTGGCGGCTCCCTTGCCGAGGCCGTGCCTACCAAAAGGATAGGTCTGCGCGTTTAGTTGTCAACAGTGTTGTTCATTAGGCGTTCTTCGCCATGGCGAAGCTGTAGCGAATGTGATCGACGTGGCCATGCAGGCCAAAGTCGAGGATCTGTGACTTGTCCTGCATCGCTTCGGCTGCCTTGGCGACCTCGTCAATGGTCCAGGAGGGTTGATACACGCCGGGTGTCTCGGCAATGAACACGCGGGCAACCCGCCCGGCGATCGACGCGATCATCTCGCCGGTAAGCTCGCAGTCCTCATGTGTGAGCCAGCCAACCACGGGTGCAACCAATTCAGGATCCATGGGTGGATACTGTGAGATGTCGATACCTTCAGCCATACGCGTGACGGCGCTGGGTATGATGACATTGCACTTCACGTTGCAACTCTCGCCTTCAAGCGCGGCGATGTTTGCCAGGCCGATCATGCCAGCCTTCGAGACGCCATAGTTGACGCACCGCTCGTTGCCGTAGATGCCTCCGATCGACGATGTGAGGACGATCCGGCCGTACCCCGCATCGCACATGTGCGGGAATGCCGCCTGCACAACGTGGAAGGCACCCATAAGGTGCACGTCGACTACCGACTTGAAGTCCTCGTAGCTGATGTCGCGGATCGAGCCGTAGCGGACGTTCCCGGCATTGTGGATCAGTCCGTCCACGCGTCCCCATTCGGAAAGTGCCGCTTGAATGATCGCGCGGCCACCTTCCGGCGTTGCGACGCTGTCCGTGTTGGCGATGGCCTCGCCGCCGGCAGCACGGATCTCGTCGACCACACTTTGGGCGACACCCTGATCCGGACGATCGCCCCGGATCTCGCCGCCCAAGTCGTTCACGACCACCTTCGCGCCGAGGGAGCCCAGCAAGAGGGCGTAAGCGCGACCAAGCCCGCGGCCCGCGCCGGTGATGACCACTACTCGACCATCAAATCTCATCTTGGACATCCCGATACTCCCTCAGGTGCTGGCGCCTATCTGTATGCCGTGCGGATATGCGTCCGCCGTTAGCCTTGCAACAGACAGCTTGTCAGGTGTGCCGGTCGGGCGATGCATATGAGCGCCTGCGTTGCGCGCCGGAGTCACTCGCTATACCACGGCGCGCAAGGATTCGGACAGCGAACCGGGAGAGTGTATACATGCTGGAAGCCAGTGGCAGAAATCAGGCGGGATTGCCCGCACGTCCCGCAGAAGGTTGGGCGCTTCACCGTCTGACCCCGGCAACCCGGCTCCAGAGTGCCAACGGCATCCGCACCGGCGCAGACGGTCGTATCTACGTTGCGCAGGTCGCAGGAAGCAAAGTCAGCGCAATCGACGTCGAAAGCGGTGTCATCGAGACGGTCAGCCCCGCTGGTGGTGGGATCGTCGGTCCTGACGATCTGGCATTCGACGAGCAGGGTAACCTCTACTGCACCGAGATCACCGAAGGGCGCGTGTCGATGATGACGCCTTCCGGCGAATACCGGATCATTCACGGCGATATGCCGGTCGCCAACCCCATCACCTATCATCAGGGCCGCCTTATCGCGGGTGAACTGCGCATGGGTGGGCGGATCATGGAGCTAGACCGCGATGGCAGCGCCCATCGTGTGATCTACGAAGGCGTGCCAATGGCCAACGCCTTTGAAGTCGGACCCGACGGCAAGCTGTACTTCCCGGCCCAGGCGGCGAACGAGATCTGGCGCATCAGCCTGGATGGCGGAGAGCCGGAGATCGTCGCCAAGGACCTGGGCGTCCCGGATTCGGTGAAGTTCCACCCGGACGGCTACATCGTCTCGACCCAGGTGTATTCGGGGCAGGTGCTCAAGATCGACCCTCGCACGGGCGAGAAGTCGGTGCTGGCGGACATCGGTCCGGGCCTCGACAATGTGACTTTCGTGGGCAAGCGGACCTTCATCAGTCACATCAATGGCTCGATCACCGAGGTGGTGGAGCCCGGCAAGACGAAGCCGCTGGTCGAGGGTGGCCTCGAGTGGCCCTTAGGTCTTGCGGTCAGCCCCAACGGACATGTGCTCGTCGCCGACGGTGGCTTCACCTACCTGCTCATTCCGGGCGAGACTCTGCAACTTGCCGGAATGCTGTTTACGCCCGGCTATCCCGGCTGGATCCGAGATGTCGCCTCTGCCGGGGTGGACGAATGGGTGGTGACCAGCGCCAACGGCGAAGTCGTCCGGTGGCGGCCTGCCGAGCAGGCGAACGAAGTGCTCGCCAGCGGATACGACCGGCTCATGGGAGTCGATGTGGGCGCAGGCGGCCGCGTTGTCTTTGCAGAAATGCCGACGGGACGCGTGTTTGAGATTGTCGGAGGCAACGTCAACGAACTCGCCTCCGGGCTTGATCGGCCGATGGGTGTTGCGATGGCCGACGATGGCGCTGTCTTCGTTGCAGAAAGCGGGGCAGGCCGGGTCGTGAAACTCTCTGGTGGGCGCAAGGAGACCATCATTGACGGTCTCGGACGGCCAGAGGGCCTGGCCATTGCCGGTGGCACGCTGTTCATCGCGGACCCAGGTGCGAATGCGGCCGTGGCATGCGACCTCTCGGGTAGCGCGCGCGAGACCTTGGCCACCGACCTGCCTATCGGCGGTCCGGGAGGCGCTCCAACGGTCCAATTGGATGGCGTCGGGGACATGTGTGGCCCAATGTACACCTTTGTTGGTATCGCTGCGGGGCCGGACGGCACGATTTACCTTTCGGCGGACGCCGAGGGCAGCGTGCTTGCGCTGCGTCGAGCCTGAGGAGAAACGCGATGTTCAAGCAGATCTGCTTCTTTCGCAAGCGCCCGGACATGACCATGGACGAGTTCATGGACTACTACGAGAATCAGCACTCGCAGCTGTCCAAGCGGCAGGGAAGGGCGCCCTCGATCCCGAATGCCAGGCGTTATGTCCGGCGTTACCTGAAGCCCGAGAAGAACCCTGTCACAGGTGAGGTGATAGATCCCGGCTACGATTGCCTGATGGAGATCTGGTGGGATAGCCGTGAAGACTTCGAGCGCTCGCAGGCCATCATCTCCAGCCCGGAGCGCATCGATTTCGTCCGCGAGGACGAACGGAACCTCTTCGCCAGCCACGACAATCCGGTGGTCAGCGTCATTGAGGAATACGACTCGCCTATGGGGCCGAAGGGCGAGAAGACACACGTCGATTTGCGCTACGAAGACTGACGCGGGAGAGAGTCATTGGGGGGAACGGGCGACAGGGCCGGTGCGCTGACGGAATGGCGTGCCTATCCGATGCTGCCGATCGCGGCAGCGTTCGGCTATGCAACTAGTGTCATCCACATTTATGGCTTCGGGCCATACGTGGTCCCCGTTTCGACCGAGTTTGGCTGGTCGCGGGCGATGGCGACGGCGGGCATCAGTCTCGCGACTATTGTCCAAGCCTTCTTCGGCATCCTGATCGGCCTCGCGGTTGACCGGTACGGCCCACGCCCCTTCGCTCTGCTTGGTATTCTGCTGGTGCCGGGTGCTTTCGCACTTATCGGCACGGCGACCGGGAGTGACCTCAACTGGTATTTGCTGTGGGGGCTCCTTTCGATCTGTGTGCTGCCGGTTCAGGCGACGATCTGGACAAGCGCCGTGGCTTCCCGCTTCACCGTCTCGCGCGGCCTCGCCTTCGCGGTGACGCTGTGCGGCGCATCGATTGCCGCTACGGTCTTCCCTCTCATGGGCAGTTGGCTGATTGGCGAGTTCGGGTGGCGGACTGCGCTCGCCGCCCAGGGCGGCATCTGGCTGCTGATCGCGTTTCCGATCATCTTCGTGTTCTTCCGCAGCGCTTTCGACAGGGCAAAAGGCAGCGGGCGTGTGGCTGGGCACAAGCCTGTCCCGCGCGACCTACCCGGTGCGACTCTGCGGGAAGGCATCTTCTCGACGATCTACATCCGCCTGTTCGTTGCCTGCCTGCTCTTCACCTTCACGATTCTCGCGCTCGTGGTGCATTTCGTCCCGATCATCACCGACCGGGGAGTTGATCCTGTCGCCGCAGCGGGACTGGCGTCGCTGATCGGCATTTTCTCGCTGATCGGCCGCCTGACGACGGGGCTGTTGCTGGACCGCTTTGCAGCTTCGCTGGTGGGCGCGGTCGTGTTCCTCTTGCCGGTGGGGAGCTGCCTCGTCCTGATCCTCGCGCCAAGCTCCTATTCCGCGCTTGCCGTCGCAGCGACATTGGTGGGCTTGACCCTCGGCGCGGAGATCGACGTCGTGGTCTATCTCCTGAGCCGCCATTTTGGGCTTAAGAACTTCGGCGGTCTATATGGCGGTCTCTTGGCCGCCCTTTCGATCGGGACTGCCGCCGGCCCCTTGGCCGCCTCTGCAGTCTACGATTCGACCGGATCTTATGAGCCGTTCCTCTGGGCCGTCCTGGGTTTCATGGCCGCGAGCAGCGTTGCCATCGCCAGTCTGCCCCGGCGTGCTCCGGACTGGAACGCTGCCGGGGCGCCGTGATCTATAGCTGGCGAATGCCTGTCGCGTCGCTTGCCTTGAAAACGGGGATTTCCTCTACCGCTTTCATCATGACGAGGGGGATCTGGCGGTCGGTGGATGCCTGATAGTTCGCGTAGAACGGATGGCAGTCCACCACGAAATCCCAGACCTTCTGGCGCTCTTCACCTTCGGGTTCGCGCCAGGTGCCGCGGAATGCCTGCGTCGCGACCTGGAACTCGATCCCCTCCATCTCGCGGATGTTGAGATACCATTCGGGGTGCGTATCGGCGCCGCCCTTCGAGGCGACAATCACCACTTCGCCACCGATGTCGGCATAGGAGAGAGGGGTGATGAAGATCTTGCCGCTCTTGCGGCCGACGTACTTGATCATGCAATGAGTGGCGAAGTTGCGTCCGCCTACTGGAGTGATATCCATGATGTGCCCTTTGGCGCCTCCGGACTCCAGGTACATCTCGCGGTGTTCGACCACCCAGTCCTTACGGGTCTCACGGATCGCGGCAGACGTTTCGTCGCTCATGTCAGTTTCCTCTCAATGTCTGGCAGTCGAGTGCAATCCTTGCTCATTTCCCTCCGAACGCCAAGGCTTGCTCAAGGGAATCGCGCGGGCGGTGCAGGCCGCATTTGCACCGTTGTGCGAATAATGGGATAGTGAACGTAAACCTGAACAGCATGCGAGGATAAACCATGGGTGAGATCGGCAGGATCGTGCAGGCCGCTGACGAGCTTTCGGAACCGGTGAACATACCGGCCGAGGCCTATGTTTCGCCGGAATATGCGCGGGCTGAGCGTGATCGCCTTTGGCGCAAGGTGTGGCTGCAGGCAGGTCGTATCGAGGACATCCCGGAGGTCGGGAACTACATCACCTACGACATTCTCGACGACTCGGTTGTTATCGTCCGTACAGGGCCGGACAAGATCACCGCGCTCCATAACGTCTGCCCCCATCGTGGACGCAAGCTGATCGATGTGCCTGCCGGGACGCGAAACGCACGCGGAAGCCGCCCTAACTTCATCTGCGGCTATCATGGTTGGACCTTCGACCTTGAGGGGCGCAACACGTACTTCGAGCATCAGGAAGACTGGCAGGGCAAGCTTTGTGAGGGCCTGGGCGATGTCGGACAGGTAAAGGTCGAGACCTGGGGGGGATGGCTCTGGGTCAACCTCGATCCGGAGGCCGGGCCGCTCAAGGACTATCTTGAGCCTGCCATGACTATGCTCGACCCTTATCAACTTCAGAACATGCGCGCACGCTGGCGCAAATGGGTGATCTTCGATTGCAACTGGAAGGTTGCGATGGAGGCGTTCTCAGAGACCTACCACGTCGCTACCACGCACCCGGAGTTCATGGAGTTCGGCCAGTTCCGCGGTTGGGCACGCAACCAGGGCCTGCACTCGAACATCGGCTACGATGCACCGAAGGGTCAGGAGGAGGATTCCGGCAAGCTGCGCCTGGGTGCCGGCGAAGACCCGCGCCTGACGACCGCGGACATGCAGAACTTCACTTGGGCGAACGCAAACACCAACACCACGGCCACTCTGGTGGCGGTTGCGAACCGTCTCAAGGATGAACTGCCCGAAGGCACGCCTGCGGCTGAAGTTTCCAAGTACTGGATCCAGACAGCGCGCGCAGAGGATGAGGCGCGCGGGGTGGTGTGGCCTACCGTTGATCCGCAGCATACGTCCCAAGCAGGTACGGCCTGGCAGATCTTCCCGAACTTCCAGATCGGACATGCCGTCAACAACATGCTTTGCTATCAGGCGCGGCCTTACAAGTCGGACCCCGACAAGTGCATTTTCGAGGCTGCGGTATACGAACTCTACCCTGAAGGCGAAGCGCCCGCGACAGATTGGGAATACACAGAGCCTGCGGATTGGCCGCCGGTGCTGCAACAGGACTTCGCCAACATGGCCGCGGTGCAGCAGGGTATGAAGAACGTCGGCTTCCGTGGTGCGCAGCCGAACCCTTACATGGAGCGATCTGTCGCCAGCCTGCACATGAACCTTGCGAAATTCATGGGGACAGGCTTCCCTCACCGTTATTGAGGAGAGAGGGAGAGTACCATGGGGGGAATGCCAGTCGCCCATATCAGCTGGGCACTCGCGGATAACGCACAGCGTCCGTCCTGCGATGCTTTCTTCCAGGAGGTATTCGGCGCAAGAACCGTTTACGAGATGCTGGTTACGCCTGAGACCGCGCACATGGGGCTCGATCGGGAAGAGAGTCTGATGATGGTGGGTGACACCATGATCATCCCCATCGCGCCAGCCGGCAGCGGCGAGGACGAGCGCTCCCCTCTGGGCAACATGCTGTGCCGCTCCGCACAGCCGATGCGCTGGATCGGCGTCGCCCTGAAGGTCGCCGACCTGAAAGCCGAAGACGAACGCCTGCGTGCTGCGGGCTTCGAAACTCATTACGACCCCGGGATGGAGGAGCATTACTTCATCGTCCCGCGGCACCAGGCACTTGGCATGCGCCTTGAAATCTTGGCGCAGGATTTGCCGAACGACCCGCGCCGCGATCCAGAGTGGCGCCCCGTAGAAGCCCGCGACAGTCATCCCCTTGGCATAGAGGGTCTTCAGGCGATCGGCCTTTCTGCTCCCTCGCTCGAGGGCGCTCGCAGGGTTTTCGGGCAAGGTCTTGGGTGGCCGGAGCTCGGCACCCGCGAGCTACTCGAACTGGACGCCGAGTGCGCCGCGTTCTTCATGGGCGACACGGTGCTGGAAGTGCTGGTCGGACGCGATGAGGAATCCACGATTGCCACTCACGCGCGTGACATCAAGGGGATCTATGATCTCGTCTTCAAGGTGAAGGACGCCGCGTCAGCGGCGGACTATCTGCGGAGGAAGGACTTCGATCTGATCGGAGACGTCCGAGATCGGTTCGCCATCGCACCACAGCAGGCTCATGGCCGCTTGATCTGGCTCACTGAGACGACCCCCGCTGGTTATCCGCCGCTCGGATCGCGCATGGCCGAGCTGGCACCCTCGGTCAGGTCTATGGTCGAGGCAGGCTGAGGCGCTCGGCTCCAGATTTGGACGCCGAGCGCCCGCGTCACCGGGCCTGTGCGATCAACTGCAGCGCCTCCGCATTGGTCCAGACCTTGCTTCCGATGAAGCGCCAGACTTCCTGTCCTTGCGAATCGTAGAGGATCGTCGTCGGGAGGGACTGGACGCTGTACTTGGCTGCCAGGTCGCCCTCCGGATCGAGCCAGGGCTCCAGGTTATCGCCGCCGCGCTCCTTGATGAACGACGCGACGTTCTCGGTGCCGGCCATGTCCTGGGATACTGTGACGACGCGCAGCTTGCCCTCTTTGATATCGACGAGCCGGTCGAGCGTGGGAAGTTCGACCACGCAGGGCGCACACCAGGTTGCCCACAGGTTCACAAGTGTCGGCTGGCCCTTCAAGGACGGCAGGGCCAGAGTTCTGCCCTTGTCATCCTTCAGTGTCAGCTCGGGCAGAGGCTCGCCCTTGTGTGAGCGGTCAAGGATGCCGGTGAGCTTTTCGCTCTTGGGCAGTTCTGCAGGGTTCGCGTCCGGTTGCACCACCTCCGGGGTTTGCCTATCGCAGCCTCCGGTCAGCATTGCGAAACAAAGGGCGACGAGCTTGAGCGAGCGGGAAGACAACAAGGATAAAGGCTCCCAGGCGGGCAATGCGATGTGGGGCGGGCGCTTCGCTGAAGGACCCTCGGCGATCATGCGCGAGATAAATGCCTCGATCCCCTTCGACAAGGCGCTCTGGCAGCAGGATATCCGCGCAAGCAAAGCCCATGTGGCGATGCTGGGCGCGATGGGCATCGTCTCCGGCGAAGACGCGGTTGTGATCGAGAAGGGGCTCGATACGGTTGCAGCCGAATACGAAGCCAATGGCGTTCCCGAGGACTGGAGCCTCGAGGACATTCACATGACGACCGAGAGCCGCCTTGCCGAGCTGGTCGGCCCCGCTGCCGGGCGTCTCCACACCGCACGCAGTCGAAACGATCAGGTCGCCACCGATTTTCGCCTCTGGGTGCGGGACACCATCGATGAGACGGACGCGGCCCTCCACGCCCTCCAGAGCGCTCTGGTTGCGCGCGCTGGCGAGCATGCCGACAGCATCATGCCAGGCTTCACGCACCTGCAGACGGCCCAGCCGGTGACGCTTGGGCATCACCTCATGGCATATTACGAGATGATCGGTCGCGATCGGTCCCGCTTTGCCGATGCCCGCAAGCGGCTCAACAAATGCCCTCTCGGTTCCGCGGCGCTTGCTGGTACGGGCTTTCCCATCGACCGGGACATGACGGCGCAGGCGCTCGGGTTTGACGGACCGACAGCCAACAGCCTCGATTCGGTCTCAGATCGTGATTTCGCGCTCGATTACCTCATGGCAGCAAGCCAGTGCGCTTTGCACCTGTCACGGCTGGCCGAGGAGTTCATCATCTGGGCAAGCCAGCCTTTCGGTTTCGTCGCGCTTCCGGATTCGCTGTCGACCGGCAGCTCGATCATGCCGCAGAAGAAAAACCCCGACGCGGCAGAGTTGGTGCGCGGCCACTCGGGCCGGATCACCGGGTGCCTGATGTCACTGATGATGACGATGAAGGGCCTGCCGCTCGCCTATTCCAAGGACATGCAGGACGACAAGCCGCCTGTCTTCGAGGCAGCCGGCTTGCTGGCCCTGTCGGTTGCGGCGATGACGGGCATGGTGGCGGACACGCGCTTTCGTACAGAGCGGATGCGGGGCGCGGCCGAACTCGGCTTTGCCACGGCGACCGATCTTGCGGACTGGTTGGTGCGCCAGGCTGACATTCCGTTCCGAGAAGCGCATCATATCACCGGTGCTGCGGTGAAGCTGGCCGAACAGCGGAGCGTTGCCCTTGATGCGCTTCCGCTTGAGGATCTCAAAGCCATCGACAGCCGCATCGATGAGCGGGTATTCTCCGCGTTGTCGGTCGAAGCCTCGGTGGCTGCGCGCAAGTCCCACGGGGGCACGGCACCCGACGAAGTCCGCAAGCGCGTGGCCGAGGCCCGCGAGGTCCTTGGTCTGGAGTGAGACGAATGCGCACCCTAATCGTCTGCGGGATCCTGCTCGCGCTCACCGGCTGCGGCTCGCGGCAGGGGCTCGCGCTCAAGCCGGGGCAGCAGCTTCCTCCCGCACCGTTCGGGCGCGCGGTCAAACCGACACCGAGCGAACTTCTCGAACCGCCAACCCTTGCCATTCCCGCGCGCAGCGTGGAACTTCGTACTCGCTCCGAGAGGCGAGAAGACGATCCGTTCGACCTGCCACCGCCTGAGAACGAAGAATAAGCACACCATGGATCATTTCGAACTCAGGGACGGCGAACTTTACGCCGAAAACGTTCCCCTGTCCGTCATTGCGGAGCAGGTGGGCACCCCGGTCTATGTCTACTCGCGGGCGACGCTGACGCGTCACGCTCAGGTCTTCCGCGAAGCACTGAGCGCGCTGGACAGTGTGCGCCTTGCGTTTGCGGTGAAATCCAACCCCAACCTTGCGGTACTCAAACTGCTGGCCAAAGAGGGCTACGGTGCCGATGTTGTCTCCGCGGGAGAGATGCATCGTGCGCTGGCCGCGGGAATGCCTGGTGCAGACATCGTGTTTTCGGGGGTAGGCAAGACCGCTCGTGAGATGCGCGAAGCGCTGGATGCAGGGCTGGGCCAGTTCAACCTCGAAAGCGAAGAAGAAGGCGCAGAGCTTGCCGCGATTGCTGCTGCGCAAGGGAAAGTCGCGACCGCAACGCTCCGGGTGAATCCGGACGTCGATGCGCGTACGCACGCAAAGATTTCGACCGGGAAGTCGGATAACAAGTTCGGCGTGGCCTATGACCGCGCCGCAGAGATCTACGCGCGTCTTTCCGCTCTGCCTGGTTTGAACATGCGCGGTCTCGCCGTCCACATCGGCAGCCAGATCACCGACCTTGACCCCTCTCGCCTCGCCTTTGGCAAGATGGGCGAGTTGATGCGCGGCATCCGTGGTCAGGGCCTGAGCGTCACGCATATGGACCTGGGTGGCGGTCTGGGCGTGCCTTACAAGGTCGGAGATGTGCTTCCTGGCCCTGCCGAGTACGGGAAGATGGTGGCTGAGACGACCAGAGGGTGGGACGCAACCATCATGTTCGAACCCGGTCGCGTGATCACAGGCAACTCTGGCGTGCTTCTCACGCAGGTGATCCGCGTGAAGGCAGGTGCCGCGAACCCGTTCGTGGTCGTCGACGCCGCGATGAACGACCTCGCGCGACCTGCCATGTACGATGCGTGGCATGATTTCGCCTCGGTGCGGCCAAGTGGGGAGCGCATGATAGCGAACATCGTCGGCCCGATCTGCGAAAGCTCGGACACCTTTGCGATGGGGCGCGACATCGATGCGGTCGCTGCAGGCGATCTCGCGGTGTTCCGGACCGCCGGCGCATATGGCGCGACAATGGCCAACACCTACAATTCAAGGGCTCTCGTGCCTGAAGTCATGGTCGATGGCGATAAGTGGGCCGTGGTAGCGCAACGCATCGAGCCCGCTACCATCCTGGCGGCCGAGCGGGTTCCTGAATGGCTTGCGTGAACAGAGAAAGCGGCCTCGAAGGGTCATGATCGCCAGCTTGCCCCTGTTTCACCGCATCGCGACGCAACCGATCATCGTGTTGGGTGCAGGCGAGGCGGCGGAGGCGAAGCGGCGGCTTGTCGAACGCGCCGGCGGAGCAGTGATCGACGATCTGCAGGAGGGGATAGACAAGGGCGCTCGCCTCGCCTTCATCGCGCACGAGGATGAAGCCAGCGCCAAGGCGGATGCGCTCCGGGCGCGTTGCGCTGGTCTGCTGGTCAATGTCACGGACAGGCCGGAGCTCTGCGACTTTACCGTACCCTCGGTGCTGGATCGCTCCCCTGTGCTGATAGCCGTCGGTACCGGTGGCGCTTCGGCGGGGCTCGCCAAACAATTGCGCCTGCGTCTCGAGAAGCTCCTACCGCAGTCGCTGGGGGCGCTTGCCAGTGCGTTATACGCGGCCCGAGGAGAGTTGCGCCTCAAGTGGCCCAGCGCCGGTGAGCGCCGCCGCGCCCTGGACGCTGCGCTGGGGGAAGGGGGGGCGCTCGACCCGCTGCAGGAGGCCAGTGCGGCTCGTGTTCCCTCATGGCTGGTCGGCAAGGCTGAGGCACTTCCTGCCGGTCCCGCAGAGATTGTGCTGGGAAGCCTCGATCCCGATGATCTTACCCTGCGGCAGATGCGCATGCTGGGTGCGGCAGACCTTATAGCTTTTGAGGAAGGCACGCCGGAGAAAGTATTGGCGCGCGCGAGAGCGGACGCCAGCCGGGTCGCGATACCCTTGGGAGCGCCTGCTCCGGAGGTCGCCGGACTGGTCGTGATTTTGCGAGTTCCAAGGCCGGTCGGCTCATAAGGAACGATCGAACTGGGCTGGTGTTAGATCCTGTCAAGGAGATAGCATATGTCGCAGAATGGATCGCAAACCGGTCGCGAAGACCGTGGTAACGAAAAGGACGCTGCTGCCCAATCCTCTTCATCGAGCGCAGCAGCTCAGCAAACCACCGAACAAGTGACAGAGGATCTCGGGGGCGTGCAAGGTACAGCTCCGGCCTCTGACGAGAGTGAAAGCGCCTCAGGGGCGCTTGGTCCCGGTGCTCCGTCGAGCGAACCGGTCCCCGACGCCGGTGAAATCGAGTGGGCAGGACAAGTGGTGAAAAAGCCGCCGACGCCAGAGCGGGATTAAGGCGGGATCAGCCGCCTCTTCTACAGAATGCCTCCGGCGAGAGCGTCGATGGCGCCCTGGAGAATGATTGCCGCCGCTGCTGAGTCGATACGCTCGGCACGCCGAGCGCGGCTCATGTCCTGGGCGATGAGATCCCGTTCGGCCCCGGCCGTCGACCAGCGCTCGTCCCAAAGCAGGATGGGGAGCCCCAGTACGGAGAGATTGCGCGCGTAGGCGTTGCTAGACTGCGCGCGCGGTCCCGAGGAGCCGTCCATGTTGAGCGGTAGCCCGATGACAATCCCTCGAACGGAACGCTCCCGGATCAAAGCCTCGAGCGCCGCTTTGTCTGCGCCGAATTTGCCGCGCTTCAGCGTCTTGCCCGGTGAGGCGATCCGCCAGCCGCCGTCGCAGAAGGCTGTGCCGATGGTCTGGGTGCCCAGGTCGAGCCCGATGAGCGCTCCGCCGTCCGGCAGAGCGTCACGGTAGTCCAATGCGCTGCTGGTGATCAGGGCTGCTGCTTCCATGCCTCTACACGCCTCGCAAAATCTGCCCGAAGGTTAGCCCAGAAGAGCGTCACATCGTAAAGGTGGTAGTTGTTTCCGGGCAGAACATAGGGCCCCATTTCGAGATCAGGCGCAGGTCCGATGTGAAGCAGATTGTCCTCCCCGCAGCGGGCGGGGACAATGCCGGCAACAAGCGTGCCAGTGCCTTTGCTGATGTCAGGGAGCAGCGTGCCGAGATTGGCCCGCCCCTCGGCGCTGCCGCCCTCATTCCCCGTGATCGGGTTTACGCACACGAAGGATGCGGCCTCTCCAACCGGCTGTCCATCAAGGCCGGGTCGGCGCGAATAGGCCTTCATCAGCATCTGCGTCTCAGGCGGATCGGCAAAGCTGATCCAGCTCACGACGCAGCCTGTGGAGGTCGGCTCGGCGCAGGCGCTCATGCCCATCTTAGGCAGGTCGCGCTCCTTCGAGACCGGCCAGCCAATGACGTAAGCTGCGGCAATACGCTTGGCCAACGGGGTATCCGCCACGTGATCGCGGATCAGCCGAAGCAAGTGAAACGCGCCCTGGCTGTGCCCAGCAAGGACAATCGGCTGACTGCCGTCGACCGAGGCCACGAATGTTTCAAAGGCCTGCTCCACATCTTCGTAGGCAAGATCCAGGGCCTGCGTTGCCTCAGGTGCATCAGTGAGAAAAGCGCCCACTGCGGCCTGGCGGTAGCGCGGCGCCCATACGTCTGCGCTCCTATTGAACGGACTGGCCATGCCCTGCACGAAAAGGCGCGAGCGCTCACGCGAGTCTGCGTCATTGAGCGACGCGTTCCAGCGATCACGACTGACCAGACCCGTGGGGTGCACGAAGAATACGGCGGCGTTCACCGTCTCGCCTTCTGCTGCGAAACCCTGCGGTAGCCAGCGCGCAGCGTTCTCTTCGCCGAGTTCCGGGTGTGCCAGCCACATCTTCGGATCACCGTAGACAGACGGCTCCAGGGGCGGCTGATCGGTGAACTTGGCCGAGGGTACGAACGCGACTTCCGTGAGGTCCTGCGCAAAAAGGCGCAGCGCCACGAACGTGGCAAAGACGAGGACGATCAGTCCAGCGACGATATAAAGAAACTTGCGTGCCATACGTGTAGGACTGTTCCAGGCTAGACGGCTAAACTGCGATAGGCGTAGCCGGAGGCTCACCGTCTGCGTCGTCTTGGTGCCGTTGATTGTAATCGGCCTCGCTCTCAAGCCAGACCTTGATCATTGCCATCAGCGGATCGGCGAGGGCGAGCCCAAGGATGCCGAAAAGCACACCCATGATGAGCTGAGCCGCCAGCACGAGCGCTGGCGGGAGATCGACGGTCTGCCGCGCGATGAAGGGAACGATAACATAGCCGTCCAGCGTCTGCACCAAAGTGTAGACGATGATCGTATAGATGCCCATGTTCAGCCCTCCGGAGAAGCCGACCAGGATCATGATCGCGCCTGAGACGGGTGCGCCGATGTTAGGAAGAGCTGCGAGCAATCCGGTGATCAGACCGAGCAGAAATGCCATCGGGACACCGTAGATTGCCAACATCAACCATGTAGCAACCCCCTCAACGATCATGCCGATGAGGCGGCCGAACATCAGTTTCCGCAGTGCACTCCCCATCCGGTGCACCGTGTGTTGAAAGCGGTCCCGCTTGTCGGCCGGCAACATCCAGGCCACGCCGCGGCGATAGAGATTCGGCTCCAGCGAGAAGTAGATGCCTAGGACGATGATCAGAAAGATCGTCGTCAGTCCGCCGATGATGCCGGTCAAAGCACGGGTCATCTGACTGATGCCGCCAGTGGCCTTCTGGGCAATGCGCTGGACATCCGCCACATCCACTTCAATTCCGTGGCGCTGCAGCCAGCCGAGAGCATTGTAGAACTCAGCTTGGACAGTCGCAGGCAACTGTGCGGCATCGGTCGCAATGGTGCTTCCGGCAAATTGCACGACCCACACGACAAAGCCAAGGGCTGCAAGCAGCACGATGGTGATGCGAATACCGCGCCTGAGTGGCAGGATTTTCCCAAGGAGGCGTGCGCCTCCATCGATCAGCGCCGCAAAAACGATCCCGCCGAAAATCACCAGAAGTGATGCGGAAAGAAGCACAGCCAGACCGAAGATCGAGGCTACCGCCAGCCAGGCAAAGGCGCGGCGGGCTTCATGCCTTATCCTCGGATCGGTTATATCGGTAGGGCCAGCCTGCCCGTGCATTTTGGCACTACCGGTGCTTGCATTGGCGGGATCTGCGTCCCGGCTCATCTCGCGGCGACTGTCTTCGGCATTGCCCGAGGCTCGAGTGGCGGTCGTAGGGAGGTGCCCGCCCGGTCCCCACGTAACGCCTCGAGCCAGCTCAGCGGATTCCAGGTCTGGCTCCCGTCCAAGGAAAACGTCACGAACTCTGCGCGGCCGCCGACGTCAGAGAGGGGAACCGGCCCGCCCAGGCCGTTGCCATAAAGTGGCGCACGGCTGTCGGCCGAGTGGTCGCGATTATCGCCCATCAGGAAGACGTGCCCCTCTGGAACGGTGATCTCAGGGTAATGATCGAGCACCTGATCGACGTTATCGATCACCAGGTAGCTGGCGCCGTTGGGCAGTGTTTCACGCAGGACCGGCAATTCGTAGATTTCCCGCCCGCTTGGCAGGCGCGTCCGGTAAGCCTCGAAGGCGGCGAGGCATGCGACCTCTATCGAGCCCTGATTGCAGGTGAGCTCGCTCTCCACTGGCATCTGTAGTGCTGGCTGAACCGCCTGTGGTACCGGTTCGCCGTTGAGGATGATCTGGCCGTTCACCACGGCGATACGATCTCCGGGAAGGGCGACCACGCGCTTGATCAGGTCTTCGTTGCGGTTGCGCGGCACGACAATGACGATGTCGCCATACTCAGGCGTATTGCCGAAGATGCGTCCTGCACCGCGGGGCCAAAGATGGAAGCTGACTGACGACCAGTTCCACCCGTACGGGTATTTCGACACGACGAGCCGATCTCCAACGAGGAGATTGGGCATCATGGAGATGGAGGGGATGTAAAAAGGCTTCGCCAAGAAGCTATGGAAGCAAAGCACAGCCAAGAGCATCAGGGCCAGGCCTCGAAGCTCGCGCGCCCAATCCACCTGCTCACGAAGATGCCCAGTGTCCTGCCTGGAAAGCGCCGGCTGGGCTCCAATCTTGCTCATGTGCCTGAGCGTTCCTTTACAGGATGTGCTTCGATGATCACGAAGGCCTGGGCCCATGGATGATCGTCCGTGAGCGTGAGGTGAACCACGGCTTGATAGCCTGCCGGGGTCAAGTCTCGGAGACGCTGGTCCGCGCCTCCGGAGAGCGCCAGGGTCGGGGCTCCTGAAGGCGCATTCACGACTCCGATGTCCTTCATGAAGACACCTGCACGAAATCCGGTGCCTACGGCCTTTGAGAATGCTTCCTTTGCTGCGAACCGTTTGGCGAGAGTTGCAGCTTTGGTGAGCGTTCGCCGATTCGCTTTCATCCTTTCGGTTTCGGTAAAGACGCGCAATTCAAAGCGCTCTCCAAACCGATCGAGAGAAGCCTGTATACGCTCGATATTGCACAAATCCGAGCCAAGGCCGATGATCATGCCGGCTCGCCTGTTTCGGGTCGGGAACACAGGAACTGCGCAGTCTCAGCCACGCTTCCAATAGAGCATAGGCTTGGAGCCTGTGCCTGGGACATTTCACTGATCACCGAACTGCATCCATCAGGTCGCGCATCTTCCTCACACTCTCCTCGAGCCCGCAAAAGATTGCCTCGCCAATGAGATAATGACCGATGTTCAACTCGGCCAGCTGAGGAATGGCTGCAATCGGCTGCACATTCTCATAGGTGAGGCCGTGTCCGGCATGGGGTTCGATGCCGTTCTTTGTCGCCAGAGCCGCCATGTCGGCGATCCGCTTGAGCTCCACTGCAACAGCAGAGCCGCTGGCGTGCGCATATTCGCCCGTGTGAAACTCGACGACGGGAGCCCCCAGGGCGATCGCCGCTTCGATCTGACGCGGTTCTGGAGCGATGAAAAGGCTGACACGAACACCTGCCTCACGAAGGCGGCTGACGATCGGCGCAAGCCGGTTATGTTGTCCAGCCGCATCGAGTCCACCTTCTGTCGTGCGTTCTTCCCGCCGTTCGGGCACGATGCACGCGGCATGCGGCCTGTGTCGGAGTGCGATCTCCAGCATTTCGTCGGTGGCTGCCATTTCAAGATTCAGCGGAAGGCCCGTGGCGGCCTGCACTCTCGCTAGATCCTCATCACGAATGTGTCGCCGATCCTCGCGCAAGTGAACTGTGATTCCATCACCGCCCGCTCTGGCGACAACCTCGGCCGCGCGCACCGGATCGGGATGATCCCCGCCTCGCGCGTTGCGAATCGTTGCGACGTGATCGATGTTCACGCCCAGACGCAAAGGAGACGAGTGCTGCATGGTTTCGCGCTCTGTATTATAGATGACGGACTCAGGGTTGCGCTCGGCTGCCCGGCTTGATGGCTGGCATATCTGCCAACTCTGCTGGCAGTTCGTCGGCCGCGTAGGTGGGGAAGTTCAGTTCCACGAGAGCGGTAAACGGCACGCCGAGGTCGACCGTTCCGCCTGACCGGTCCACCAGCGCTGCGGCTGCGACGACTTTGCCGCCTGCTGCCTCGATAGCCTTGATCGCCTCGCGCGAGGACTTACCGGTCGTGACGACATCCTCGACCATCAGCACCATGTCTCCCTGCTCGAGAGAGAAGCCTCGCCGCAGCTCGAAAGTGCCCTCAGGCCGCTCGACGAACATAGCGTCGACCTGAAGGGCGCGGCCCATCTCCTGACCGATCACAACGCCGCCCATGGCCGGGGACACGACCTTGTTCACTTTCCTGCGGATGTCGTGCGGAAGCTTCGCGGCCAGCGCCGTCGCGAGGCGTCCGGCACGCTCCGGATTCATGAGAACGCGTGCGCACTGTAGATAATGTGCGCTGTGCCTTCCGGAGGATAGGAGGAAGTGTCCCTCCAGCAGCGCCTTGCTCGCGCGGAACTCGGCGAGAACGGCTTCTTCCTGCATGGCTTTCCTGATCCTTGTTGCTGCTCTGCCCTGGTCAGCGCGTCCTTGGTTCCGCGCATTCGGGAAAAATTCCCCTAGAGGCGCTTGAGACCCGCCGCAAGCGCGCGTATAGGCCGCCCCAATGGGGTGCATCAGCCCTGTCAAATGTGTGTGCGCAACGGTGTGAATGCACCGTAGTGCGCAGGGGAATCGGGAAAGCACGACGACGATGAAATCCGGCGACAACGTCCGTGCCGCGAGCCGCGCTATCAGGGCTCTCGGTCTGTCTGTGGCTCTGGCAACGCTGCCGTATGCAGCGATTGCCGCTGCCCCTGCGCCTGCTGCTCCGGTGCCTGCGATCGCTGCTCCTGCGGCTGAGGCGTCCGCTGCGCCTGATCGTGGCGCAACGGCAGTTCAGAATGCCGGGAACCCGCTCAACCTGGAGGGCCCTACGGCTGATGTTGCTGCGAGCGCGGCATACACTCCGATGACTCCGACGCCTGGTGTCGGCATGCCTGTCGACGGTGGCATCGGGCTGCAGAAGCAGTTCTCGCCTTTCGGTGAGTACGGCCACTGGATTCATGATGCCGTGCTGATGCCGCTTATCGCGATCATCACGCTTTTGGTGCTGCTGCTGTTGGTGATCGTGGTTGTGCGGTTCAATCGCCGGGCCAATCCGATTGCCTCGCGCACCAGCCACAACACCCTTCTCGAAGTGATGTGGACGCTCCTTCCGGTCCTTATTCTGGTTGGCATCGCGGTGCCTTCGATCGACCTGATTGCAAAGCAGTACAAGCCCGCGCCGGCCAAGGCGCTGACAGTCAAGATCACGGGCAACCAGTGGTTCTGGACATACTCGTATCCGGATAACGGGGAGTTTGAGGTCAACTCCTACATGCTCAACCTGCCAGGGCAGGCGCCGATCAATGCTGGCGTTCGCGAAGTCGGGTCCGAGGCATGGGACGGTCCTGCTCAGTTGGAAGTGGACAACCGCATGGTCGTTCCTGCGGGCGAGCCAATTCGGCTACAGGTCACTGCGGCGGACGTAATCCATTCGGTCGGCGTGCCTTCCTTGTGGTTCAAGCTTGACGCTGTTCCTGGACGTATCAACGAGAAGGTTCTCTTCATCGAGAAGCCGGGCGTTTATTACGGGCAGTGTTCTGAGCTGTGCGGTGTAAAGCACGCTTATATGCCGATCGTCATCGAGGCCCTGCCTCGCGAGCAGTTCAATGCCTGGGTTCTCACCCACTCCGGTGGAGCGATCGATGGGCAGAAGCCTGCTAATGCAGTCCAGGCTCCCGAAACTGCGACGCCGGCAGGCGCTGCCGCTCCTGCAACCAACCCGACTGAAGCGGTTCCTGCCGCTCCTACGACGGCTTCGCCGTCCGCTTAACGAAATCCATTACAAGGTCTCCGAGAATGGCCACCACCGCAGATCACTTCCAGGGTCACGTCGACGACCATCACGGTCACGCCGATCATGACCACAAGCCGGGCTTTTTTGCCCGGTGGTTCATGTCCACCAATCACAAGGACATTGGTACGATGTACCTGATCTTCGCGATCATCGCGGGGATCATCGGTGGCGCCATTTCGGGCGTCATGCGGGCGGAATTGGCCGCGCCTGGCATTCAGTATCTGGGTGCGGTCGCCAGCTTCTTCGGTGACGACGCAGGTGACTTCAACGCCACTTTGCACATGTGGAACGTGCTGATTACGGCCCACGGGCTGATCATGGTGTTCTTCCTGGTCATGCCGGCCATCATCGGCGGCTTCGGCAACTGGTTCGTTCCGATCATGATCGGTGCGCCAGACATGGCGTTCCCGCGGATGAACAACATTTCGTTCTGGCTGACGGTTGCCGGCTTCATCTCCTTGATGTGTTCGGCTTTCGTGCCGGGCGGTCTCGGGAACGGAGCGGGCACGGGCTGGACGGTCTATCCGCCACTCTCAACCTATAGCTCGACGGGTCCTGCGGTCGACTTCGGCATCTTCGCGCTGCACCTTGCGGGCGCTGGCTCGATCATGGGCGCGATCAACTTCATCACGACCATCTTCAACATGCGTGCTCCTGGCATGACCATGCATAAGATGCCGCTGTTCGTGTGGTCCGTTCTGGTCACCGCATTCCTGTTGCTGTTGGCCCTGCCGGTGCTCGCTGCCGCGATCACCATGCTGCTGACCGACCGCAACTTCGGGACGACCTTCTTCGATCCGGCAGGTGGCGGCGATCCCGTGCTCTACCAGCACTTGTTCTGGTTCTTCGGCCACCCCGAAGTGTACATCATGATCCTGCCTGCGTTCGGCATCATTTCGCAGATCGTCTCCACGTTCTCGAAGAAGCCGGTGTTCGGGTACCTGGGCATGGCATACGCAATGGTCGCCATTGGTGTCGTTGGGTTCATCGTGTGGGCGCACCACATGTACACCACAGGCCTGAGCGTTAATACGAAGATGTACTTCACGGCCGCCACGATGGTCATCGCGGTCCCCACCGGCATCAAGATCTTCTCTTGGATCGCGACGATGTGGGGCGGCAGCCTTGAGTTCAAGAGCCCCATGGTCTGGGCCCTGGGCTTCATCTTCCTGTTCACCGTCGGCGGTGTGACCGGCGTGGTTCTCGCGAACGGCGGCATCGACGACGTGCTGCATGATACGTACTACGTCGTGGCTCACTTCCACTACGTTCTTTCGCTGGGTGCTGTGACAGCCCTCTTCGCCGGGTTCTACTATTGGTTCCCCAAGATGAGCGGCCGGATGCACTCCGAGTTCCTGTCGCACGTTCACTTCTGGGTGTTCTTCGTCGGCGTGAACCTCATTTTCTTCCCGATGCACTTCCTCGGTCTCCAGGGTATGCCACGTCGCTATCCCGATTATCCGGAGGCCTACACGCACTGGAATCATGTCGCGACGGTTGGCTACATGATCATGGCCGCTAGCATCGTGGTCTGGCTGGTGAACGTAGCTTACGCCTTCATCGCCGGTCGCCGTGTCGAGGCAAACTACTGGGGTGAGGGTGCGACGACCCTGGAGTGGACGCTTTCCAGTCCGCCCCCGTTCCACCAGTTCGAGACCCTGCCGGTGATTGAGGACGCGGGACACCATTGATGATCGGCGGCTGCCTCGAAAGGGGCAGCCGCTGTCACACTACTATCTTCCCGCAGGGGAAAAGATCGGGGAGGGTATGTCGCCCTTCTTCGTGCTTGATGCGATTATGATATGAAACCAGTTCATTCCCAGGCCACTTCTGTGCGAAGCAGCGGTGCTCCAGCGTCTTCCGCTGGTGCGCTTCATGTGCCGGCAGATTGGCGGGACTTTTTCGCGCTGACCAAGCCGCGCGTCATGAGTCTGGTCATCTTCACGGGTCTCTGCGGCCTGTTGGCGGCTCCTGAGCGCATTCATCCGGTTCTCGCATTCACTGCAATCTTGTGCATCGCTGTTGGGGCCGGTGGCGCTGCCGCGCTGAACCAGTGGTGGGAAGCGGACATCGATGCAGAGATGAAGCGGACGGCGGCACGCCCCTTGCCGCAGGGAAGAATGAATCGCACTGATGCGCGAGACTTTGGCGTCGCCATCTCCGTGGGGTCCGTCCTCCTGATGGGCTTGGCCATCAGCTGGCTGGCTGCGGGGATACTGGCCATCTCCATCGTATACTATGCAGTCGTCTACACGATTTGGCTCAAGCCCCGTACGCCGCAGAACATCGTGATTGGCGGCGGTGCAGGTGCATTTCCGCCCCTCATTGGCTGGGTTGCTGCAACCGGTGAGATCAGCCTGATGCCGGTGCTGCTCTTCGCCATTATCTTTTTCTGGACGCCGCCGCACTTCTGGGCTCTCGCTCTGTTCGTGAAGACCGACTACGCCAAAGTGGGTATTCCGATGATGCCGGTGGTCGCAGGGGAGAAATCAACGCGGCGCCAGATCCTCGTCTATGCCTTGCTGCTGTTGCCGCTGAGCGTTCTTCCTTGGTGGCTCGGTGGTGCAGGGCGCTTCTATGGCGCCAGTGCAGCTGTCCTTTCGCTTCTGTTCCTGGCTCTATCCGTTCGGGTTGGTCTGCGTGATCGGACCGGCCCTGAAGATACCATGCGGCCTGAGAAGCAGCTCTTCGGCTATTCCGTCATCTATCTTTTCGTGCTTTTCGCCGCATTGGTGGTGGATCGCTTCCTGCCGCTGTAGGATCAGGCCATGACTCGTGAGACTGACCCCGCCCGCGTTCGCCGCAGCCGCAACATCGTGCTGGGCTCGCTGCTTGCCGCGTTCGTGATCCTCGTGTTCCTGATCTCGCTCGCGAAGATGAGTTGATGCGATGAATTCAGCCGCCGTATCGTCGACCAGTGTATCGTCGAGCGCACGCAACCGGCGCACTGCGCTGATTGGTCTCGCTATCGCCGGTGGGATGTTGGGGCTCGGTTTTGCGTCCGTACCGCTTTACCGCATGTTCTGTCAGGTCACGGGCTTCGGCGGAACGACGCAACGCGTAAGCGATGAGGCAGCGGCGAGCGTTCAGGCCGTGAGCGAGACGATCTCGGTTCGTTTCGATGCCAATGTGGAGCGCGGCATGTCGTGGGACTTCAAACCATTGCAGCGCACCGATCGAGTGACGATCGGGGGGCGTGACATGGCGATCTACTGGGCAAAGAACACGTCTGATCAGCCGATCACCGGGACGGCCACTTTTAACGTCGAACCGGAGTACGTTGGCAAGTACTTCAACAAGATCCAGTGCTTCTGCTTTACGGAGCAGACGTTGGAGCCCGGACAGGAGGTGCGCATGCCCGTCCTGTACTATATAGACCCCGCGATCCTGAACGATCCCGATGCGAAAGACGTCGAGCAGATCACTCTGAGCTACACTTTCCATCCCGCTGTGAGCAGCGGAGCAAAGGCACTGGACCGCACCGGGTCGGGAAGTTAAGGGCGCTCAGTCAAAAACTCACTCGCGGCGGCGCTGCGGATTGCGATCAACAGGGACGAAGCCAAATGGCCGGTAGCAAGACTCACGATTACCACATCCTTCCACCGGACATTGCACCGTTGGCAACGACAGCCGGCGCCCTGATCTTCACGACAGGCATGGTCCTGATGATGCATGACCTGCCCGGTGGCGCGTTCGTGCCATGGCTCGGGCTGGCCCTGTTGTTGGCGAGCATGTTCTCGTGGTTCTCGAAAATCGTGAAGGAAGCACGCGCGGGTGATCACACCCCCGTTGTTCAGCTCCATCAGCGTTACGGCATGATCCTGTTCATCGCTTCCGAGGTGATGTTCTTCGTTGGTTGGTTCTGGGCCTTCTTTGATTTCGCACTGTTTCCGACGCCCTTGGTCGAGGCTGTTGGTGGTCAGTGGCCTCCCAAGGCGATCGAAGCGGTCATGGATCCGTTCGATCTGCCGCTGCTGAACACCCTGATCCTGCTCTGCTCAGGCACGACAGTCACATGGGCCCACCACTCGCTGATCCACGGTGATCGCGATGGTTTGAAGAAGGGGCTGTGGGCGACGATCCTGCTCGGCATCCTGTTCTCGTTCATCCAGGCATACGAGTATGCGAACGCTCCGTTCCCCTTCGGTGAGAACACCTATGGATCCGCGTTCTACATGGCGACCGGGTTCCACGGCTTCCATGTCATCGTCGGTACGATCATGCTGATCGTCTGCCTTGTTCGTGCATACAAGGGCGACTTCACACCGCGCCAGCACTTCGGCTTCGAAGCAGCAGCGTGGTATTGGCACTTCGTCGACGTGGTCTGGTTGTTCCTTTTCGTTGCCATCTACGTGTGGGGTGGCTGGGGCTACCCGATTCATTGATAGCTGACGTATAAGCGCAAATGGGGGCAGTCGGAGATCGCTTCGGCTGCCCTTTTTGCTGACAGCGAGTTTGCCAGAGGAGCAGGGCGATGAACACGAAGCGTTTCCCGGTGTTCGCAACCTTGCTGGTAGTGGCAGCCGTTGCAGTGATGGTCGGACTTGGCGTCTGGCAATTGGGGCGGTCGCAAGAGAAGGAAGCACTTCTCGCTCGTTATGAGGAGTCGCGGGGCGCCCAGGCACCCGTTCCGTGGCCCGTGACCGAGGCTGAGGTGGAGAGGGCTCTATATCGCCAGTCGAGGCTCCTGTGCATGCGGGTGGTGGAGCGGGGGGCTATGGCCGGCCGGAATGCAAGCGCAGAGGCGGGACTGGCGCAGTATGTCGAGTGCCTGGTGCCTGACGGTTCGCGGGCGCGAGTCGTTCTGGGTTGGTCGCGCGACCCTGGCTTGAAAACCGTCTGGAACGGAGGCGAAGTGGCGGGTGTAATCGCGCCTGGCCCAAGGCTGGTAGCCGATCCTCCTCTGGCCGGGCTCGAGCCCAATGAAATACCGGATCCAGCGGAACTGCCGAACAACCACCTTGGTTACGCCATCCAGTGGTTCTTCTTCGCGGCAGCGGCAATCGTGATCTACATCATCGCACTGCGAAGGCGCACGTCTGGATAAAAGTTCGTGTGGGTCCCGTCGCACCTGGGAGATGCTGCTGTTGTGAGCAGCATTGCACCGACCGCTTGCTACGGCTAGGCGCGCAGGCGAAATGGACTACATCAGCACCAGAGGAAGCGCTCCAGCGCTCGATTTCGAAGGCGCCACACTTGCTGGTCTGGCGTCGGATGGCGGCCTGTATGTGCCGAGCGCATGGCCCCGGTTTTCGGAGGATGAGATCCGCTCGATGCGGGGGCTTCCTTATGCGAAGCTGGCAGCGCGGGTGATGCAGCCGTTCGTGGGTGAAAGTCTGACGCCCGCGCGCCTCTTGGAGCTTTGCGAGGCTGCATACGGCCGCTTCTCGCACAAGGCGGTGACGCCACTCGTCCAGCTTGATGAACAGAACTGGCTGATGGAGCTGTTCCACGGGCCGACGCTGGCCTTCAAGGACGTGGCTCTGCAGTTGCTGGGGCTGCTTTTCGAAGAATTCCTCAGCCGATCGGATCGCAATCTCACTATCGTCGGGGCGACGTCGGGTGACACCGGTTCGGCTGCCATCGACGCCGTTGCGGGGCGCGCCAAGGTCGACGTCTTCATGTTGCACCCCAAAGGACGGGTGAGCGACGTGCAGCGCCGCCAGATGACGACAGTGTTGGCGCCGAACGTGCACAACCTTGCGCTGGAAGGCGTGAGCTTCGATGAGTGTCAGGCGATCGTGAAGCGCATGTTTAACGATCGGGCTGTTACCGATCGCTTTGCAATCGGCGCCGTCAACTCGATCAACTGGGCTCGTTTGATGGCTCAGGTGGTGTACTACTTCGCTACAGCGCTACAACTCGGCGCGCCCGATCGGGTGGTGGCGTTTTCTGTCCCGACCGGGAACTTCGGCGATGTCTTTGCTGGATACGTCGCCCAGCAGATGGGGTTGCCGATCGAGAAACTGATCGTGGCAACCAACGTCAATGACATCCTGCATCGCGCGCTTGCGAGCGGAGACTATTCGCAAGGCACGGTCACGCCGACCGCCGCGCCCTCGATGGACATCCAGGTCTCTTCGAATTTCGAGCGACTGCTGTTTGACCTTGGCGGGCGTGAGGGTTCGGCCCTGGCGGCTCAGATGGCGGGATTCGAAGCAAGTAAGGCGATGCAGCTGACCAACGCCCAGAGGGAGGGGGCTGCAAAGCTCTTCGCCAGCTGCCGTGCAGATGCAGACGAAATGGCGCACTCCATCCGATGGGCGTGGGAGAATAGCGGCGAGTTGATCGATCCGCACACCGCCTGTGCCTTGCATGGCGCACGGACTTCGGGGATTTCGCCTGAAGTGCCGGTGGTTACTCTGGCCACGGCACATCCTGCCAAGTTCCCCGAGGCTGTAGAGCGCGCAACCGGTCAGCGGCCGGGGCTTCCCTCGCGTGTCGGCGACTTGTTCGAGCGCGAGGAGCGTTGTGCGAACGTGCCTGGTGCCTACGAGACGGTGGCTGAGTATGTGACCGCACACGCGGTTCCTAAGGGCTGATGGCGGTCTTTTCGAACGAGCCGCTGATTCTCTCCGGCGGCGGATGGGGCGACTACGGCCTGCTCGACTCAGGACACGGGCGAAAACTGGAGCGCTACGGACCTTACCGCTTCATTCGCCCTGAGGCGCAGGCGATGTGGTCGCCGCGTCTGACTGAATGGGACGCCGATGGCGAGTTCGTGCCGGGCTCCGACGAGGATGGCGGCGGGCGCTGGCAGTTCTTCCGGCAAGTGCCGCGCGAGGGCTGGCCGCTTCGTTGGCACGAAGTGTCGTTCAACGCGCAATGCACGCCCTTCCGGCACCTTGGCTTCTTTCCCGATATGGCGCCGGTATGGAACTGGATGCGGGAGTCTCTGCGGCCAGAAGAGGCCTCGACGCTCAACCTGTTCGGGTACACCGGGGTTGGCACTTTGGCGCTGTCATCGTGTGGCACGGTGACGCACGTCGACGCATCCAAAAAGTCTGTTGCACAGGCTCGGGAGAACGCGACCCTCTCCGGTCTCCATGATCGGCCGGTGAGATGGCTCGTTGACGATGCGGCCAAGTTCGCAGCGAGGGAAGTGCGGCGCGAGCGGCGCTACGATGGCATCATCCTTGATCCTCCCAAGTTCGGACGTGGGCCGAATGGGGAGGTTTGGCGCCTCGAGGAGAACCTGCCCGCTCTGATGGAGGATTGTCGCCGGCTGCTTGATGCTGACAGTCGTTTCCTGTTCCTCACAGTCTATGCAGTCAGAATGTCGTCGCTGGCGCTGGGCGGGCTCGTGGCCGATCTCTTCTCTGATCTGCCTGGGTGCGTGGAGCATGGAGAACTCGCGATTCGCGAGGAGAGCGAAAATGGAAGGCTACTGCCCACTGCGATTTTCGCGCGTTGGCACAATCCGCGCTAAAGGGCGCCATGGCCGATTCGCTCACCCTTGAAGTCGCTGACTTCGTCGTCGACGTGCTCACCGGAATTTACTCCGAAGAGACCGGCAAGCCGCAGCCACTGAAGATCACCATCAGTGCGAAAATGGAACCGATCCCGCACTACGCGCCGGATACACCTCTGTCCGCCAGCAAGAACTACATGGACCTGAAGTTTGCCGCGTCCGAGGCGCTTCCAGCGGGTGTCCATTTCAAGCTGATCGAGGCGGTCGCAGATCACATCTGCGAAACACTGTTCGTGCAGGACAGCCGAATTACCGCTGTCACTGTGAAGATCGTAAAGCTGGCTATCTCCGAGGCTGGGGAAGCCATCGGGATAACCCTCACGCGCGAGCGGCGCTGATGGAGTTACTGCGAGTTGGTAATCTGGCGGACGAGCCACTTGCCGCCGCTGCGCAGTTCCATTCCGATGTTCTGCCCCACGTCAGTAGTCTGCTGGCCCGAAGCAAGGGAGACCTGGCGCTGGTCTTCGCTCCGGCCGACCACACCCATCATGGCTGGCGACTAGCAGCAGTGCAGGAACTTGCACGCGCTCATTCCCCAAAACGGGTAAATGCGATCGCGGGCCAGCACGAGGAGGCGATCGCAGCGGCAGCAGATTACCTGGCCCGAGCGCCGGGCGTGACCGGCCAGTTGCTACCTGTCGATGGAACCGGGGCGGCGGCGATGCTATATCCCAGGAGATGACCACAGCGCACGCGCCTCTCGTCGATCAATTTCAGCGCCGGATCAGCTATCTGCGCTTGTCGGTCACCGACCGGTGCGATCTGCGCTGTGCCTACTGTATGCCAGAGCGAATGACATTCCTCCCTCGCAAGGAGGTGTTGAGCCTGGAAGAGTTGCATGACCTTGCGCTCGGCTTCATCGACCGCGGAATCACGAAGATCCGCCTCACCGGTGGTGAGCCGCTGGTCAGGCGTGACATGATGGACCTTGTGCGGGCACTTGGTCGAAAGATTGGGGATGGGCTCGATGAACTGACACTCACGACCAATGGTACCCAGCTTGACGAATTTGCAGCTGATCTGTTCGATGCAGGCGTTCGCCGCATCAACGTGTCGCTGGATACCCTCGATCGTGAACGCTTTCGCAAGCTCTCCCGAAGAGACTCTCTACCGCAGGTGCTGAGCGGGCTTGCCGCCGCCAAGGCGGCCGGTCTGCGGGTGAAGCTCAACACAGTGGCGTTGAAGGGCATCAACGAAGGCGAAATTGCGGAACTGGTCGCCTGGGCGCATGCACAGGGCTTCGATGCGACATTGATCGAGGTGATGCCGCTCGGCGACGTCGAGGAAGACCGGGTCGACCATTACCTGCCCCTATTGGCTGTGCGTGAGGATCTGGAGCGGCGTTGGACACTGACTCCTTCCGATCACCGCACCGGCGGCCCTGCGCGGTACTTCGATGTCCTCGAAACGGGTGGCCGAATCGGGCTGATTACGCCGCTGACGAACAACTTCTGTGAAGGCTGTAATCGAATTCGAGTGACGGCCACCGGCCAACTCTATGCTTGTCTTGGTGGGGATGAGCGGGTGGATCTTAGGGCCGCGTTGCGCTCTGAGGATCCGCAGAAGGCGTTGTCTGACGCTTTGGACCTGGCCATGCGGATCAAGCCTGCACGCCACCATTTCGCCATCGACCGTAGGGGGCAGGCACCTGCGCTTTCCCGCCATATGTCCATGACCGGCGGCTGACCGTGGCGCTTAAGCTCGTGTTCCTGGGGCCGTTGGAAGATCTCGCGGGTGCACCGGAGCGGGAGGTTGCGTCAGCGCCTTCAGTGTCACAGGTTCTGGCGAGGCTAGAGCCGGACCTGGCGGCTGCGCTCTCAAGTGCGCGGGTGAAGTGTGCGCTCAATGGTGCGATCGTTCATGATCGGGACGCCGAGGTGTTGAAGAGCGGCGATGAACTGGCGTTTCTCCCGCCTGTCAGCGGGGGGTGAGATGCCGCGCAACGCTGCCGACGTCCGCCTTTTCACATGTTCGTTCAGTCCTGAAGCTGAGCTCGCAAGATTCACGCAGGCGCATCCACGTGCAGGAGGGGTCGTCAGCTTTCTCGGGCAGGTTCGCTCCTCCTCAGGAGTCGAAGCCGCTGGCGACGCCGTAGAAGCACTGGAATTGCGGCACTACGAACCGCTTACTCTACCGGCTATGCATGAACTGGCTGAGCGGATCCTCGGTCGCTGGGATCTGGAAGGCTTGCTGGTTATACATCGCAGCGGAACGATGATGCCGGGAGATCCGATCGTCCTGGTGGCAGCCGCTGCGCGCCATCGGCGCTCCGCCTTCGCAGCGGCGGACTTCGCGATGGATCATCTCAAGTCCGAAAGCTGGTTCTGGAAACGAGAGAAAGTTGGCGGGCAGTGGCGCTGGGTTGAGCCGCGCGCCGAGGACTACCAGGATATTGCCCGCTGGTCCTGACCAGGTCTCGTGGCGCTTATCTCAGGCGAGAGCCGAGTCGCTCGATGACGGCATTCTCGTTTTTCACCCAGCCCTCGACCTGCTCCCGGGCGACGGCAATGGCGGTGGCCGAGGGGCTCACCTGCCCAGGGTGAGACACGCGCGCATCGACGTATAGCTGATCAAGCTCTCCAAGAGAGGTCACGGCGCCGCTGCGGGCGGCCTGAAGTCCCGCAAGTGCCACTTGTGCTTCGGACCAGCTGGCGCTGATCGGAGCGCCTGCACCGGAGACTGCCCGCTCCACCGCAGGTTGCCTGGACTGGAAATTCGCGTGAGCTGACCGCGCTATCTCGACCAACCCGGCTAGCCGGCTGGTCAGATCGGCGCTGGGCGAGGGAAGCGCAGGAGGAACCTCGATTGCGCCAGAGGCGGGCGAGGCGCTTCCTTCGATTCGCTCGATGTCGCGTCGGGCCAGCGACGGATAATCCCGTGAACCGGCACAGGCGCCTAGCAGCAGGGCGACGGACAGTGCCGCGAGTTTCAGGATTGGGCGGGTGGTTGCGCGCATCATGCTTTGAGCCATAGCATGCCTGAGGCCGCGGACGAGAGGCAATCCACGGCGAGATCGTCTGGCGCGGCCACTGCTTGGTTGACTCGTTGCGGCGCTTGGATTAACGGCACCTCTCTTTCCGGTAACCTGTGCTTGCACGGGATAGCCGGTGCGTCGCCCGCAGGCGCTTTCCTGGTGGAAGCTGCAGTGGCTGGGGCAGGTTGTTTCAGCCCTTCATCGGGCACATTTTGAGATTGGGTAAGGGCACCATGTTCGCAGTAGTGCGCACGGGCGGCAAGCAGTATCGGGTTGCCGCCGGAGACAAAATCGCGGTTGAGAAGCTGGCGGGTGACGCTGGCGAGACAATCACGCTGGGTGACGTTCTTCTTGCGGGCAAGGATGGCGAGATCGCCGACGCCGCGAACGTGAAGGTCTCTGCGGAGATTATCGCGCAGGCGAAGAGCGAGAAGGTCGTGGTGTTCAAGAAGCGCCGCCGCCACAACTATCGCCGCAAGAACGGCCATCGCCAGCAGATGACTCTGCTGCGCATCGTGTCGGTCGGCTGAGCCAGAATTCCGGAGTAGATTGCAATGGCACACAAGAAAGCAGGCGGCTCTTCGCGTAACGGTCGCGATTCAGCTGGCCGCCGTCTCGGCGTCAAGAAGTTCGGCGGTCAGGAAGTGATCGGCGGCAACATTATCATCCGTCAGCGTGGCACTCGCGTTTATCCGGGTGCAAACGTGGGTATGGGCAAGGACCACACTCTGTTTGCATTGGGCGAAGGCCGTGTTCGCTTCCACGATGGCAAACTTGGCCGCAAATACGTGTCGGTAGACGTGATGGCGGAAGCCGCTGAATAGTCGACGGCCGTAACGGGCCGTCCCACGGGATGGCCCTGCCGGGCTCCGCTAAGGCGGAGAACCGGTCAGAACGAGGGGAGGGGCCAGGCCCACTCCCTTTTTTCGTGTCTCCCTTCGATCACGCTGGCACCATCGCGCAGGATGTTCGTTCCTGCGGCGCGGGTGCGTAACGCCTGTGTCATCCGGCTGGCTTAGTGGGCCTGCGCGGGGGACGTACGAACGGAGAATACAATGTTCATTCGCACCAAGCGGCTTTTCCTCCGTCCGGCGTGGCCGGAAGACTGGCAGGAATTGCACGCTGCCATGTCGGACGAGCGGATCGTGCGGAACTTCACGCGCATCCCGTGGCCGTACACGCCGGAAGACGCGCAACTGACCGTCTCGCGGCATCAGGACTTGCGCTATCCGGGTTTCCTGGTGACGCTTCCCAGCGCACGCGGATCGCGGGTGATCGGCGGTGCCGGGCTGCATGCTGATGGAGCTTTGACCGAATTCGGCTTCTGGGTCGCACCTGATAGCTGGGGCTGCGGTTATGCGACGGAGGCGTCCAGCGCCGTCGTCCGGTTGGCGCGGACCTTGGGGCATCGGCAGCTGGTAGCCAGCCCCTTTGTGGACGATAGGGCTTCTGCCCGCGTTCTTGAGAAGGTCGGTTTTCAGCCTACCAATCGCTCCAAGGAACGGCACAGCCGCGCGCGGGGTGGAGCATTCACGACGCGTGAGTATGCGGTGACGTTCGGTTCGGCAAGCGACTGTGACGATGGTTTGCCGGTGAACCCTGCAGAGGCAGACATGCGAGCCGCGTGAACGCAAGGAACAGATTCGGTGGCTTTATGTGGTCGTGCGTCTCGCTTCATTTCGGCGCTTTGTGAGTGCATTTGCTGTTTCAAGGGTGCAGCATAATCCATGCGGGATCGAGTCGGAGACAACGAACATGTTCATCCGCACGGAGAGACTGTTTCTGCGGCCGGGCTGGCCAGAGGACTTTGAGGACCTGGTCGAGGTGCTTGACGACGACGCGGTCGGCCGAAGCATCGGGGCTTTGTCTTTGCCGCGGACGCCGGCGGAGGTCCGCGCTTATCTCAAGCGCCCCCGCGACGTCCGCTTGCCCCAATGCCTCATCAACTTGCGCGGAGAAAGTGGCCCGAGGGTGATCGGCAGTATCGGGCTGGTTCCGGCAGGTGAAGAAGTGGAGCTCGGCTGCTGGATCATTCGCGGCTATCAAGGCCACGGGTACGCGGCAGAGGCGGTTCGTGCGGTGCTGAGCCAAGCGCGAACCTTGGGATATAGCAAAGTGATCGCGAGGGATTTCTCCGAGTCAGGAGCCTCGGCGCGCGTTCTGTTGCAGTCCGGCTTCGAGCCGGCCGGCGAAATGGGCTCCCGGATGCGACTTGCCCGTCAGTCAGGTAAGCACGCAAAGCGCTATGTCGCAGTGCTGGCCGACAAATTTGCCGACTGGGTTGGTGCGCGGGGAGTTTCGCACGCCTGAGGGCGGCACATTACGTGCTGTCTTCGCTCGCGGCGAGCTGGAGCCAACTGGGGGCGAGTTCCGGGGCGATATCCTCTACTCTGAGGTGATCCACAGCCAGTCCCAGCTCTTCATAGGCCGTGCGTTGGCGCTTGGGGTCCGATCGCCCCAGCGGCACGACGACAAGCCTGCGATTCACCTTCTGCCGCCAGTTCATGCGAGCGGTATTTTCCTGCCCGACATAACAGCCCTTGCTGAAGCTGACCCCGTGCAGTTCAACGGCGTTACACTCCAGCCAGAGCGTGGCATCGCAGCCGAGTTCGCCTTGGCCCTCCGTCACTCCGAGTGACAGCCGGTGTCGCAGGTAAGCCTCCTCAGCATCACCAGCCTCGTCTGAACCGCTCTCCAGCCAGCGAACCCCTATCGAGGGTAAACGGGGGTCGGCCGTATGCGCCCCATCGGCCTCGGATCGCCAGTGTACCGACATCTCGGGATCGATGGCGATGTCGATGCCACGGCGAAGGCGGTAGAGGGACAAACGCTTTACCAAGGCATCGGCGACTGCGCCCTCACAATCGAGCAGAAGATCATCGCCATCGCCCCACACGAAGAAGTCGAACAGCGCCTTGCCTTGGGCGCTCAGCAGGGCTGCCCAGACGGGCAAAGGCCCCTGGACGTCGGAAGTGACAAGGCCCTGCAGGAAAGGGGCTACCTCCTCACTGGTGCCGGGGCGCGGCGAAAGACGGATTACGGATCGGCTGCTGAGTCGTGTCGCGGTCATGACCGTGAATTTGGGGCGTGTGCGGCTTCCACGCAATCACCACAGCCCCAGCAGCTTGGAATTAGCGTGGGCAGCTTGCCAGCAGCTTAGGCAGCGTATCGAGGATCCAACTCGCCGCTGGACCCGGGCGGGTATCTTTGCGCCACAATGCTACCAGCGTATAGTCCATGGCCGGCTGTTCGGGGAGCCTGAGTTCGATCAGCGACCCGTTCGCAAGATCTTGGCGAACGACATGGCGCGGCATCGAGCCCCACCCGATACCCTCCTTCAGCAACATGTGCTTCGAGCCAAGATCTGCGAGGCGCCATGTGCGAGGGCTGAGGACTGAAAAGTCGCGCCCTTCGGTCAGTATCGAGCGATCCGTGAGGACGAGTTGAAGGTGCTTGCGTGCTTCGCCGGGAACGATGCGGTCCATCTGCGCAAGCGGATGATCGGGCGCGGCAACTGGGACCAACTCGACCGCCCCAACGGCCTCGCGCTCGATTTCGGCCAGGTCCACGATATCCGGTCCCGCAATGGCCAGGTTGGCGCGAGCGTCAAGCACAAGCGCTGCCACAGCGCCAAGCGCCTCGACATGAAGCCGAAGAGACACGCTGGGGAACATCGCCTGGAAATCCCGGAGCAGGCGGGCCAGAGCCTCCCCAGGCACCATGACGTCGACGGCCAGAGATAGCTCTGCCTCCAGGCCTTGGCGCAGCGACCGCACTTTCGCCAGCAGAGCGTCAACGTCATTGGAGACGGTCTGCGCTTCGCCGACCAGCGCCTTGCCTGCCTCGGTCAGTTGAGGACGGCGCGACCCCTCGCGATCAAACAGCCGAACGCCGAGCTGCAGCTCAAGCTGTGCAATGGCGTAGCTGACCACCGAGATCGCGCGTCCGAGCTTGCGCGCAGCTGCGTTGAAGCTTCCTTCCTCGCTCACGCAAAGGAACACACGCAGGTGATCTATGCTGGGCGGAGCTGTCTCAGGCATTCAACTATCTCGAACATCTTCGAGCGCTTTATCGCACTTATCCGATCGCCCGACAACGGCCATATTGCCCCAATGCCAATGATCTCATCGTGGAGAACACCATGATTGAACTACGTCCGTTCGAATCCCTGGGCGCCGCAAACCACGGTTGGCTGGATGCCCATCATCACTTCTCGTTTGCGTCCTATCATGACCCCGATCGTGTGCACTGGGGGCGCCTGCGCGTCTGGAACGATGACACCATCGCCCCACGGTCGGGCTTCCCGACTCACCCGCACAACGACATGGAAATCATCACTTACGTCCGCAAAGGTGCCATCACCCATCGTGACAGTCTCGGCAACGAGGGACGCACCGAGGCCGGGGACGTTCAGGTGATGAGTGCAGGCACGGGAATCGCGCACTCCGAGTTCAATCTCGAGGATGAGGAGACAACTCTCTTTCAGATCTGGATTTTGCCGGATCGCCGTGGCGAAGCTCCGAACTGGGGTGCGCGTCCGTTTCCCAAGGACGCACGCGACGGTCAGTTCGCCATCCTTGCCTCAGGCATGGCGGGCGACGTGGGAGCGCTGCCGATCCGAGCGGAAGCGCGTGTGCTTGGTGCCACGTTGAAGGCGGGCGAAAGCGTGACATACGCCACGAACGCCGGCCGGCACGCTTACCTCGTGCCCGCCACCGGCAGAGTGCGCGTGGGAGACACCGAAGCCAAGGCGCGGGACGGCGTCGCGATAACGGGCCTCGATATCATCACCGTCACGGCGCTTGAGGATGCCGAACTTGTCCTCGTGGACGCCGCTTGAACCGAACCTCTCAAAAGAAAGGATAATACATGACCGGTCGTACCGCACACCCGAAGGTCGAGAAGCTCATCGTCGATCGTTGGAGCCCGCGCGCATTCCACGCTTCCGAAATTCCTCAAGAGGATCTGGACGTGATTTTCGAGGCTGCTGGCTGGGCTCCGTCCGCTTACAACGTCCAGCCATGGACTTTCCTGTATGCGCGCAAAGGCGATGCAAACTGGGACTTGTTCCTCGCGCAACTTGTCGAGTTCAATCAGGGCTGGGCTAAGGAGGCCTCCGCTCTCGTCTACGTGGTCTCTGACCGGTACATGCGTTCGGACAGCGGCAATTCGGAGAACCACAGCCATAGCTTCGATGCCGGTGCAGCATGGATGCTTGCCGCTCTTCAGGCGCAGGCCCTTGGCTACCACACACATGGGATGACAGGCATCAAGTTCGGTGAAGCCGAGGCGGCCCTTGGTATCCCGGCCGATCAGCGGCTTGAAGCCGCTTTCGTGATTGGCAAGGCGGCAGGCAAGGAACTCCTGCCTGAATTCCTGCAGGAGCGCGAAGTGCCCAGCCACCGCAAGCCGGTTAGCGAGATAGCCAGAGCCGGCAAGTTTGCCTGAGCGAGGCTGGCAACAGGCTCTGCGAGCCTAGTGCGTGACCGCCGCCCGTCCCCTTGGCCTTATGCGCAGAGGGGGCGGGCGCCCCAGTGCGCACGTCAATTGCATGGGTCCTCGTGAACGAGCGCTATTAGTTGTGCGGCGATATTCGCCGGCTGTTCCAGATGAAGCCAGTGCGTGCTCTCAGGCACCAGCGTCATCGACGCATTGTCGCACATCGCGGCGCTCTCGTGCGCCAGGCGATTGTCGAGGAAGCTGTCGCTCTCGCCCCAGATGATCGCGGTAGGACAGCGGATCTTTCCGGCAGCACTTTCACCGGGCAGGCTGAGTGCGCGATAGTAGTTGAGCATCGCGGTGAGCGCACCCGCTCGACGCCAAGCCTCTGCGTAGCGATCCATTACGTCGCGCGGGAAAACGCCGTTCCTTGCGCTCGCTTTCATGGTCCCCCGAAGAGCGGAAAAGTCGAACGCGCTCAGCATCGCTTCGGGAACGAGTGGTAGCTGAAACCATGCGACATAGGCGCTGCGCAGTGCTTGCGTTGGATGACGCAGAGCAAACCGGCGCCAGACGTCGGGATGCGTCGCGTCCAGAATGGCAAGCCGCGTGACCCGGCTCGGGTGCCGGGAGGCGACGTGCCATGCAACGAGCCCGCCCCAATCATGTCCCGCGAGTGCGAAGCTTTCGTACCCCAGCGCGGATGCCAGGCCCGTTACATCGCCAACCAGCTTGCGCATCGCGTAAGCGTGTACGCCACTCGGTGCATCGCTCAGGTTGTAGCCTCTCATATCGGGCGCAATGACGCGAAGGCCTGCATTCGCAAGGCGATCGATCTGGAGGCGCCATGCCCACCAGAACTCCGGAAAGCCGTGCAGCAGGATAATGGGCGATCCGTCCTCGGGCCCGGCTTCGACGACATGCAGCCGCACATCGCCGATCCGGACGTGCCGCGAATTCCATCCTGTGGCCAGAAGATCGCTCATGCGCAACCAAGCTCTCGACGAAGTCAGGAGTTCCCGATCTGGCCGCTCCAGCGCTGATTGTGTGGCAGTGCCGCCAGAGCGTGCCGGTTAGCGGCCGAACTTGCGCTGCGTCTTGCCATAGCGCAGCTTGCGAGTACCCGGCTTGCCCTCGTTGCTGCGCCCGACCTTAGGCGCTTTGTGCTCGCTGGAGGGAAGCCCGAGCTCTTCCCCCTCAAGCTTGCGGATCTCGTCGCGCAGGCGTCCGGCCTCCTCGAACTCGAGGTCGGCGGCGGCGGCGCGCATCTTCTTCTCCAGCTCCTCGATGTAGGCGCGCAAGTTATGGCCGACGAGGTTGTTTTCGCCCTCTGCGTCGATGTCGATGAGCACGCCGTCGCGGCTCGCCGTATCGGCAACGATGTCGGCGATGCGGCGCTTGATCGTCTGCGGCGTGATGCCGTTGGCTTCGTTGTACTCCTGCTGCCGGGCGCGGCGCCGGTCGGTCTCGGCAATCGCGCGCTCCATGCTGCCAGTCATCCGGTCGGCGTAAAGGATCACCCGGCCCTCGACGTTACGCGCAGCGCGGCCGATGGTCTGGATCAGCGAGGTTTCGGAGCGCAGGAAGCCTTCCTTGTCGGCGTCGAGAATGCAGACCAGGCCGCACTCCGGAATGTCGAGGCCCTCACGCAGGAGGTTGATGCCGATCAGCACGTCGTAGACGCCGAGGCGAAGATCGCGGATCAGCTCGATGCGCTCCAGCGTCTCGACGTCGGAGTGCATGTAGCGCACCCGCACGCCCTGTTCGTGCATGAATTCGGTGAGATCCTCGGCCATGCGCTTGGTCAGGGTCGTGACCAGAGTGCGGTAGCCGGCGGCGGCGGTGGTCTTGCACTCCTGGATGCAGTCCTGGACCTGGTCCTCGACGGGGCGGATCTCGACGGGCGGGTCGATCAGGCCAGTAGGGCGGATCACCTGCTCGGCAAAGACACCTCCCGATTCCTCGATTTCCCAACTGCCCGGCGTGGCCGAGACGGCGATCGTCTGCGGGCGCATTGCATCCCACTCGTTGAAGCGTAGGGGGCGGTTGTCGATGCAGCTTGGCAGGCGGAAGCCGTATTCGGCCAGCGTGATCTTGCGCCGGTGGTCGCCGCGCGCCATCGCGCCCACTTGCGGCACGGTCTGGTGGCTCTCGTCGACGAAGAGCAGAGCGTTGTCGGGCAGGTACTCAAATAGCGTTGGCGGCGGTTCACCCGGCAAACGACCGGTCAGGAAGCGGCTATAGTTCTCGATCCCGTTGCACGATCCGGTGGCGGCGATCATCTCAAGGTCGAAATTGGTGCGCTGCTCCAGCCGTTGTGCCTCCAGCAGACGGCCTTCGGCCTCCAGTTCCTTGAGACGCTCCGTGAGTTCGAAGCGGATCGCCTCCGAGGCCTGTTTCATGGTCGGGCCGGGTGTCACATAGTGCGAGTTCGCATAGACGCGCACCTTGTCGAGGCTCTGACCCTTCTTGCCCGTAAGCGGATCGAATTCGGCGATTTCCTCGATCTCGTCCCCGAAAAAGCTGATCCGCCAGGCGGTGTCTTCCAGGTGCGATGGGAAGAGTTCGAGGTTGTCTCCTCGCACGCGGAAGTTGCCGCGCGCGAATGCCACGTCATTGCGCTTGTACTGCAAGGCGACGAGCTTGCGGATGATCTCGCTCTGGTCGGCGGTGCCCCCCTTCTTCAGGTCGAAGATCATCGCCGAGTAGGTCTCGACCGAACCGATGCCATAGAGGCATGAGACCGAGGCGACGATGATCACGTCATCGCGCTCCAGTAGCGCACGCGTGGCCGAGTGGCGCATCCGGTCGATCGCCTCGTTCACCGAGCTTTCCTTCTCGATGTAGGTGTCCGAGCGCGGAACGTAGGCTTCGGGCTGGTAGTAGTCGTAGTACGAGACGAAATACTCGACCGCGTTGTCCGGGAAGAAGTCGCGAAACTCGGCATAGAGCTGGGCGGCGAGGATTTTGTTGGGCGCCAGGATCAGGGCCGGGCGCTGCAGCTCCTCGATCACCTTGGCCATGGTGAAGGTCTTGCCGGAGCCGGTGACGCCGAGGAGCACCTGAGTCTTCTCACCCTCCTTTGCCGCAGCGACGAGGTCAGCGATGGCGGCCGGTTGGTCGCCGGCAGGCTGATAGTCGGATTGGATGACGAATCGCTTGCCCGGAAGCGACTTTTCGGGTCGCTGAGGCTTGTGGGGTACAAAATTGCCGGAAGTGTCGGGCTCTTCCAGCCCGCGACGTATGACGAGTTCGGCCATGGCGGAACATATGGGGTATGCTGGCACCTGCCGCAATGTCGTTCCGCAATGGGCGATTCCGCACCGGGTTCTCGTGACGCCGATCAGGGGAGTCTGACCATGACACTTTCGTTACGGTGCGTTGCGTTCAGGTGACGTTCGCGCGTTCCGGCGTTAGACCGAAACAAGATTACGCAGTTGCACGTTGCAGGACAGACAGGACGGGAAACGAAGACGTGTCGGCGGTTGCGAACAACTTCTGGAGGCTCGCAGGTGAACGAGCCGCGAGGGCGACAGGCGAGTTCATGCGCCGGTCCGCTCTTGCTCGCGAGCCACGGCCCGAAGGTGTCAGTGGCCCCCCTCTGCGGTATCTTTTGGGGGAACTGGCTTCTTTCCGCCGCGTCCCCGAGAAACATGAGCCCGCCCGGGCCCTGCACCCCCAGCCTGTCATGCTCCTGCCGGGCTTCGGCGCCCACCCGGTCCGCATGCGTCCGATGGCGGATGCTCTGGCTGCTGCCGGGCACTCGGTGCACGACTGGGGGCTCGGCCTCAATCTCGGGCCGACTGAGGACAACTTTACGTTCCTCATGCGCCGGGTCGGAGCGCTGGCGCGGCAGCACAAGGCACCCATTGCACTGGTCGGCTGGAGTCTGGGAGGACTGTTCGCGCGTGAGATCGCGCGCAGGCAGCCAGATAATGTGTCCCGCGTGATTACGATGGGGACGCCATTTTCAGGTAACCCACGCGCCAACAATGCTTGGCGAGCCTATCAAGTCATCACCGGACACTCGGTAGACGAACCGCCGGTAGAATGTGAACTGCGCGGCAAGCCTCCGGTCCCCACGGTTGCGCTTTGGAGTCCTCGTGACGGCGTCGTTCAACCCCGCTCCGCCTGTGGCTGGCCCGGCGAGCGCGACCGTGCCGTCGCTTTGCGATGCACGCACCTCGGCTTCGCCTGCGATCCGCAAGTGATCGCCGAGGTTCTGCGCCAACTTGACGCTAAGGATTGATTTCCAGCACCTCACAGGCAGACTGCCTCTTGAGCCGCATGGCGGCAGGGAGGGAAACGAATGCTGGAGATATGGAGGGCCGGGGGCTCAAACACCGGTGCGGATCTGGCGGAGGCGCGCGCGATCGAGCAAGAGGGCTGGGACGGACAGATGTTCATGGACTCCCAGTGCCTCAGTGCTGATCCCTATGTGCAGATGGCGGTCTGGGCGACTGCGACAGAGCGGATAAAGCTCTCCACAGGTGTCACCAATCCGCTGACGCGAAACCTTGCCGTCACCGCAGGCGCTGCGGCAACGCTGCAGGCAGTCTCTGGCGGACGGGCGGTGTTGGGGATCGGCCGCGGAGATTCCGCGCTCGCTTACCTGGGGCATGCGCCGGTCTCGCTCGCGCGGTTCGAAGAGGCGATCAAGCACTTGCAGATCCTGCTGTCAGGTGGCGAAATCCCTTTCGAAGAGTTTGGTTCTGCCGGAGAGGCTGCTTCCATTCACTCGCTCTCCCTTGGTGCGAAACCCACAGGTGTACGGCTGAAATGGCTGACTGAGGGGCTTGCGAAGGTTCCCCTCGATGTTGCCGCTACAGGCCCCAAAGTGATTGCCATGGCGGCACCTGTGGCAGAGCGCGTCACATTCAGCGTTGGCGCCGATCCGGAGAGAATGCGATGGGCGTTGGCCGCGGCCCGGCAGTCTAGAACAAGCGCTGGGTTGAGCGAGCAGGGCGCCTCCTGGGGAGCGCAGGTCGTCGTCGTCTGCCATCCGGATGAAGATGTCGCGATGGAGGTTGCCATGCACATGGCTCCGCCGCTCGCCCGCTTTCAAACGATGCAGGGGCAGGTCGGGCCTGCAGATGCGGCGACGGCGGACAACCTCGCTAGGATCCGACAGGGCTATGATATGACCGAACACGGAAATATCGCCTCGAAGGAGCGCCTGGTGGGTAGTGCCCTCTCCCCCGATTTCGTCCGACGGTTCGCGGTGGTCGGTACGCCAGAGCGTTGTCACCAACGGCTGACTGAACTTGTCGGCCTGGGTCTGGAACGCCTGGTTGTCGTCGGCCCAGGCTTTTACCCTGCTGATTGGGGAGAAGCAGGTCGTCTGTTCGTCCGCGAAGTGATGCCAGCGTTGCGGCGAGACTGCCCGGAGAAGCAATAGCAGTGTTCGCAGCGAATGCCTCGTCACCGTTGCGAATGAACGATGACGAGGCAGGTCGCACTCGCTTGGCGAGCAGTCAACTGGTGCCGGCTAGCTGACACCTGGACTGGGCTGCACGCTCCCTGTCGCCGCGGTTGTTGTTGGGCTACCAGCCGTAGAATTCGATGAAAGGCTGATCACGCCATCGGCAATCAGCTGGCCGCCGCCCTCGGCAAACTGGAAGTCACCCCAGACGTGCGCGCGCTCACCCGCTTCCACTTTCTGGTATCCTTCATCATCCAAAGGGTTATCGCGAAGACGTGAGACATCCACCTCGAACTTCGCGGCGTCAGTACCCATGGTGAAGCTCTGGTCTTGCGTGCTGAGCACCCATCCGGTGTAGGCGAACTGAGCCGGGTCGGCCTCCACCGGAAGGCTGAACGCTTCCTCGTCCACCGCACTCGCGAGGAAGGCGGTGTTCAGTGCAGGTAGGTAAACGCGCCGAGCTTCGACTGTGTGTGTGCCGAGAAAACGCTCGTCCAGCCTGCCGGTCACGACGGCGCGATCACCGGCCTTGAGCAGGTTCCCTTCTTTAAACGCATCCCAGTCGTCCATCTCCACGGTGACGCGACCTGCACCGTGGTCGAGGATAAAGCTGCTTGGTCCAGCGGAAACGATGCGGCCGTCGAGTATGACCTGGTCTCCGTCAGTGTTCGTCGCGAGTTCAACTGCGTCGGGTGCAACCCCACCGTCCGCTCGCTCCGACCCTTGCCCGCAGGCCGCCAGGAGCCCAGCCAGCACCAGCGCGCCCTTCGTGCGCATCTGCATGCGATTCTCCTTCAGGTTTGCTGCCGGCAGCCAATCAGATCTGATAGAGCCGTTCGACGGTTTCGGGGTTCTCGATTACACGCGCATCGGCATCTCTGAGGAATTCCTCTCCGCGTGAAGAGAGCATGACCGAACTTCCGTCCCGGAAAAGCAGAACATCGTCCAGCGGCACACCTGCTTCGTCGCGCGGCAAGCTACCGGGCCGATACATCGGCGTCCCTTGCAGATCGATCATCGCATAATAACGGTTCTGGTCCTGAGTTCGAACGATACGGTCGATCCGGCCGACTCGCTCACCCTTGAGATTAACCACGGGCTTGCCTTCGATCACGTTTGCATCAACCGGCCGGACCGTCATGTAATAGGTAGCCGTAACGTAATCGGGGTTGCTCCAGTCGGAGGTTGTCCTCGTGGCGGTGTTAGTGGACTTTTCCGCGATCGTTGGCGCGTTCGCGAACTCGGTTGCCGAGACCGTGCCATTCTTGTCCAGGTCCAGCTTGGTGAATGTCATATCGACGGGTGAGTACATCGCGGTGCGGCGGTCCGCCCGATAAGTGGCGAGTTGGTCGCGACTCATCGTGTTGGTACGAAAGTCGCGAAATTCTTCACGAGAAAGCTGCTCATTGTCGTTGCGATCCGCAGCCTCGAACCAGCTTGCACGGTCGTGCATGCCAGCTCCGGAGTGCTGTGAGTGGGACATGCCCGACTGCGCCGCAGCGGGTAGGCTTAACGCGAGCGCGGATGTGAGTACGGCGGCTGACAGTGCCTTACGCATAGTATCCTCCATTGTTTATAGATGACTCCTGAAACCAGTTCAGGCTGTCTTCACGTTAACGGAGCCCTTGCGTCATGGTTCCGTTGAAAATGGAGAATGGTAAAGTGCAAGCAGAGGAAAGAAATAGAAGAGTCGTGTTCGGGTTACGGAATTACATGTTCAGGTAGTAGGGTCCTGATATCGTCTACGTACTGGCAGCATATTCCCGCGCCTCATCTTGGTAGATCCTAGTCGCGCTACCAAGATTTGGGGGCGATCATCTGCCCGCTGAACTGTGTGCAGCAAGCAGGGTGCAGAGTTTATACCTTGGCCTCCGCGTCGAAAGCGTTTCTTGGTCAGGCCCTTGGCGGCTGGCGGCGGTAACTCAGGGCTTCAGCGATATGGACACGGCCTATAGTCCCGCTGCCGGCCAGATCAGCGATCGTACGCGCGACCCGCAGTATTCGGGTATAGCCGCGTGCGGAAAGCCGCATTGCGTCGGCGGCCTGCATCAGCAGCTGCTTTCCCGCCTCGTCTGGCGTAGCGTGTATCTCCAGAAGGTCGCCGTCCAGCTCAGCGTTGGTACGAGCTGTGACTCCCCTTAACCGGTCAGACTGCAAGTCGCGCGCGGAGCGAACGCGCGCCGCTACTTGGGCGCTTCCTTCCGCCGGGGGCGGCAGGGCAAGATCCGCAGCTCTGACCGTTTCAACTTCGACGTGGAGATCGATCCGGTCCAGAAGGGGGCCTGAGACTTTGCTCTGGTAGTCTGCGGCGCAACGTGGGGCACGGCTGCAGCCAAGTGCCGGATCTCCGAGGTGGCCGCAGCGGCACGGGTTCATCGCCGCGATGAGTTGGACGCGGGCAGGGTACGTCACATGCGCATTGGCGCGGGCGACGCTCACCTCGCCCGTCTCCAGAGGTTGGCGTAGCGAATCGAGTACCGCTCGTTGAAACTCCGGCAATTCGTCGAGGAACAGGACACCCAGGTGTGCCATCGACACCTCACCAGGTTTGACCCGCAGCCCGCCGCCGGTCAGCGCGGCCATGGACGCAGAGTGGTGAGGCGAGCGAAACGGCCGCGCACGGCTGATGCGCCCATCCTCCAGCAAGCCGGCTACACTGGCCACCATCGAGGTCTCCAGAGCTTCGGCTGGTGTAAGTTCCGGCAGAATACCAGGCAGGCAGCTGGCCAACAGGGATTTTCCCGCGCCAGGCGGACCGATCATCAGCAGATTGTGCGCTCCGGCCGCCGCAATCTCCAGCGCTCGCTTGGCCGTTTCCTGCCCTTTTACCTGCCGCAAATCCGGGCCGTTCTTCCGTGCTTCTGCCATCCCCGGTTCGGGTGTGGGCAGAACCTGGGTGCCTTTCAGGTGGTTGAGCAGGCTTACGAGGTTCGGTGCTGCGACAACAGGCACTCCACTGGCCCATCGAGCTTCCGATCCCTGCGCTGCGGGGCAGATCAGTCCCTTCTCCAAAGCGCTGGCATGCAAAGCGGAGAGCAGGACTCCAGGCGATGGAATTAGCCGACCATCCAGTGCGAGTTCACCAACTGCAACGAAGTCGGTCAGTTGTTCGGCATCGGCAACGCCCATGGCTGCCAGCAGGGCCAGGGCGATGGGCAGGTCGTAGTGAGAACCTTCCTTGGGCAGATCCGCCGGGGAGAGATTGATGGTGATACGCTTGGGTGGCAGGGCCAGCCCCATAGAGGATAGCGCGGCGCCGACTCTCTGGCGGCTTTCACCCACTGCCTTGTCCGGCAAGCCGACGACCTGGAATGCAGGGAGACCTGGCGCATCTGGCATTGCACCTCTACACTGCGCGCTTCGAGGCCGAGGTAGGCCACTGTCGAGACCAGCGCGACCACCCGGCTTCCCCACTTCAATTGACGTTTGCACAAAGCATGCGAAAAGCTGTGTCGGGTGTCGAGTTACAATGCTTTCACATTGGTGCCGCTTCGCCAAGGGAAGGCTCTGAAGCGGCGCAAACGATGCTCCTGCGGCTTGACTCATCCGGCACCCTGCAGTAGGCGCGCTTCCCAGATGAACGGTCGCTCCGATGTGGGCGGCCCTTTTTGTTCGCGCCGCGATGGCGCCATGTTTTTGAGGTCTCGCCATGAAGCGCACATTCCAGCCCAGCCGTCTTGTTCGCGCTCGCCGTCATGGCTTCCGCGCTCGTACTGCGACCGTAGGCGGTCGTAAGGTGCTGCGCGCACGCCGTGCGCGCGGCCGCAAGAAGCTCTCGGCCTGAGCCAGTGCCCTTCGGGGGCTTGCTGCTCCCGTTTGGCGGCGCATGCCTTCCTCTCGCTCGTTTGTGGCGGATGTGAGGGCCGTTGCCGCTTTGCTTGGCACTGCCGCTTCTGTTTAGCCGCCTCGTTCCTATCTTAGCGCACGTGGCTGCTCCTTACCTCATGATGACCCGGCGAGCGGACTTTCTTGCCGCGAATCGGGGATTGCGCGTTGCCCGGCAGGGTTTTGTGCTTCTGGCGCACGCTAACGAGGGGCAGGGCCGAAGGCTCGGCATCACTGTAACCAAGAAGATCGGCAACGCGGTTGTGCGCAACCGCATGAAGCGCCGTTTCCGCGCGCTTGCTCGCGAAGTTCTCCCGCTGCACGGGCTCTCCGATACCGATCACGTTCTGATCGGACGGGAAGGCGGGGTCGAGCGCGACTTCGCACACCTTCGCGAAGAACTGATTGCGGCGCTCGGCCGCGCCCGTGCTGGCAAGGGCGACCCGCCACGACGCAGGCGTGAGAAACGGTAATGCGCGTCGGGGAGCTTCCCAAACGGATGCTGGTCCTCGTGGCGCGGGCCTGGCAGCTTGGCCCATCGCTGCTTATGCCGCCGACATGTCGCTACCAGCCCTCTTGCTCGCAATACGCGATCGAGGCCGTGGAAAAACACGGTGCGATTAAGGGTGGCTGGCTGGCGATCAAGCGTATAATGCGCTGCCATCCTTGGGGCGGGCATGGCCCGGACCCCGTGCCCTGACGTAAGGGCAGCCGCTCAAAAACGGGACTTGGAAGCTTCGTGGAGAATCAGCGTAACATCATCCTCGCGGTCCTGATGACTGCGCTCGTCCTGTTCGGATGGGATGCGGCGGTCGGGTACTTCTACCCGCAAAGCAAGACTCCTACGCAGGTGGTCGAAAGCGGCGGCGCAAAGAATGCTGCGGGGCCATTGAAGCCGACGCGCGAGGGCGGTCTGACGAATGCTGCCGATGTGCAGTTGGAGCAGCAGGATCTCAAGACCGCGCTGGCCTCAGGCGGGCGCGTGCCGATCGCGGCTGACGGCGTTTCCGGCTCGATCAACCTGAGGGGCGCAATCGTCGATGACCTGGTTCTCAATGGTCACCGCGAAACGGTGAACAAGGACTCCGGGCCCGTACGGCTTTACTCTCCGGCTGGCACCCCTGCTCAGCAGTTTGCGCAGTTTGGCTGGGTAGGACAGGGTTTTGCCACGCCGAACGCGACAACGGTGTGGAGCGCGCCTGAAGGCGCCAAGTTGACGCCGCAGTCGCCGCTGACGCTCACCTGGCAGAACGGGTCTGGGCAGACCTTCGCGATTACTTTCACAATCGATGAGGATTATCTCATCACCGCGACCCAGCGGGTCATGAACCGGGGCGCAGCGCCAGTCACGGTCCAGCCCTTCGGCCTCATCAACCGTACCGATCGCACCGCAAGCCTCGACACCTGGAATGTCCATTCGGGCCCGATCGGCGCCTTCGACGGCTCCGTTTCGTTTGGGACGGACTACAGCGATGTGGTCGAGAGCGGGGTCGTGAACAGCGCCGAGCGGACAAACTGGATCGGGTTTACCGACGTATACTGGATGTCCACGCTTGCTCCGGTCGATGCGGCAGCTTCGGGGACGTTCCGCTCGCTGGGCAATTCGCTTTTCCGTTCCGACCTGGTCTACGACGAGGCTGTGGTGCAGCCCGGACAGCAACTGGCATTGACCACCAAGCTGTTCGCCGGTGCCAAGGAGAACGCGGTCCTTGAGCGCTATGAAGCGGAAGGCATCACGAACTTTGGCCTGGCGATCGACTGGGGCTGGTTCCGCTGGTTTGAGAAGCCGATCTTCTGGCTGCTTCTTTCGCTGTTCGAACTGGTAGGCAACTTCGGCGTCGCCATTATCCTGCTCACCGTCATTGTGCGCGGCATCATGTTCCCGGTGGCCCAGCGGCAATTCGCGAGCATGGCGGCGATGCGCGCCATCCAGCCGAAGATGAAGGCGCTGCAGGAGCGTTACAAGGACGACAAGCAGACGCAGCAGCAGAAGATCATGGAGCTGTACAAGCAGGAGAAGGTCAATCCGCTTGCCGGGTGTCTTCCCGTGTTCCTGCAGATCCCGGTCTTCTTCGCTCTGTACAAGGTGTTGATCCTCGCCATCGAGATGCGCCATCAGCCCTTTGTGCTTTGGATCAAGGACCTGTCGGCTCCGGATCCGCTGATGATCCTGAACCTGTTCGGGCTGCTGCCGTTCGATCCTCCAAGCTTCCTTGGCATCGGTATCCTCGCGGTCTTGCTGGGCATCACGATGTACTTGCAGTTCAAGCTCAACCCGGCGCAAGTCGATCCGGCACAACAGCAGATCTTCATGCTGATGCCGTGGTTCATGATGTTCGTGATGGCGCCGTTCGCGGCTGGGTTGCTCCTGTACTGGATCACCTCGAACATCCTGACCATCGGGCAGCAGAAATTCCTCTACAGCCGTCATCCGCAGCTTAAGGCGCAGGCTGAAAAGGAAGCTGCCGACAAGCAGCGCGGGGCTGAACGGGACAAGCCCGCCAAGCGTGGCGCCTGATCGGGCGGCAGGCGCGACGTGAACGGAAGCGAGCCAATGAACGAGACCGAAGCCGACGAGATCGAGCGTGCCCGCAAGCTGTTTGCGGGTCCGGTCAACTTCCTGCTCAGCGCGCCACAGCTCAAGTTCCTGCCAGAGCCCGACGTACCGGAGATCGCGTTCTGCGGGCGTTCGAATGTTGGTAAGTCGTCGCTGCTCAATGCGTTGACCGGCCGCAAGGCGATCGCGCGGACCTCGGTCACTCCGGGACGAACGCAGGAACTGAACTTCTTCGAGGTGGGAGACCCGCTTTCTTTCCGGCTCGTGGACATGCCTGGCTACGGCTTTGCCAAAGCACCGCCGGCCGTGGTCGAGAAATGGCGTAGGCTTGTGCGCGACTATTTGCGGGGCCGTGTCGTGCTGAAGCGCACGCTGCTGCTGGTGGACGCGCGCCATGGCGTGAAGCCTGTCGACGCGGAAATGATGCGTATGCTGGATGAAGCAGCGGTCGGATATCGGATCGTTCTCACCAAGGCAGACAAGATCAAGGCAAGCGAGCTGGAGGCCGTCACTGGGGCTACGACTGCCGAGGCGCGCAAGCACCCCGCAGCCTATCCAGAGGTTCATGTTACGTCCTCGGAGAAGGGACTAGGGATCGCGGAGCTTCGCGCTGCAGTCCTGGGTGACAGCGAGATCTGATGATCCGGGAATGATGAGCAGGTCCAGTGATCTGCCTTTCCTGCGGAGGATCAAGCTTCCTTGAGGACGGCCGAGTCGATATGCCAGCGCAGCTGCGCAGCCGTCGCGCCCGGTACGTCATTGACGCGACGCAGGATGACCTGACCCTCCAGTCGAAAGGGCTCTCCCGAGGTGGTGGTCCCTGTGATGGTCGTCGGTGCGGCGTAGTAAAGCGACCCTGCCGCACCCTCCACCCTTGCATCCTCTACCGTCACGTCCAGCGTACGATACCGCTGCCACCACGCTACATACGCGTCCCGTGCGGCCGGCGGATTGTGAAACTGCTCCCACGCGCGGGCGAAGTTCCGATTCTCCAGCGCTTGAGTCCATACGGCGAGCACAGCGCGTGCGCCCTGCTCGCCTTTGGCAGCTTCCGGAGAAAGCGCGTTGGTCAGCGTGCTCGCGTCATTCTCCGTATCCGGGGGATCGAGGGAGGGGGGCTTTGGTGAAGCTGATGCGGTGGCATCGGCGCCAACGCTGGCACCTCGGTCCGGCTGCCGTTCGTCGGGTGCGCTTTCGCAGCCGGTCACGCAGAGCGAAATGGTGGCAGCCGCCACGATGGCCTTCATCATCTGGTTGCTCCTTGTCGAGGCTGAACTGTGTCGAGGCTGAACTGACCGAATCAGATGGGGTTCCGCTTGCATCCGATCGCTCTTGCCCTGCGTTCAGTCTCGACTGCGCTATGATTAACGTATACCCCGGAAAGACAGCGAAGGGACGCCGCCCATGAAGCTGATCATTGGCAACAAGAATTATTCGAGCTGGAGCCTGCGGGCTTGGCTCGCCTGCAAACAGTCGGGGCTGGGCTTTGAGGAGTTAACCGTCCCGATTCTGGGCGAGGACTGGGAGCATCTGAAGCGCAATTCGGAAGAGCTTGCGCCGTCCTCTGGCAAGGTTCCCGTACTCTGGGACGGGGAGGCGGTCGTATGGGACAGCCTTGCGATCATCGAATACCTGGCTGACAAGGTCGGTCGGGACAGGTTCTGGCCCAAGGAGGAGCCGGCTCGCGCCATGGCTCGTTCAATGGTTGCCGAAATGCACTCCAGCTATCTGCCGCTGCGACGATCCTGCCCGATGAACGTGCGCGCGAGGGTGACGAGGAAGCCTCTTTCGGTTGAAGTGCGCGAGGATGTGGTCCGGATCCTGACCCTCTGGGCCGAGGCACGAGCGCGGTTCGGGAAGGGTGGTCCGTTTCTCTTTGGCACCTTCTGCGCCGCCGACGTGATCTATGCGCCTGTTGTTAGCCGGTTCCTGACATATGGCATCCCCATGCCCGGGTTCGCCCATTCCTACATGGAAGCCATGTGGGATCATGAATGGATGAGGCAGTGGGTAGCGGCTGCCGAGGCAGAGGATTGGGTTATCGAGCAGTACGAGATCCCGGTGAGCGAATAAGGATTGGCGCTCCGGTCAGCGGAGCCGTTCCGTGGCGTAGGGCGTGCCGTCCTTGTGGAAGTAGCCCGCAGACCTGAAGATCATATCGATGTCCGCGTAGCCCCCGCTGCCTTCCCGGTTTCCCGCGCTGATGGCCACGAAGCTGCACGGCGCGTCGGTTTCATTGACGATATGGTGTGCGATCCGGTCCGCAGCTGCCCATCCACAAATGTCGCCGGGGGACAGTGAAGTGCGGGTCGGCTCCTCGCCTTCAGGCCCTTCGATCAGCACGGCATGACCTGTCAGCATGATAACCAGCTCATCCTCATCATCATGCCAGTGGCGCTGGCTGGACCACGCGCCGGGGTCGAGCACCACATGGCTGGCTCCCATGTGGTTCAGCCCCGCCAGTGGACCAAGCCTTCTCCACCAGCGGCCGGCGACTGCTTGGTCGTAAGGGGCAGGGTAACCGGTGCGATTCGCCTGTGGGATCGTATCGATATCAAGCTTTGGCATATGACCCTCGCGCTTGTGTCGCCTCCAAAGGCTGCATATGCGATGAGGCGAAGATGAGCCAGACCGATCCCCTGTCGCCAAGCGTTGCCGAAATGGCTGAAGCGCTGATTGCCTGCCCCAGTGTCACGCCTGCTGCGGGCCCGGTGTTCGACTGTCTGGAAGCCCAACTTGCGCCGCAAGGCTTTGATGTCATCCGCTTTGTTGCGGGTGACGCGCCCGACGGGCCCGTTGAAAACTTGCTTGCCATTCGCCGGGGGCCGGAAGGAACGCGCCACTTCGCTTTCGCGGGGCATGTCGACGTAGTGCCGCCGGGGGAGGGCTGGACAAGCGCTCCCTTCGCTCCCGAGATTCGGGGCGAACTGCTATACGGGCGAGGCGCCGTCGACATGAAGGGGTCGATCGCCGCCATGGTGTGCGCAACGCGCCATATTCCGCGCGAGGCTGGCACGATCAGCTTTGTCATCACGGGCGACGAGGAAGGTCCGGCCAAGTTCGGAACTGTAGCGTTGATCGAGAAGATGCGGGAGATCGCCGTCATACCCGACCTCTGCCTGGTCGGAGAACCGACGTCGGTCAACCGCTTGGGCGACATGGCCAAGATCGGCAGGCGCGGTTCGGTGAACATCTTTCTCGATGTCGAAGGTGTTCAGGGGCACGTCGCTTATCCCCACTTGGCCGACAATCCGATCACGCGCCTGGTTGCAATGCTCGCCGAACTCAAGGCGATGCCGCTCGACGATGGGACCGAGTGGTTCCAGCCCTCCAACCTGGAGGTTACCGATCTCACCGTAGGTAACCCAGCTCACAACGTGATCCCCGCCAAGGCGAGTGCGCGCATATCGATCCGTTTTAACGACCGGCACACAGCGCAGGACCTGGCGGACCGCGTCTCAGAGATTGCGCAACGGCATGGCGGAACAGCGAGGGCGCTGATCTCGGGAGAGGCGTTCCTGACGCAGCCTGGTGCTTTCTCCAGCCTCGTCAGTGCTGCTATCGAGGCCGAGACAGGCATCACACCGGAGCTCTCGACAAGCGGAGGGACGTCGGATGCCCGCTTCCTCAAGGATCTGTCACCGGTCATTGAGTTCGGGCTTTGCAACGCCACCATGCACAAGCGCGACGAAGCGGTGGCACTTGCCGATCTTGAAATGCTGGTGGGGATCTATCGGCGGATCGCTCTTGCGGCATTGAGGATGTGAGCGGCCCAGAGGGTATTCGTCCATCGCAGGTTGGACAGCGCCAGCGACGCGGCTAAGTGTGCGCCACCAGGTGCCGTGCGCCTGCCGACTGTGAATGAAGGTGAATGCCGCGGCGCAGCGGTCTAGGAGGCCGAATGGCGCATGTGCAACACACGGACGGTTTCGCCTCGGCGGTTCACGACCGGCTTGATGACGTGCCCCTGTACCGCTGGTGGCGCGAGCATATCGTGCGGTCTGTAAACCATGGCCAGGTGATCGACAGGATCGTTGACGAGAGCGGCTGGTCTCCACGCTATTTGTTCATGACGATGATGTCTGCGGGCATCGCCGTACTGGGTCTGCTGCTTTCTTCCCCGGCGGTCGTCATCGGCGCCATGCTGATCTCGCCGTTGATGAGTCCGATCCTGGGCCTTGGCTTCAGTCTCGCGCTTTTCGACTTTGCTGAGATGCGGCGTGCGATGATTTCGCTCGCGGCTGGCTCCGCTTGCGCCGTCCTTTTCACCGCGCTCATTGTTTCGTTCTCGCCCTTGCAGGCGCCCACCAGCGAAATCATCGCGCGCACGCGGCCCAACTTGTTTGACCTGCTCGTTGCGCTTTTTGCCGCGCTGGCCGGCACTTTCGCGATCATTCGCGGGCGTGGCGAGACGATCGTGGGCGTCGCCATCGCTACCGCACTCATGCCGCCGCTCGCCGTCGTGGGCTACGGTCTAGCAACGTGGAACCTTCCCGTTCTGGCGGGGGCCTCTGCGCTTTACGTGACCAACTTCGTGACGATTGCGCTCTCCGCCACGGTCATGGCGCGGTTCTATGGCTTCGGGCACTTTCTCTCGAGTCAGCAAAGCTGGATGCAGACAGTTGTGCTGTTCCTTGTGTTCGCGGGCATGGCCGTTCCACTCGCGCTGTCCTTGAAGCAGATCGCCGGCGAAGCGCTTACAGTGTCGCAAGTCCGCTCGTATCTGTCCGAGCAGTTCGGCGCGGACGCGAGGGTGACGCAGCTTGATGCCAACTTCGATGCCAATCCCATGCGGTTCAGGGCCGTCGTCATAACGCCGCGTACGCGCATGCAGCCGGCCGCCGAGTTGCAGGAGCAGTTGGAGCAGCGCGTGGGCAAGCCGCTGCGATTGCAAATTGACCAGGTCCTGCTTGAGCCCGGCGCCGGTTCGCTGGAAGCACAGCGGGAGGAGCTGCGACAGGCTGCTGACGCGGTCAGTGGTGAAAACGAGCGGGTTGCGGCGGTTGGGCGAATGGTCGCACTCGCGGGCGGAGTCGCACCGGAGGCCGTCACGATTGATCGAGATCACCGCCGCGCTACCGTTGCTGCCGCGCCGCTGCCGGACGCGACTTTGTCCACCTACCGCGCTCTGGAAGAGCGAGTGCAGGCCCAGGCACAGGGTTGGGCGCTCACGATCGTGCCGCCGCTCGCACCTTTCCCGACGATCAGCTTCGCGGATGGAGAGGACGCTTTGGACGGTGCCACGCGCGAAGCCGTGCTGACCACAGCCTGGGCGGCGCAACGCTGGAATGTCGATACGCTTGCGGTTCCGGGATTGACTGAGCCCGCACCAGAGCGACCACTGCTGGCACAACGCCGCGCTTCCGCGATCGCCGCTCTCTTGCGGCAGAATGGGGTGTCCGTAGTCGCGGCACCTGCCGAAGGGCAGTCGTTCCGGCTTGCCGCGCCCCAGGTAGAAACGCCATGAACGCCCCCCAACTGCGGGCTTGCGCCGAACTCGCACGCTTGCTTCCCTTGATGCTCGAACGAATGCCCAGCGAAGGATACCGCTCCACATGAATGAAGTCGCGACTGCCGGGGCGCACCCAGGGGAAGCGCAAACAAGCGGGCTGCAGTGGCGGATCCTGATCGGCTTCATTGCAGGGCTTGTGGCGGGTTTGCTCGTCTACACCTTCGCCGCCGGAGATCCCTGGGTCGCCACGATTGTGACTTACGTGACGGGTCCAATCGGCCAGGTGTTCCTGCGGCTGCTGTTCATGCTGGTCTTGCCGCTGCTGTTCTCAGCGCTGGTGATCGGAATCGCGGAGATGGGCGAAATACGGGCGCTGCGCCGCGTCGGGCTCGCCACGTTGCTCTACACAGTGATCGTCACCGGCCTGGCGGTCGTGTTGTCACTGACATTGGTCAACCTGTTGCAACCGGGAGCGGGCGTGGACCGCGACGCGGCGCAGGCGCTTCTGGAGCAAGGGGGGCAGGCGGCAGCCGGCATCGTCGCCAGCGCGGACGAGTCAGCCAGTGGTGTGGATGCGGTGCTGGGCCTCGTACCGACCAATGTCGTCGCCGCCATGAGCCAGAACGACATCCTGGCGGTGATGTTCTTCGCCCTGTTCTTCGGCATCGGCATCCTCTTGGTGCAGACGCCGCGCACGCTCACACTGAAGGATGCCATTGAGGGGATCTTCGAAGTGGCGATGAAGCTGATCGGCATCGTCATCCAACTCGCCCCAATTGCGATCTTCTGCTTCATGTTCAATCTGGCCGCACAGTTCGGCTGGGACCTCCTGTTCAAGCTTGCCGCCTACGTCGGAGTGGTTTTGCTCGCGCTTGGGCTGCAGATGTTCGGCGTATTCTCGGCGCTGCTGGCCTTCGTGGCCAGGAGGAATCCGATCACCTTCTTCCGGCAGACGCGCGAGGCGAGCCTGATGGCTTTCTCCACGGCCAGTTCGAATGCCACGCTGCCTACCGCCTTGCGAGTGGCGGACACGGAACTGAAGCTGCCGCCGAAGGTCGCCCGCTTCGTGCTGACGATCGGCGCGACGGCTAATCAGAACGGCACGGCCATGTTCGAGGGCGTGACGGTCCTGTTTCTGGCCCAGTTCTTCGGAGTGGATCTCGACCTGGGTCAGCAGTTCTTTGTCATGCTGGTCTGCATCCTCGCCGGGGTTGGCACGGCAGGAGTGCCTGCGGGCTCCTTGCCCGTGATTGCATTGATCCTCGGCAGCGTAGGCGTCCCGCCCGAGGGCATTGGCCTGATCCTGGGCGTCGATCGGTTCCTCGACATGTGCCGAACGACCTTGAACGTCATTGGCGATATCGTTGCCGCAACGGTGATCTCGGCAGTGGCGGGAGAGGACTAGCTCAGCTCTTCGCTTTGCGTCCGGGCTTTTCCAGCACTTTGGCCTTGAAGGAGCACAGGTCCACGACGGGGCAGCGCCAACACTCCGGCATGCGTGCCTTGCAGATGTAGCGGCCATGCAGGATCAGCCAATGGTGCGCGCCCACTCTGAATGGTCCGGGGACTTTCTTCTCCAGCCCCAATTCGACTGCCAGCGGCGTCTTGCCCTTCGCCATGCCGGTGCGGTTGCAGACGCGAAAGATATGGGTATCGACCGCGAAGGTCTCGGCCCCGTGTGCGGAATTGAGCACGACATTGGCCGTCTTCCTACCCACTCCGGGCAATGCGGTGAGGGAGTCGCGATCCGCTGGTACTTCGCCGCCGTGCTCGCGCTCTAGGATTTCGGACAAGGCGATGACATTCTTCGCCTTCGAGTTGAACAGGCCGATCGTCTTGATGTGCTCTTTCAACTCTTCCTCACCGAGCGCGATCATCTCCGAAGGAGTCTTTACCTCCCGAAAGAGCGCGCGCGTCGCCTTGTTGACGCCAACGTCGGTGGACTGCGCGGAGAGCACGACAGCGACCAGGAGCTGGTACACGTTTCCGTATTCCAGCTCCGTCTGAGGGTCGGGATTCTCCTCGGCCAGACGGCGAAAGAACTCGAAGACGTCTGCTTTCTTCAAAGGCCCAGAACCTCTGGCATGGTGTAGCGGCCCGGCGTCTGTCCGACGAGCCACTCGCATGCCCGCACAGCGCCCTTCGCGAAGATGGTGCGGTCCTCTGCCAGATGGGAAAGCGTGAGGCGCTCGTTGGCGCCGAGGAACAGGACGGAGTGATCCCCGGCGACTGTTCCCCCTCGCAGAGCGGCAAAGCCGATCGTCCCCGTCCCCCGCCTGCCAGTCATGCCGTCCCGCCCCCGTTCCGAGGCCTCTGCAAGATCGACCCCGCGCGCCTTTGCGGCCGCTTCTCCAAGCAGAAGCGCGGTGCCCGACGGCGCGTCGACTTTCATGCGATGGTGAGTCTCGACGATTTCTATGTCCCAGTCCTCGCCGAGCCTTGCCGCTGCCTCCTGAACGAGGTGCGCAAGCAGGGTCACGCCCAGAGAGGTGTTGCCGGTCTGGAGTACAGGGATGGTTTCTGCGGCGTGGTCGATAAGGAAGTGGTGGCGCTCCTCCAGCCCGGTGGTGCCGATGACGACCGGAACGCCCGCTGCCGCAGCGGCATCGAGATTGCCCTCAAGCGCAGCGGGGGACGAGAAGTCGACCAGGACCTCGCTCTGCGCTGCCAGCGCCGTGACGTCGCCATCCTTGTCGATGCCTCCCGCGACCATGTGACCTGCCTGCACGACTGCGGCGGCAATTGCCTGGCCCATGCGCCCCGCGCTGCCGATGATGCCGATTCTGGTGGCCGAACTTGTCATTGCATGATCCCCTTTGGGCGTGTCTCATGGCGGCGATGAAGGACATCCGCAACATCGTCATTCTCACCGGCGCGGGCGTGAGCGCCGAGAGCGGCATCGATACGTTCCGCTCCGAGGGCGGTCTATGGGAGCAGCATCGGGTCGAAGACGTGGCCACGCCCGAGGCCTTCATGCGCGATCCCGATCTGGTGCTGCGGTTCTACGACATGCGCCGCGAAGCTATCCAGACGAAGCAGCCCAATGCGGCGCACCATGCGCTGGCCCGTCTGGACGCGGAGTGGCCGGGCGACCTGCTGATCGTTACGCAAAACGTTGACGACTTGCACGAGCGCGCCGGCGCGCGCCGTGTTCTGCACATGCACGGTGAGCATCTGCTCGCCTGGTGTACAGCATGTGACGTTCGCTCCCTTTGGGTAGGGGCTTTGCTCCAGCGGCCTGCTTGCCCTGCATGCGGAGAGAAGGCTCTGCGGCCCGACGTGGTCTGGTTCGGGGAAATGCCCTACCGGATGGAGGAGATCTACGAGGCTCTGCGCAAGGCGGATCTGTTCGTATCGATTGGCACGTCAGGCGCCGTCTATCCGGCCGCCGGGTTCGTCCGGCAGGCACGGCAACTGGGCGTGGCAACGCTGGAGCTGAACCTTGGGCCCTCACAAGGCACGCTCTGGTTCGAAGAGGCTCGCCATGGACCGGCGACTGAACTGGTCCCGGCGTGGGTGGATCAGGTGTTGGCCGCGATAGGCGAAGGCTAGTCGGAAGTGCGCGGCAACAGGTCCAGCGTTCGCGGGTCGGGGCTGCCGAACCAACGCTTGATCGTTCCTTCAAAGGGCGCTCCCGCCGCTTCGAACAGTGTAAGCGATGAGCGTAACTTCATCGCATCGACGGAACCGAACACACGCTCCGCACTGGTTCCGGTCAACGTGTCCAGCGCAGCCACGCACTCGCGCAATCGCGCGCCAAGGATTGGATGGGCGAGATAGGCCCGTGCTTCGTCCAATGACGTAATCGCGTAACGCTGCGCCATGGCACTGTGGCCTAGCCCTGCGATCTGCGGAAAGATGTACCACATCCAATGGCTGTGCTTCGCTCCATCCTGGATCTCGCGCAGCGCCTGGCCATAGCTGCCTTCTTGCGCCTCCACGAAGCGGTTCAGGTCGTATGCGTCTGTCATCGGGCTCCCTTTGCGCCGCAGCCCTTGCAATCGGGGTCCTTGGCGATCGCTATGGTGCGGAGCGATGGCGCCAGGCCGTTCAGCAGGTGGAGTTTGCCGAATTGAGGCTCTCCCAGCGCGGCATGGCCTTGCAGGAGGACGCGGATGGCCTGCATGGCACCGAAAGTACCGACCATGCCGGCCATAGCCCCCAGAACGCCGTCTGCGGCGCAAGTGTCGCAGTCCTCCGCATTGAAGGCGTCGCCCACGAAGCATCGGTAGCAGGGCTGGTCGGGCAGGTGCCCGGAGAAGCTTGCTACCTGCCCTTGGAAGCGTCCGATCGCGGCGCTCGTCAGGGGAACTTGCGCTTCAACGCAGGCGTCGGAGACCGTCAGGCGAGTCGCGAAGTTGTCACAGCCATCGAGCACGACGGTCGCGCCGTGGAGGATCTGCAGGACGTTATCCCTCTCGACCCGCTGGACGAGCGCACGGACCTCAAGGCCCGGATCGAAGCGCCGTATCCATTCGGCGGCCACCTCTGCCTTCGCGCGGCCCACGTCCGAGGGCGTGAAAATCGTCTGCCGTTGCAGATTGCTGAGGTCCACCGTGTCGGAATCGACAAGGGTCAGCTGTCCGGTGCCCGCCGCAGCCAGGTACTGAAGCGCGGGGCTGCCTATGCCGCCACAGCCGATGAGCACGACGTGGGCATGCGCGAGGCCCACCTGGCCAGCGCCTCCCACTTCGGGCAGAACGATATGCCGGGCGTAGCGGGCGAGGCGATCTGGAGAAAGGCTCATCCGGTCGCGCTCAATCGCGAAGGGCAGGCCCGGCTTCCGGCTGCCGTTCCTTCACGAAACCATGAAGCCCGTGCCACCATTGCGTCGCGATTACGGCCCCCTTGGCTGACTGAAGCATGCCCAGCATCATCGCCACCGAAAGCGGTATCAACAGAGCGAACACTGCAAGCGGCGACCAGTCGTAATCGAGCGGCAGGGCGATCATCAGCGGTGCAAGCACGTGGCCCGTAATAAGGATCGCTATGTAGGCGGGAAAGTCGTCGGCACAGTGGTGTGACCAGTTCTGGCCGCACGAGGCGCAGGCATCCACTGATTTCAGCCACTTGCGAAACAACGGAGCCGCGCCACAGCGAGGACACTTGCACAAGGTGCCGCGCTGGACAGCCTGCCAGTAAGAGGAGGGCAAGGCAGGGCTAGCCGAGGGAAGGGTCGTCATGGCGGCGGCATAGAGCAGGGGGGCGGCAATGGGAAGCGCGCGCTGTGCTGCTCCGTACCCGGCCTGATCCGAACAAGGGGCGGGAACGCGCTTCGTCGTGCGGTCGTTTCCTGTTCGCGAAGCCATCTTGGAGAGGCGCATGGACTACAGGAAATTCAGTATCGGTCTGGGGTTGTTTTCGTTTGCGCTGGGCGCGGCTGAGCTGGCTGCGTCTCGCCGCATTGCTCGCAAGCTCCACGCCCGCGGCCATGAAGGGCTTATCCGCGGGTTCGGCGCGCGTGAGATACTTGCCGGTGCGGGTCTGCTCGCCGCTCCTTCCCGTCCCATCGCAGTGTGGAACCGGGTAGCGGGCGATGCCATGGATCTTGCGGCCTTGGGTGCCGCGGCGAGGAAGTCGCCAGGCAGCCGCAATGTGTGGGGCGCGATCGCGTTCGTGGCAGGCGCTACCGCACTGGACCTTTTCGTGGCGCGAGGACTTGGCCGCCGCACGGCCTGATTGTCGAAGGCTGCGGCGGCAAGGGTCTCGCTACGCTGTGGCGTCACTCAGAGAGCGACGATCTCAGCTTTCGAGCTGGCGCAGGAGCGAGCGGACGTCGCCATCCATGTCGGCGTCCCGGGTACGAAGCTCCTCGATCAGGCGTACCGCGTGGATGACCGTTGAGTGATCGCGGCCGCCGAACTTGCGGCCAATCTCAGGATAAGAGCGGGGGGTGAGTACCTTGGCAAGGTACATCGCGACCTGCCGCGGCCGCACTACCGCGCGCGCGCGCCGCTTGGAGCTCATCTCCGTCTTGTCGATACGGTAGAACTGGCAGACCGTGCGCTGGATTTCGTCAATCGTGATCCGGCGGCGATTGGCCGAGAGGATATCGGTCAGTTGCTCTTCCGCGAGCTGAAGGGAGACCTGCTGCCCGGTCAGCTGTGCGTAGGCGATCAGTTTGTTGAGGCCGCCCACCAGTTCGCGCACATTGCGGTTGATGGTGCGGGCGAGGAACTCGATCACGTCTGCAGGAACATCGATCGCGGCGAACCGCGCCAACCGGCTTTCGAGGATGGAGCGACGCAGTTCTATGTCGGCTGGCTGGATATCCGCCACGAGCCCCATGGAGAGGCGCGACAACAGGCGCGGCTCGACGCCATCGAGCGCCTGAGGTGCACGATCCGCTGCGAAAACAAGGCGCTTGCCTTCGGCCAGTAGCGCGTCGATCGTGTAGAGGAGCTCTTCCTGAGCGCTCGCCTTGCCGATGATGAACTGAATGTCGTCGACCAGCAGGAGGTCGAAGCCGCGCAGTCGGGCTTTGAACTCGATCATCTGGTTCTGGCGCAGTGCCTGCACAAACTCGACCATGAACCGTTCGGCCGAACAGTAGAAGATGCGCGCGCTGGGATGGCTCGCGAGATACGCGTGGCCGATGGCATGCAACAGGTGAGTCTTGCCCTGCCCCGTTGCCGCTTTGAGATAGAGGGGCGAAAACTGCGGTGCTTCGGTCGCGGCCATGCGCTGAGCGGCGTTGCAGGCAAGAATGTTGCTGGTGCCGGTTACAAACGAGGCGAACGTCTGCGACGCGTCGATGCTTGCAGAGCCTTGGCCGAGCGAGGCGAAGGCCTCGCCTTCGAGCGCAGCACTTAGGGCGTCGGACGCACCTTGCGCCGAATCGTTAGCAGGCCGGCGTGGATTGCCGCCACTGCCCAGCCGCAGCTCTGGAAGCTGCCGGCGGCCGGGATGGACCAGGATGCGGACGTGGCGAACGTCGGGACGGGCGATCTTCCATGCGAGCGAGAGGCGGTCTGCAAACCGGTCAGCCACCCAGTTCGCGGAGAATTCCGTCGGCAGGTACAGATCGAGCGTGCCGGTCTCGCCGCAGTAGTTGCCGGGCTGGATCGGCTTGATCCACTGGCTGTGGACCTGCTGGCCGAGGTCTTTGCGCAGACCCTGGCTGATGTCGGCCCAATCGGCCGCCAGGTTCAACGCTTCTTGATCCTCTTCCATTTCCACCCGCACTGCTTTCACTTTCCTGCCTGCGACTACTGCCGGCTGAATTGCTGAAGTCCCCGTCACCCCGACCGCCTCCTGCTTTCGAGCTGCCCGAACCAATGCCACCCTTTGGCACTATTCCGGGCATAACTCCGCCGTCGGTCACAAACGAGGTTTGCGACCCAATTCCTGCACGTTATCGATTTTGAACCCGGCACGTTCTGTAACTGCCGTGGACCTTTCTAGGTAGGCATCCGCTCCCAAGGCAAGAGCAGCTCAGCCAAATAAAAAAACTATTTCCGGTTGACAGCGCGAGCACTGACGCAAAACCTTCATATTCAAAATTAGTAAGTAAATTCAAACAGTTACGTCTTTTCTTCAACCGAATCGCAGCAATTCCGGGGGGTTGCGAAAAGACCGGTTTCAACGCTCTCTGCAGAGACAAAACAGGCCGGAGGTCTCCCCCCGGCCTTCGTTCTTGTTCCGTACTGTTTCAGCTCCTCAGGGAGCCGAATCAGATCAGAGTGCGGAAACCCGCTTTGACAGGCGCGACATCTTCCGCGCCGCCGTGTTCTTGTGGAGCACGCCGCGAGCGACACCGCGCGCCAGTTCCGGCTGGGCGGCCTTCAGCGCTTCGGTGGCTGCAGTCTTGTCACCGCCGGCAAGCGCAGTCTCTACCTTCTTGATGAAGGTGCGGATGCGGCTGACGCGGTTCGTGTTGATCTCTGCGCGACGCTCATTGCGGCGGATGCGCTTGCGGGCTTGCGGCGTATTGGCCATGTCTGTCCTCGTACTGGCCGATCGCGGCCTTCGCTGTCGGGTTAAAGTTCTGCTGGCGAACGGAGTCGCCGGGAAGGGCGGCCCTTAGCCGCATGCCCCCAAATCGTCAAGCACGCGGTTCCATCGATGATCGTTCAGAGGGCCTATTTCTGGCACTTGGGACACCAGAAGGTGCTGCGCCCTCCCTGCACGAAGCGTTCTATCGCAGAGCCGCAGGGACAAGCATGGCCTTCACGTCCATAGACCTTCCACGACGTCGCGAAGTAGCCGAGTTCGCCAGAGGGCTGTGCATAGTCGCGGATCGTTGAGCCGCCGGCAGCGATGGATTCGGTCAGCACGTCGCGCACAGCCGGAACAAGTCTCTTCAGAGCAGGCAAGGAGACAAGCCGCCCCTCCTTGTCGGGTCGGATGCCCGCGCGGTGCAGTGCCTCGCAAACATAGATGTTGCCCAGGCCCGCAACGATCGCCTGGTCGAGCAATAACTGCTTCACGGGAGCGAGGCGTCCGGAGAAGATGCGCCGCAAGTGCGTGGGGGTAAAGTCTTCGCCCAAGGGCTCAGGGCCCATGGCAGCGAATGGTCCCCAGTCGCCCAGCTCGCCGGTGACAACAAGATCCACCGAGCCGAAGCGGCGCGGATCGTTAAGAGCAAGGACGTGGCCGCTCTCCGTTTCGAGCACAAGGTGATCGTGCTTCTCCATCGCTTCCGGATCGATTCGCCAGCGCCCCGACATCCCGAGGTGGAATACCATCGTGGAGGCTCTGTCCGTGTGGATGAGTCCATATTTTGCGCGCCGGTCGAGCGTCGTGACGCGCGCGCCGGTGAGCGTCTGTCGCAGGTCGTGCGGAAAAGGGCGGCGCAGGTCTGCGCGATTGAGCGTGACGCGTGCGATGCGCTCACCTTCAAGGTAGCGCGCAAGTCCGCGGACGGTGGTCTCTACTTCGGGGAGTTCAGGCATTGAGGCGGCATATAGGGCTCCTGGCGAAATTCGCGAGGTAGCTGCTTTGCCGTCTGTCGGTTGATGCCTTGGTGCACTCGCTCGCTCTCCTCTTTGCGGCTCGGACAAATCCCCCTAAGGCGAAGCCATGAGCGATACCGTTTCCTTCGGCTACGAAGAGGTCAGCCCCGAGGAGAAGACCGAGCGCGTCGGCTCCGTGTTCTCCAACGTCGCGCGCAAGTACGACGTCATGAACGATGCCATGTCAGGTGGTATGCACCGACTGTGGAAGGATCGTTTCGTGCGGCGAGTGAAGCCCCGCGAAGGCGAAGCGATTCTCGATATGGCGGGCGGCACGGGCGACATCGCCTTCCGCCTGGCTGAGCGTGGCGCGCAAGTGACGGTAAGCGATATCAACCAGGACATGCTGGACGTCGGTGTTGAGCGCGCCATGCAGCGCGGGATCGACGGCCTCGTCTGGTCGCGGCAGAATGCGGAGGAGTTGTCTTTTCCAAACCGGTTCTTCGATGCCTACACGATCGCCTTCGGCATTCGGAACGTGACGCACATCGACAAGGCGCTGTCCGAAGCATTTCGCGTGCTGCGCTACGGCGGCCGGTTCTTTTGCCTGGAATTCTCGACCGTCGAGTGGCCCGGTTTCAAGGAAGTGTACGACGCCTACTCGCACAAGCTGGTCCCCAAGATCGGACAAGCCGTGGCGGGTGACGCGGAATCGTATCGCTACCTGATCGAATCGATCCGCAAGTTTCCGAAGATGCCCGAGTTCGAGGCGATGATCCGCGGTGCGGGGTTCGTTCATACCAAGGTAGAGCCGATCATGGGTGGGCTCGTCGCGATCCACAGCGGCTGGAAGGCGTGATAACGCCACAAGCGAAAGTCTGCGCGTGACCCGTCCTGCAACCCATATTCTGCGTCTGCTCAAGTGGGGGCGCGTGCTCGCCCGTCATGGAGCGCTCCGAATAATCGAGGAGGGGCGTAACACTCCCGCTCCGGTCCGGCGGCTCTGCCGTATTGCCCGATTTGGGACCCGGCAGCCGGCGATTCCCGACTACGCGCGCGCTTTCCAGGAGATCGGCCCTGCGGCTATCAAGCTGGGGCAGACGCTTGCCACGCGCCCTGACATCGTAGGCGAAGAGGCGACGCGTAATCTGCTCAGTTTGCAGGACAGCCTTCCACCGCTGCCCTTCGATCTGGTCAGGCGAGAGATTGAGGACAGTTTCGGCGCACCGCTTGAGGCACTGTTCGCATCCTTTGAGCCTGAGCCGATCGGGTCTGCCTCCATCGCGCAAGTCTATCGTGCGACTAGGCCCGATGGAGCGACCGTCGCAGTCAAGGTGCTGCGGCCCGGCGTCCGGGAGCGGTTCGCGCAGGATATCGAAACGTACGAGTGGGCGGCTGCTCATCTCGAAGCACTTGGCGGTGAGGCTGCACGGTTGCGACCGCGGGCTGTCATCGCGAACCTGAAGCGCTGGACCCTGCGTGAACTTGACCTGCGTCGAGAGGCTGCATCGGCCTCGGAACTGGCAGACGCCATGAAAGGGTACGAAGGCTATCGCGTCCCGAACATCGACTGGGATCGCACCAACGGCCGGGTGATGACCCTAGAGTGGATCGAAGGCATCAAGATCAGCAACATGGAGTCGCTGCGGAATGCTGGGGTCGACATGCCCCTGCTTGCCAAGCGGCTCGTCCTTGCGTTCCTGACCCAGGCGATCAACGCCGGTTACTTTCATGCCGACATGCACCAGGGCAATCTGTTCGTGCAGCCGGGCGCTCACGATCCCGCCGGCACCATTGTTGCCATCGACTTCGGGATCATGGGGCGCATCAACAGGCAGGCCAGGCAATGGCTGGCCGAGATTCTCTACGGCCTGACGACGGGCAACTATCGCAGGGTCGCGGAGATCCACTTCGAAGCGCAGTACGTACCCTCGTATCATTCAGTCGAGGAGTTCGCGACGGCACTGCGCGCGGTGGGCGAACCCATGCGTGGCAAGCCCGTGAGCGAACTCTCCGTGGGGCAGATGCTGGACGGTCTGTTCGCTATCACGCGCGAATTCGACATGCAGACGCAGCCGCACTTGCTGCTGCTGCAAAAGACGATGGTGATGGTGGAGGGGCTGGCGACCGCGCTCGATCCGAAAATCAACATGTGGGATGTGGCCGCGCCGTTCGTCCGCAACTGGATCCGCGATGAGCTTGGCCCTGAAGCCTTCCTGGCCGATCGCCTGCGTACCGACGTGGACACCCTGCTGCGTCTTCCCGCGCTGGTACGGCGGATAGAGGAGAGATATCCGCCCAAGGGCGGAGCGCCCGAACAGGCGCCGTTGCCGCGCGTAGAACTGATATGGGCTCGTAAACGCCGTTCTAACCACTGGAGCGGATATGTTGCCGCCGCGGTTGGCGGGGGCGTTGCGGCGTGGGTTCTGACACTATCGGGCTTGCTGAGCTGACAGGCCGAGGCGCGGGGCCACAATCTCGCGCCTTCTCTCATCGTCGCGCAGAAGCGTGGGACCGTTTCGCCCAATGGTCGCCAGTTGCCGCACGCCTCTGCCTTGCAGCCCTTTTGTTGCTTCTGGCAGCTTCAGCGGTCGTACCTCTCGAGCGACCGGGAGGTGACCCGCCGGCTGTCACGACAACGCGGGATGGACGGCCGATTCTTGGCGCTGACGAGTACGACCAGGATATCGCTCTGTATGAAGCTGCAATCCGCAGGATCGAGGCGGGGCAGCACTACTATGACTTCATCGCAACCGAACACCGGCTGCGGCACTATCCGGTCCGGCCAGGATTCTCCGTAAGGCTACCGACGCTTGCGTATCTCGAGGCCGGGCTCAACAAGCTCGCCCTCGGCGTGCCCCTATCCATCGTCATCATGGTCGCTTCGGTTGTAGTCTGGTGGCGCCGCTTCGGGGAAGAGCCGGGAGTAGGCGGCCTGCGGCGGATTGCTACGGCCATGGCATTTGTCGGCGCTTCACTGGCCGTCAACCGCCACTACTATGCCCTGCATGAGCTATGGGCTGGCATGCTGCTCATGCTCTCCTTCGGCCTGCACCGCGCTCCCACACTGCAGCGGCCCGCACGCTGGCGATGGGCGTTCATCTTCGCGGCACTTGCGCTGTTCATTCGTGAGCACTCGTTGCCATTCGTTCTACTCATGGGCGCCACGGCGGCATGGCGGCGCGAGTGGAGAGAGGCGGCGGCGTGGTCTGCGCTGGTGCTTTGCTTCCTGGCCGTCCTCTCGGTGCACCTCGCGATTGTCTCAAGCTTGGTCCTGCCGGGCGATCCGCTGGGGCCGAGCTGGCTTGCGCTGCGCGGTCTGTCGGGCTGGCTTGGCAACGTCGTCGAATCCAGCAACCTGCGCTTGTTACCGCACTGGATTGCCGGTCCTCTGGCAGTTCTGACATTTCTCGGATGGGCAGGTTGGCGATCACCAGCGGGCACTTTCGCCTTCTTTATCGCGGTAGGTTACGGAGTGATCTTCATGATCGCGGGCCGCTGGGACAACTTTTACTGGGGAGCCATGATCGCACCGATGCTCTCAGCGGGATTGGTTTTCGCTCCACGCGCACTTTGCTCTCTGATCGATGCCGCGGACTTTAGCTGGAAGCCGGTCAAGGCCATTGCACGCTAACCGGCGGTGATGCAGAAGCGGAGCCGATGTCTGGCCCGCGCATACTGCTCGTGGTGGGCGGCGGAATCGCCGCTTACAAGTCCTGCGAACTCGTCCGCATGATCCGCAAGGAAGGCGGCTCCGTGACATGTGTGTTGACGGAGGGGGGAAGCCACTTCGTGACGCCGATGGCGCTGGCGGCACTCTCGGAGAACCCGGTCTTTACTACGCTCTGGGACCTCAAAAACGAGACGGAGATGGGGCACATCCAGCTGTCGCGGCAGGCAGATCTGATTGTGGTTTGCCCGGCCACAGCTGACCTCATGGCGAAGATGGCCGCGGGCATAGCGGACGACCTTGCGACGACTTTGCTGCTCGCGACTGACAAGCCCGTCATGGCTGTTCCGGCGATGAACGTGAGGATGTGGCAGCACCCGGCCACAATGCGGAACGTGCGGACGCTGCGGGACTCTGGTGTCGATGTGTTGGACCCTGAAGAAGGGCCCATGGCTTGTGGCGAGTATGGTCCAGGGCGCCTGCCAGAGCCGGTCGCTGTCTGGCATAGGATAGCTTCGGCTCTCGATTTGAACCCGAACGCAATGGCAGCGCCTCGTTACGGGGAACCGATACCAATGCCGCTCAGCACCTCAGGTTCCAAGGTTGCGGGGGGCATCGGAGCGGGCGCAAGTCAGCCTGGAAAAGACGCTTGGTTGCAGCGCCAGGACGAAGCGCCAAATGCCGCACCTGCTGATCCCGCGCTGTTGAACGCATCTGGCGCCTTGCCTCATCAGAACGTTCCTGATGACGGTCGTTCTCAGCGGCTTGTTGGACGCCATGTCCTGGTCACGGCCGGCCCCACTCATGAGCCTATCGATCCGGTGCGCTACATCGCGAACCGGTCATCGGGTAAACAGGGCTTCGCGATTGCAGCCGCCGCCGCGCGTGCTGGCGCCAGAGTCACACTGGTCGCTGGCCCCGTGAACCTTCCCACACCCCGGGGCGTGGATCGGATCGACGTCGAGAGTGCTCGGGAGATGGCTGCCGCCGTGAAGGGCGCTCTACCTGCCGACGTGGCGATCATGGTCGCGGCCGTAGCCGATTGGCGTACGAGCACCGTTGCCGAAGAAAAGATGAAGAAGCGCGGGTCAGCGCCTCCTGCGCTACTCCTGACCGAAAATCCCGATATTTTGGCGTCGGTGGCGGCGAGCGCGCAAAGGCCGCCCTTGCTGGTGGGATTTGCTGCCGAGACGCAGGATGTGATCCTGCACGCTCAAGAGAAGCGGCTGCGCAAGCAGGTTGACTGGATTGTCGCGAATGACGTCTCGGGGGACGTCATGGGGGGCGATGCCAATGCTGTTCACATTATACGCGCAGACGACGTCGTGAGCCTGCCGGAAATGCCCAAAGAGGACGTCGCGCGCATCCTCGTCGAAAGGATTGCAGATGCACTCGCCTGATACCGTACCTGTTCCCGTCAAGCGACTGGCGAACTTCGAGGGTCTCGAACTGCCTGCCTATGCGACGGACGGAGCAGCCGGAATGGACGTGCTGTCGGCAGAGGACCTGATCCTCCCGCCCGGTGCACGGCACGCGGTCTCCACCGGCTTGGCTTTCGCTATCCCGCCGGGCTTCGAGATCCAGGTGCGCCCACGCTCAGGACTAGCCTTGAAGCACGGGATCACGGTCCCCAACACGCCCGGAACCATCGATTCCGACTACCGTGGGGAGTTGAAGGTGATCCTGATCAATCATGGCCAAGAGAGCTTCGAGATCAGACGCGGAGACCGCGTTGCACAACTGGTGCTTGCGCCCGTGACGCGCGCCTCATGGCTGAAAGTCGAAGAACTCGATCACACCGTGCGCGGCGAGGGGGGCTTTGGGTCCACCGGTGGGGTGGTTTCGCTCGGCAATTGAAGAGCGCCCTGCGTTTGGCGCAACTGCGAGAAAGAAAAGGGCGGATCCGCTTTTCAGCGAACCCGCCCCTCGGTGTCTCCCGTAAGGGAGCCAGTCTACCTCTTCGTCTTTTCCGGCGCGACGGTAATGCGCACGGTCTCTCCGGAGTTCCCGGGGAAGTTTGTGAACATCGCTTCGACAAGGTTCGGCACAAGGTACTGCAGTCGATCCGAAGTCGACACGGCCTCGGCCTGGCCCTCGAACAGGCGCTGGTTATCGGCGCGACGGTCGATCTTCAGCGAGATTCCGCTTGTGTAGACGGTGTAGCTCTCGACGCCGCGGTCGAAGAAGGGATCGTACCAGCCATAGCGCCATGGGCCTCCGACACCGAACCCGCCAAAGCGGCCGTAGCCCCAAGGACCATAGGGGCCGTAGCCGTACCAAGGGCTCCATGCCGGATAAGCGCCCACGCCCGTCGAACGGACACGCTCGCGCCCATTGTCGACACCATAATCGAACCGCACCAGCAGTTGCGCTTGCTCCGGGTTTGCGACCGGGCTGTAACCTTGCTGCGCCAGTTTGGCTTCCACCAGGCGCGCATAGTTGTTGAACTCTATGCCACCAGCCATCGAGGGGTCGTCGGCAACGACCGCGAATGTCTGCCCTGCGGGTGCGGGAAGTTGCGACTGGAACCGCGACACGTCAGCGCGGAACGGGGATGCGCAGGCAGCCAGCGTTGCCAGCATCATCACCACTGCCACCGCCCGCAAGCGGCCGAAGCCGTCTTTGGGGATCATAGTCATGCTTTTGTTCTCCGTGGGCCGAAGGACCCGACACGCCTCTCCCGGCGCGGCCCGCCCAAATACTGTGGACTTGATACACCAGTTCGGCTGAATACCGGTTGAATAGAGCCACTTATGCGACCAGATGTACTCTGATGAGCGTTCATGGCCTTGTTGTTCGCTCCTGCTCGCCGCGGCACTTCTCCATGTAGGAAGCACAATCTGCGATGACGACCCCGATTCTATCGATCAACTGCGGAAAGGTTGCTCCGTTCCGGGGCAGCGATTCGAGTGCGATCGGCAAGTGGCCGGTCGAAGGCCATGTGCATGTGGAGAGGCTTGGTCTGGCCGGAGACGAGCAGGCAGATCGAAGTGTGCATGGTGGACCTGACAAGGCGATCCACCACTATCCCCACGATCACTATGCCTGGTGGGCTCAAGAGCTGCCCGAGTGCACGCTGTTAAGCTCGGTCGGCGCATTCGGAGAAAATGTGTCGACCGAAGGGCTGGCTGAAGATGTGGTGTGTATCGGCGACACATTCCGCCTGGGTACCGCGCTGGTGGAGGTAAGCCAGGGACGCCAGCCATGCTGGAAACTGGACCACCGCTTTGACGGCGCGCCCATGATGAAGCGTATGATCAGCTCGCGTCGTTCGGGATGGTACTACCGCGTTCTCGAAGAGGGCAGTGTCGGAGCGCAGGATGCGCTCGTGCTGGTGGACCGTCCGTTCCCTGATTGGAGCGTCGCGCGAGTGTTCGGCCTGCTCGTTGCTGGCGGGCACAAGCGTGACCGGGCGGGGCTGGAAGCCCTCTATCGTGTGAAGCCGCTTTCGGAGGCATGGAAGAAGCGGCGCGCAGCCCTGCTAGGAAACTGAAGCTGCTGCGCCGCTCGAAATCACTCAGCCTCTGACGAGGCCGAGAGCGCGGTAAGCTGCATCGAGTGTCGGCAAAGCCAGCGCGCGTGCCTTATCTGCGCCTGCCTTGAGGATTGCGTCCAGCGCGTCACGGTCGCGTCGCAGTTCCATGAAGCGTGCGTTAATCGGCGCTAACCGTTCGACGAGCACTTCTCCCAAGGCTGGCTTGAACCTGCCGAAGCCTTCTCCTCCGAAGCGGGAGAGCACGGCTGGTACGTCCTCGCCCGCCATCGCCGCGTAGATGCTGACGAGATTGGCGGCCTCCGGTCTGCCCTCCAGCCCGCTCTTCTCCGAGGGAAGGGGCTCAGGATCCGTCTTGGCCTTCTTCACCTTCTGCATGATCGTGTCAGCGTCGTCGGTGAGATTGATCCGGCTCATGTCCGACGGGTCGGATTTGCTCATTTTGGCTGAGCCATCGCGCAAGCTCATGATACGTGCGGCCTCGGGCGGAATGAACGGCTCAGGCAGCGTAAAGACGGGTGCTTGCTCTGATCCAAAGTCATTGTTGAACTTCTGAGCAATGTCCCTGGCAAGTTCCAGGTGCTGCTTCTGGTCGTCGCCGACAGGTACGTGGGTCGCCTGGTAAAGAAGCACGTCAGCGGCCTGCAGCACCGGATAGGTGAACAGCGCAACGCTCGCTCCCTCCCGGTTCTTGCCAGCCTTGTCCTTCCACTGCGTCATGCGGTTGAGCCAGCCCATTCGAGCGGTGCCGTTCAGCAGCCACTGAAGCTCGGAATGCTGCGGTACCTGCGCCTGGTTGAACAGGATCGACCGCTCCGGATCGATCCCGCAGGCGACCAGGGCTGCGACCATCTCGCGTGTGTTGGACGCAAGATCGGCTGGCACATGCGGCATCGAGATCGCGTGAAGGTCGGCCAGGAAATAGAGGCACTGTCCGCCCCGTGCTTGTGCCTCGTCCTGCATGCGCACCCAGTTGCGAATGGCGCCCAGGTAGTTGCCGAGGTGCAGGTTGCCGGTAGGCTGGATGCCGGAGACGATACGCATGTAAAGGGCCCGCTTATTCCGAGAGATTGACCGGCTCCTTGGCCGGACGTCGCCGCCGTAGCTGGGCCAGGTGTCCTTTGTCGAGGGCGCCGACGAGCCAGGCCACGGCGAAGAAGACAATCGCGCCTGCCGCAACCAGAATGGCCAGCGACCATGCTCGCTCAACGACATTGCCGCTGTAACGCTCCGCCATCAGCGGCAGCAGCGCCCAGAGGCCCAGCGCCATGACGCCGGCAGCGAACGCCTGGCGAAGCACGCGCGAGAGCAGGGCGCCGCTCATTCGGAACCAGCCCCTCAGGTGAAGGATCGCGTAGAGTGTCGCCACGTTCAGCGTCGACGTGAAGGCCGTTGCGGCTGCCAGCCCGATGATGCCGTAACGAGGGACGACAATGAAGTTCACGCCGATGTTGATGACGAGCGCACCGGCCGCAATCCAGACCGGCGTGCGGGTATCCTCTCGGCTGAAGAAGCCCGGTTGAAATACCTTCACCAGCACATAGGCCGGCAGACCGCAAACCAGCGCGGCGACGATGTCCGCCATGATCGCACCATCCGCCAGCGTCATCTTTCCCCCTACGAAGAACGCGGTGACGAATGCAGGTGCGCAGACAGCCAGGGCAGCAGCGGCGGGCAGAGTGAGCAGGGTCGCCATCTCCACAGCACTGGCCTGAAGGCGCTGTGCGCCGCTTTCGTCGCCGGACTGGATCTGCCGTGCCAACATCGGCAGAATCGCAGTGCCCAGCGCGATGCCGACGATCCCCAAGGGCATCTGGTTAAGTCGATCCGCATACTTCAACAGCGTCAGTGAGCCTTGCTCCAGCGACGTGGCGAAGAACGTGTCGACGAACTGGCTGATCTGGTAGATGCCGGCGCCAAAGGTCGCGGGCAGGATCAACAGGCCGAGCCTCTTCACTTCGGGGGTGAGGCGCGGGAACCTGAATTGCAGCCGGACGCCTGCCTTGCGGGTCGCCCAGGCCATGTAGGCCAGCTGCACGGCGCCTGCAGCGGACACTGAGATCGCAAGCGAGCGCGCAACGGTGACATCGCTACCTCCGGCCTCCCGCAGGAAGTACCCGGCTGCGATCCCCGAGATCAGCGTCAGGTTCAGCAAGACCGGCACGAAGGCGCCGGGCGCGAATTTCGAATGCGCGTTGAGTACGCCTGAGAGCAGGGCCACAAGGCTGACCAGTGCCAGATAGGGAAACGTCACGCGGCTGAGTGATACGGCCAGTTCGAACTTGCCCGGTACAGACTGGTACTCGCTTGCCAGAAGCCACACGATGCCTGGCATTGCCAGCATGGCGAGTGCCGAGAAGCCCAGCAGGACCCAAACGAACACTGCCAGTACATCATTGGCGAAGCGCTCGGCGGCGGCCTCATCGGCTTCGCTGTGCAGAGCGCGTGTGTACATCGGAACAAACGCGACGGAGAACGCGCCTTCGGCGAAGAGCCGGCGAAATGTATTCGGCAGGACGAAAGCGAGCTGGAAAGCGTCTGCCGCCAGCCCGGCACCCAGCACGCGCGCAAGCAGGATGTCGCGCACGAAACCGAATACGCGGCTGACTGCCGTCAGCCCGCCGATCGTGCCGACGTTGCGGAGGAGCCCCATGGGGAGAGCCTCACCCCCGCCGCTGGATCAAGCATTCCCCGCAGGTGGAGCGCCAGCGCCCTGCTGCGACGCAAGCTGCTGCACGTAGAGGCCGTTGAAGTCGATCGGCTCCAGCATCAGCGGTGCGAAGCCCGCGTCACGGACGGCCTCGGCAATGATGTGGCGGGCAAAGGGGAACAGGATGCGAGGCGCCTCGGCGAAAAGAAACGCATGTGCCTGCGCGTCGGCAAGGTTGCGCATGCCGACGAGGGCGCAATAGCTGAGATCGACTGCGAAGGCCGTGCCGGCGTCGGAGCGGGAAGTCACCACGATCTTCAGCTCGACCTCGTGAACTTCACCTTCCAGCGGCGTTGCGCCGATGTTGAACTGAACATCGATCTGCGGCTGGTCCTGCCACTGGAAGCTCTGCGGCGCATTCGGGTTCTCGACCGACAGATCCTTCACATACTGCGAGATGATGCCGGCGACCGGGGAGTTATCCTCTCCATTGCTCTCGCCAAGGTTCAGGTCGGAGATGATGTTGTCTTCGTCGGCCATTGTGCCCGGTGCTTTCTCAAGAGGAGGTGTACGCCAGTTTCAGCGGGCGCGCCTAGCACTGGCATGGCCGGGCGGCAATGCGCCTGTCGACGTGTCAGAACGTCCGAAGAGCTTAGCCGGGGCAGTCTCTCTGGTTATGCCGGAGGCTTACGCGCCTCACGGACCAGCGCATTTTTTGCATATAGAAGGCAACTCACGCGTTGTTCATTTGTAAAGCCTACCTATGTGGGGCTATGCCGTTGGCCTATCCGACGGAGAGGAAGGACGGTTAGTTAGACGTGACGGTCGAAATCGTGATCCTGGCGATGATCGCAGCTTTTCTGGGGCTGCGTCTCTACTCAGTGTTGGGCCGGAGGGCCGAGCATGAGGAAGAGCCGATTCCCGGACGCGTGGACAGCCGCCGTGCTGGCGTCGGTGCGCCGCGCGTGGGCGCCCCAGCCAAGGCTGAGGACGCTGCCGCTGCGAATAACGTGCGGCAACGCGAGATGCCGACGGTATCGGCGACCGTGGAGCGCGGCTTGAGGGAGATTGCGGCGGCAGACCGGCGGTTTGACGCATTCGCCTTTCTCGACGGCGCGCGTGGTGCTTACCGCATGATCCTCGAAGCCTTCTGGAAGGGCGACAAGGACGAGCTGCGCCACTTGTGCGATCCGGCCGTGTCGGATGGTTTTGCCGCCGCGATCGATGCCCGCCGTGAGGCTGGCGAGACGCTCGACAACCGCCTCATCCGCATCGAAGACAGCACGATCACCGCGGCCGGTATGGAGGGTAATCGCGCGCGCATCACTGTCCGCTTCCGCAGTGATATCGCTGCAGTGACGCGCAATGCCGAGGGTGCGGTGGTTGCGGGCTCGCTTGACGATGCCGTGGAGGCCGTTGATGTGTGGACCTTCAGCCGCGATGTTTCGTCTCCCGATCCTGATTGGCTGCTCGACGAAACCGACGAGGGCTGACTTTGCGCTGGGTGCGGCTTGCGGCTGCCTCTAGCCTTGCTCTTCTCGTTTCCGCCTGTGGACGTCTTGTGCCGGATGCCCGGGCGCCCATCGTTGTGCCACCTCTTGCAGGACAGTCTGCGCTTCAACTTGGGCTTCGTGAAGGACCTGCTGTGTCCTCATTGGGGTTGCGGCAGGCCGACGCGGCGGCCGCAATGCTCTCCTTTCGAGAGAGTTGCCCAAAGCTGACGACGCGAGTCGATGTGAGCGGGCTGACCCGCCCCGAAGACTGGAGCGAGGCCTGCGCGGCGTTCGCGCAGTGGCCCTATGGGCGAGCCGAGCGCTTTTTCGAGCGTCATTTCGAGGCGCTGCAGATCGGAGACGGACGGGCCTTTGCGACCGGCTATTTCGAACCAGAGATAGCGGGATCGCGAACGCGGTTGCCGGGCTACGATTTCCCTGTCTATGCGCTGCCATCCGACCTCGTGCGCGCCCAGGCAGGTGACGCTCCTCCGCTTCGGGACGGCCGCATGCCCTTGGGGCGTTACGATGCCGCTGGGCGCTTCCTTCCCTATTACGATCGCACCGAAATCGACAATGGTGCCTTGGCAAACCGAGGATTGGAGCTTGCCTGGGTCAGAGACCCGGTCGAATTCTTCTTCCTGCAGGTCCAGGGGTCGGGACGCATCCGCTTGCCGGACGGTGCCGTCATGCGGATCGGCTATGCCGGCCAGAACGGTCATGCGTATACCGGCATTGGCGCACTCATGCGCGAACGCGGCCTCATCGGAGAGGGCGCTGGCCAGTATCCTGGATCGATGCAAGGCATCATCCAGTACATACGCGAAAACCCCGAGGACGGGCGGGCGCTGATGCGCGAGAACAGAAGCTGGGTGTTCTTCCGTGAGTTGACGGGGGACGGCCCCATTGGTGCTTTGGGCGTTCCCGTCCGAGCCGAAAGCTCCGTAGCGGCAGATCCCAAATTCGTTCCGCTCGGCGCCCCAGTGTGGCTGAGCCTGGACCGCCCAGAGGCGAACGGCTTGTGGATCGCGCAGGATACCGGAGGGGCCATAAAGGGCGTGAATCGCTTCGATACCTTCTGGGGCGCTGGCGAGGATGCCCGCCGCCTTGCCGGTACCATGAGCGGGAGAGGGCGCGCCTACGTTCTGGTGCCCAAGGGAACGCTTAACCGCCTTCGCAGCCAATGAGGACGCAGCGCCGTCTTTCGCCCGACGAAGCCGCCATATGGCGCAAGGTGGCAGACACTGTCACGCCGCTGAGGCGTGCACCGGCCAAAGCGGTCGAGGTGCCCCTGGTCCCGGCGGCCGTGGCCGCTGCCGAGAACGCAGGCGCGGCGAATGCTCCCTCCTCTCCGAAGCGCCAGGTCGAGCGGCCCTTGTTGAGGCCGCCTCCTACGAAGCCCGCTTCCAGTCCCGCCAAAGAGAACAAAGTCGGGCTCGATGCCTCGTGGGAGCGCAAGATCGCACGCGGAGGGATTGAGCCTGATTTCAGCCTCGACCTGCATGGCGCCACGCTGGACCAAGCCTACGGACGCCTCATGCACGGGCTTACGCAAGCGAAGTCGATGGGAGCAAGGGTGGTATTGATCGTCGCCGGCAAGCCGCGCCCGACCGAGTTTGCCGACCGGGCCACTGCGCGCGGCGCGATACGCGCCAAGCTGGTCGACTGGCTCGGCGCAAGCTCCCACGCCCATTCCATCGCAGCAATCAGAGGTGCTCACCGCAGGCATGGCGGGACGGGCGCCGTCTACGTGATTCTGAAAAGGTCGCGCTGACCAGGCCGCGTTGCCAGTCCAAGCGGCGATCAGGGAAAGGGCGGCGATCCGCAGACCACCGCCCTCCCGTCTCAAGGTGCGACCCGAGGACTTACTCTGCTGCGACGGCTTCCTGGAAGCCTTGCGCGACTTCATCCACCGCCTCGTTCCGGATCAGGTAGTCGAAAGCGCTGAGCGCTGCCTTCGAACCCTCGCCCATAGCGATGATGATCTGCTTGTACGGCACTGTGGTCGCGTCTCCTGCCGCGAATACACCCGGCAGGTTGGTTGCGTTGTGCGCGTCGACGACGATCTCTCCAAAGCGCGTCATCTCCAGACCGGACTCCTTCAGGAATTCGGTATTGGGCACCAGTCCGATCTGAACGAAGATGCCCTCCAATTCGATCTTGTGCTCCTCGCCGGTCTCGCGGTTCTTGTAGACGAGCGCGTTCACTCGCTCACCGTCGCCCTCGACCTCGGTGGTCTGGGCCGAGGCGATGATGTCCACGTTCTTCATCGACCGCAACTTGTCCTGAAGGACCTGGTCGGCCCGCAGCTTGCTGTCGAATTCGATCAGCGTCACGTGACCGACGATGTTGGCGAGGTCGATTGCCGCTTCCACGCCGGAATTGCCGCCGCCGATCACGGCCACGCGCTTGCCCTTGAACAACGGTCCATCACAGTGGGGGCAGTAGGCCACGCCTTTGTTGCGGTATTCGGCCTCGCCCGGCACTCCCAGGTTACGCCAACGCGCGCCGGTGGTGAGAATGACCGATCGCGCCTTCAACGATGCGCCGTTGGCAAAGACGACTTCGTGCATGCCGCCCAACTGCTTGGCCGGTATCAGCTTCTCCGCGCGCAGCAGGTTCATGGAGTCGATATCGTACTCCTTCACGTGCTGCTCCAGCGCGCCCGCGAGCTTGGGACCTTCGGTGTAAGGTACCGAGATGAAGTTCTCGATGCCCATGGTGTCCTGGACCTGGCCGCCGAAGCGCTCGGCTGCGATGCCGGTGCGGAAGCCCTTGCGTGCGGTGTAGATGGCGGCTGCGGCGCCAGCGGGGCCACCGCCGATGACCAGCACCTCATACGGGTCCTTGTCGGCCAGCTTGGCTGCGGCGCGCTCCTCGGCACCGGTGTCGAGCTTGGCGAGGATCTCCTCGACGCTCATCTTGCCCGAGCCCCACATCTGGCCATTCAGGAAGACGGCAGGCACAGCCATGACGCCGCGCTCATCGACTTCCTGCTTGAAGGTGCCGCCCTCGATGAGGGTCGCGGTCACTCGCGAGTTGTAGAGCGCCATCAAGGTGAGTGCCTGCACCACGTCGGGGCAGTTGTGGCACGAGAGCGAGAAGTACATCTCGAACTCGAAGTCGCCTTCGAGATTGCGGATCTGCTCCAGCGTCTCGTCAGAAACCTTGGGCGGATGACCACCGGCCCACAGCAATGCCAGCACCAGCGAGGTGAACTCGTGGCCGAGCGGCAATCCGGCGAAGCGGACCCACTTCGTGGCGTCGGAGGCGCGTCGGATGATGAAGCTGGGGCGGCGCGCGTCGTCGCCGTCGAATGTGGCGGTGACCTTGTCGGAAAGACCGGAGATGATCTCCAGCAGCTCGCGTGTTTCCGCCGACTTTGCATCGTCGCCAAGCGAGGCGACGAGCTCGATCGGCTCGCGCAGCATGCCGAGATATTGCGAGAGCTGTTGCTTCAGGTTGGCGTCGAGCATGTCGAAACTCCAAGGTGTATATGTTCTTGAGGAGGTTGGCGGCCCCAGGGCTGGGTGGGGGAGGGGTGAGCCCCGGGGCCGCTCCTCAGGCGGCGTCAGGCGCCGGCTGGATCGGACGAGACGATCGGATCAGAGCTTGCCCACGAGGTCGAGCGAAGGAGCGAGCGTCTCGCTGCCTTCTTCCCACTTGGCCGGGCAGACCTGGCCGGGGTGCTCGCGCCAGTACTTGGCGGCCTTGATCTTGCGAACGAGTTCGGTGGCGTTGCGGCCCACGCCCTCGGGGGTGATCTCGACGAGCTGGATCACGCCGTCCGGATCGACCACGAAGGTCGCGCGGTCAGCAAGGCCAGCGCCTTCGCGCAGCACGCCGAAGTTGTTGGTGAGCGTGTGGTTCTGGTCACCCAGGAACGCGTACTTGAGCTTGCCGATCTTGTCGGACGTGTCGTGCCACGCCTTATGGCTGAAGTGGGTGTCGGTCGAAACGCCGAACACCTCCACGCCCATGCCCTGAAGCGTTTCGTACTGCTCGCCAAGGTCTTCCAGCTCGGTCGGGCAGACGAAGGTGAAGTCGGCGGGATAGAAGAAGAACACGGCCCACTTGCCTTCGATGTCCTTCTCGGTGACGTCAAAGAAGTCCTTGCCGGCTTGGAACGCGGTGTTCTTGAACGGCTTGATGGTGCTTCCGACAATACCCATGAATGTGTCTCCCTCTTTGCATGGTGAGTTACCGCAACGGGAGATAGGCGCAGGACGCGCGGGTTGGTAGCCCAAAGGTCCGATTGGATTAATCGGACGCTCCGATCACTGAGGACGGTCTGTGCGCTTCTGGCGATCAGTTGAGTGGTGCACCGCTCGGAAGCACTCAGCCGCCGCACTGTCCCCTCTGAAGCAGCTTATGGTCTGCCAGGACCAGCGCCATCATCGCTTCGACGACGGGTGCGCCGCGGATTCCGACGCAGGGGTCGTGGCGACCCTTGGTGAACAGCTCGGTGGCGTGCGAGCGACCGTTCTCGTCAGGCCTGGTGATGGTGGGTTGCGGCGTCAGAATGGAACTGGTCGGCTTGAAGGCTACGCGCACGACGATCGGCTGTCCTGTCGAGATTCCGCCGGCGATGCCGCCCGCGTGGTTTGCGTCGAATGTCGGCCCTTGCGGACCCGGACGCATCGGATCGGCGTTCTGCTCACCCGATAGCCGCGCGGCCGCGAACCCATCCCCGATTTCCACGCCCTTGACGGCATTGATGCCCATCATCCCGGCAGCGAGATCGGCGTCGAGCTTGCCATAGAGCGGCGCACCCCAGCCTGCGGGAACGCCGGTGGCGATGCATTCCACAACCGCTCCGACGGATGAGCCCGCTTTGCGCACCGCGTCGACCTGCTCGGCCCAGCGTCTGGCGGCAAGGGGGTCGGGGCAAAAGAAGGGGTTGCGGTCGATCTCAGCGGGATCGAAGTTTGCGCGATCGATAGCATCGCCGCCGATCTCGACGACATACGCAAGGATCGTGACTTCGGGAATTACCAGCCGCGCAACGCCGCCCGCAGCCACGCGTGCCGCGGTTTCCCGAGCGGAACTGCGGCCGCCGCCCCGATAGTCGCGGAAACCGTACTTCGCATCATAGGCATAATCAGCATGACCAGGGCGATACGCCTTCGCGACCTCTGAGTAGTCCTTTGAGCGCTGGTCCACATTCTCGATCATCAGCGAGATCGACGTGCCGGTGGTCCTGCCTTCAAACACGCCCGAAAGAATGCGGACTTGATCCGGCTCCTGCCGCTGCGTGGTAAACTTCGACTGGCCCGGACGGCGCGCGTCGAGGAACGGCTGGAGCGCGCTCTCGCTAATCGGGAGGCCCGGAGGGCAGCCGTCCACGACGGCGCCAAGTGCCGGGCCGTGGCTTTCGCCCCAAGTGGTGAAACGGAAAAGGCGGCCGAAGCTGTTTACGCTCATGAGGGCGGCTTTGTCGCGCCATTGGCGGTTTGTCCAGCCGGCGCTATGAATGGCTGATGTTCCTGGTGGTCTTCCGAAACCGCAAGCGTGCCGACATCGACGGTTCGCTCTATGCGCGGGATGCGGGCCGCATGGCAGAACTGGCAGCCCGGCAGCCAGGATATCTGTCGTTTAAAAGCTACACGGCTGAGGATGGCGAGGTTGTCGCTGTCTCGGAGTGGGCGGATGAAGCGTCGGCACGAGCCTGGGGCCGGCACATCGAACATCACGAGGTGCAGGCGAGGGGGCGAGCCAGCTATTACGAGGAGTACACGCTCTTCGCTTGCGCAGAACCGCACATCCTCCGTTTCAATCAAACGCAGCGGCCAACGCGCAACGATTCATGACCCTGGACCGCTGCCGGAGCCGATAAGACCAATACCCAGCGCGAATGCTCCTCCTGACAGGAATGTTGCGATAACCATCAGCAACCCGTCTTTGACGAAGAGTGCCAGACCGAAGGCGGCGATCGCTGCCATCGGCGCCGTTGTGGCGAAAGGGAGCAGTTCCAATGGCGGCACTGTCAGAGCGAGCAGAATGCAAAGTCCGGCGGCGATGCGGACAAACGGCCCCTGAGCGAGCTTGGGCAGACGGCCATGAAACCAGCGGTCCAGAAAGGCCGCGACCCCGCGCAGTTTCTTGGTCGCCTTGCAGGCCTTCTTTGACGAGATCGATCGCCGCTCCAGAAAGGACGGCAGCCACAGATCCTCTCGCCCGAGCAGCACCTGGGCGGCGACGATGACGATGATCAGCCCCAGCATGGTAGGCAGGCCGGGAATTCCGCCGACCGGAGAAATATCGATGAGCGCCGGGATGAGCAGGAACGGCGCGAAGCTCCTGTGGCCAAGTGCATCGATTACGTTGCCGAGGCGGACGTGGCTCTTTTCCTTTGCGAGTCCCTCGACCTTATCGAGAATGTCGCTGACGCTCTTGGGTGCATTTTCCATCCGAGCGAAGCTTACAAGGCCAACAAGGGTTCCCGCGGCTCGGGTTCCGCATCGATGCGGGTTTCCCCGTTTTTTGCGGGGAATGACCCTTTTGCTCGCCGCTAACTGAGGTAAGAGGGTGTCCATGATGCTGCAGATGTTTGGTATACCGAACTGCGATACGGTAAAGAAGGCTCGTGCATGGCTCGACGAGCGCGGCCTCGCTTACGCATTCCATGACTACAAGAAAGAGGGCGCCCAGCGTGAGCGGCTTGCGCAATGGACCGACCAGGCCGATTGGGAGGCTCTGCTCAATCGCCGCGGGACGACCTTCAGGAAACTGCCGGAAGCGGACAAGGTCAATCTTGATGCCGAAAAGGCTATATCCTTGATGGCTGCAAACCCGAGTTCGATTAAGCGACCGGTGGTGGAGTATCCCGGGGGGCTGCTGGTTGGCTTTGATCCGTGCGCTTGGGAACAGGCGCTCAGCTGACCGAAGAACGGCGTCAGCCGCTCTCGCTCTCATAGATGAGAGAGACTTCGCATCCCCCGGGCGTGTAGCTCGTCGTGTGGCGGGCCTTGGCCTGCCGCGCAAAGGCTTCGAGGAGCTGAGTTCCGATACCGCCGCTTGCATGGGGAGGAGGCGTGGCGCCTTCGCCTGCGCCATTGTCCCGGATGAAGAGCCTCCATTCGTCGCCGGAGACATCAAACGTCATTTCCACGGTCCCGTCGCGGCCCTCCGGAAATGCGTACTTGGCACAGTTTGTCAGCGCTTCGTTGGCGAATAGACCGATGGCTACGGCCGCTTCGCGCGGCAGGCTCGCCTCGGCGAAACGGCTGGATATTCGGACCTGGGGCGGAAGCATGGCGTTACTCGCTCGTGCTACCATCCGGTCGAGGTAAGGACGCATCTCTACCATCACGCCTTCGCCCTGCTCGCCGGCCAGGTGGGTGTAAGCTTCAGAGAATGTTTGCACGCGTCCGATTGCGTCATCGAAGGCGCGGCGGATCGGCTCGGAGTCTTCCTTACGCTTTTGTAGCTCCAGCAGGCTGGCCACCAACGCGAAATTGTTCTTCGTGCGATGCTCCAACTCAGCCAGAAGGACTGCCCTGCGCTCGATCTCCTGCTCGCCATGTTGCTGGGCTGCCTCAACAGCAGTGCGGAAACGTTCGGCGAAGGCAAGGACGATGATCGCGGAGATGGCGTGCAGAACCAGATGATTGATCGTGCCAGCACTGGCGGTCTCTAGCCCCGTCGGCGGCATGATCCGCGCGTAGCTCCACGCAAAACCAATGGCATAAGCAACAATGCCGGCTTCCCAGCGTCCATAGAGGGTGGCCAGCAGCACCGCGGGGTAAACAAGCGCGAAAGGGCCGGAACCTGGCATCGACATATCGAGCACGAGCCGGATCGCGACCATGCCCAAGCCACACGCGAGGCCGAGTGCCAGACGCGCTGCGAACTGCAACGAGGGGCGGCTAAACAGCAAGCCGACATCGAAATGGGCGAGACGCTTCATCTTCTCGTCCACCCCCCTCCAGGACGACACTCACAAGAGCGCTAAGGCCCGCGTAAAAGCAGGCTTGACCGGAGATTAAGCCAGTTGACCTACGCAGTCGAGGGCCAACTCGAGCCGAATGCGGCGAAAGCGAGCGCCTTCGGCTATTGCCTGCGTTTAGTCAGGCATCCGCGCCCGCATCCACTCGCCGACAGGCGCGTGGGGAAGGCCCACATCGCGCAGGCCCAGTATGCCGGAGGGCGCAGCTTTGACCTGGAAGAGAGCGTTCACCGCGGGAAGCGCCGTCATCGTATCCCAATCGTGATTTCCCCAATGCTCGGGCGGAGTAAAGCGCATCTTCACGTTCACGCTGGGATCGCCTTTGACTTCTAGGTGGTACTGATCCTCGTCGATCTCCCATCCCTCCTGAAGCTTCTTCGTCAGGTACCAGACAACCTTCATCTGCACGACGGTCTTGCCGCCGACCTTGCCGTTCCAGCCACCGCGAAGTGCTGCATTGGTTCCCTTGTCCATTTTGAACCAGCCCAGGTCCACGTCTTCAGACGCTGTCGCGTATTCGCAGAAGAACTCGATGTCGTCGTATGCGATCTCAAGAGCATCGCCGATGCGGGCCACCACGTCCCGGAACAGGATAAGCCAATCATGCGCGCGTTTCATGAGGTCCTGATGCGCTTCACTCGAAGGTTCGCCGGGGTGCTCTCCCATCCCAAGGAAGCTCCAAGTCTCAACCGATTCATATACTGAGCAATCGGCTGATTCTGTGGTGCCGACATATTCGACATCGCGGCAGATAGCGGTGATTGCGGTAACGACAGAGTTGACCCATCCTGGGTTGATGCCCGTGATGTAAAGTGAACTGCCTCCGCGCTCACAAGCGGCAGCCAGCTTCTCTTTAACATCTCCTCTGATGCCGCCGATATTGAGGAACAAGTTGGTGCTGACGACATCCAGTCCGCTCTCAAGAAGCGGGATTACATGGTCGAGGTTCGCTTCGAACGGCGTGTAGAGAACAGTGTCGGCTTTCAGTGCTATTAAAGCATCGATGTCGCTGGTGGCGGTGATGCCTGTATCCGGCCGATTACAGAGAGCACCTGCGTCTGTTCCCGATTTGCTTTCGGAATGAGCGTACACTCCCGCCAACTCGAGACGAGGGTCATCTAGTATTCCCCGCAGAGACAACTTGCCTACCTTACCAGTGGTCCACTGGATAACCCGCAGTTTTTTCATCATCCTGCTCCCTCTATGCCGAGGTTATCCTCGATCATGAGGAGATGTTCGCCCACCGAACAGGAGAAGGATAGTTCCCTTGAGGGGATGGTTATTGAAGCTTGGATTGCTCAGTGGCAATTGCCACAAGTCAGTGCTGCACACCTGGAGGCTGGATCAGTTCATCCAGTCCACCGAAGCGGAACCAGCGGTAGCCAAGTGGCTCCAGGCTAAAATGGTAGTGGCCGTTCGCATCCGCCTTGCTGCGGGCGTTTGTCTGCAGACAGACAAGGTCCCCGTCGTTTGGCGGTTCTTCAAGGCAATTCAGTGAGAATTCGGCAGCCTCTTCCGCCAGATTGTGGATGAAGATCGACCCCAGCCCCTCCCAGTCGAAGCGCAAGGCGAGGGTGGTGTCGGGGCTATCCAGCACAGTGCAGCGACCGCGGCCTACCTCTGGCAGTTCCTTGCGCAGGCGGATCGATCGCTCCGTCCAGTTGAGAAAGGAGTCGCGATCGCTTCTCTGCTTCGCCACGTTCACCTTCTCAAATCCATAAGGGCCGGTGCTGATTGGCGGATTGCATGGTTCCGGGCTCAAGGAGAAGCCGCCGTTGGGGCCATCGGACCATTGCATCGGTGTGCGCACGGCGTCCCGCTCCGGACGAGTGAGATCATCGCCCATCCCAATCTCGTCACCATAGCGCAGCACAGGCGTGCCGGGCAGGGTCAGCATCAGGCTGTAGGCGAGTTCCATCCTTGTACGCTCGGCGTCAAGCATCGGGGCAAGCCGCCGCCGTATGCCACGATCATAGATCTGCATGTCCGGATCGGGTCCGAACTGTTCAAACACGCATGCTCGTTGAGCCTCGCTCAGGCGGCCAAGGTCGAGCTCGTCATGGTTGCGAAGGAAATTCGCCCATTGGGCTGTCTCGGGAAGATCAGGTCCGGTACGGAGCGCGTCTTTCAGCGGTGCGGCGTCCCCGGTGGCGAGAGCATAAAAGAGTGTCTGGTTGACCGGGAAGTTGAACACCATGTGCAGCCGGTCGCCGTCCTCCCCGAAGTATTCGATCGCTTCGGAAGGCTGGATGTTGGCTTCGGCGAGCAGAACCGCGTCGCCCTTGCGCCACTGCGCCATGGCGCGGATGTTTCTGAGGAGATCGTAAGCGGGTTCGGGATTGCTGACGTTGATGCCGTCGGCTGCAATCAGGAACGGAACTGCATCCATGCGGAACCCTGACACGCCAAGCTGGAGCCAGAATCCTACGATTTTAAGGATCTCAGCCTGTACTGCCGGATTGGCTATGTTGAGGTCCGGCTGAAACTCGAAAAAGCGGTGAAAATACCAAGCCCCGACTTCCGGGCTGAAGGTCCAGGTCGATTCCTGAACCCCAGGGAAGACGACGCCTTCATGTGCGTCCTCGGGCTTCTCGTCGGCCCAGATGAAGTAGTCGCGGTACTTGGAATCCGGATCTTCGAGAGCCGCACGGAACCATGGATGCTGGTCTGAGCAGTGGTTTAATACCAGGTCCATGATGACCCGCATGCCACGTTGCCGGCAAGCATTCACAAACTCAACGAAGTCTCCGAATGAGCCATAGCGCGGGTCGACGCCATAATAGTCGGCGACGTCATAACCATGGTCGCGCCGGGGCGAGGGCTGAAATGGAGCCAGCCAGACTGCCGAGACGCCAAGGCCTTGCAGGTAGTCCAGTCTTCGCATCGCCCCACGAAAGTCACCGACGCCATCGCCATCCGCATCAAGGAAGCTGTCAAGCGATAGACTGTAGATGATGGCGTTCTTGTACCAGAGATCGGGTATCATCGGGCTTCCTTGATGCGGAGGACGAGCCCTTCGTTGCCGTCAAGCACTTCCGGTACGCTTTCGAGAGGACGGACCGACAGGGCCGACAAAAGCACCTGTACCTCCTGCCAGTGGGTCGGGAGCGCCAGCGGAGCGGGATTCGCTGACAGATTGAGGACGACCGCGAGGCTCTCGCCGCGCCGAAATGCGAGTACGTCCTGGCCGATGTCCAGGCGGCGATACTCGCCTGTCACCAGATCGGGCTCGATGGAACGCAGGTGGAGCAGGGCCTGATGCAGCATCAGCATCGAAGTCGGCTCGTTCCGCTGCGCCTTGGCATTGCGCTCGTGCCAGTCGTGCGTCAGCGGCAGCCAAGGCTTACTCTGTGAGAAGCCGGCAAATTCCTCGCTGGACCACTGCATGGGGGAGCGTGAGCGGTCGCGGTTGAAGTTGATCCCGGGCTCGTTGATCGCCGCGGGGTCATGCACTTGCACGTCCGACATATCGATATCGGCGATGCCGATCTCATCTCCATAGTAGAGAGTGGGGGTGCCTCGAAGGGTCAGTAGCAGCATCGCTGCGACCCGAGCCTGATCTTCACCGATGCGTGCGGCTATGCGAGGTTGATCGTGATTGCTTAGTACCCAGTTGGGCCAGCCACCCTCCGGGAGGGCATTTTCGTACTCGTCTATCAGATCGCCCAACGCCTTGGGATGCCATGGACATTGGATGAGTTGGAAATTGAAAGGCAGGTGCACGCCGCGATTGTTGCGTCCATAGTAGGACACCAAGCGGTCAATCGGCAGGTAGATTTCTCCGATTAGCAGGCGGTCCGGATAGCTGTCGATCACCTCCCGCAATTCGGCGATGACATCGTGCACTTCCGGTTGATCGGCGGAATAGACCTGCAAGGAGCGTTCGATGTCGGGGCGATCCGGAGAGTAAGCCGGATTGGGTGGATTGTCGCGCAATTGCGCGTCCTTGATCAGGTGCCAGATCACATCGACCCGAAAACCATCAACGCCCTTGTCCAGCCAGAACCGAAGGACGTCGTGCATCGCCTTCCGAACCTCTGGATTTCGCCAGTTCAGGTCGGGCTGAGCAGCCAGGAAGGCATGATAGTAGTATTGGCCAGTCTTCTCATCGAGAGTCCAGGCGCTGCCGCCAAAGTTGCTCATCCAGTTGTTCGGAGGCCCGCCTCCGGGTGCTGGGTCTTGCCAGATGTACCAGTCACGCCGGGGATTGTCGCGGCTCGATCGGCTCTCCTTGAACCACCGATGTTGGTCCGAACTGTGGTTCGGCACGAAATCGAGCAAAAGCTTCAGCCCCCTGGCGTGGGTCTCCTCAAGAAGCTGGTCGAACGCTGCCATGTCTCCGAAGAGAGGATCGATATCCCGGTAATCGGAGACGTCGTAGCCGAAGTCGGCCATCGGTGAGCAGAAGATGGGCGAGAGCCAAACCGCCCCCACGCCAAGATCAGCAATGTGGTCGAGCCGCCGGCGGATCCCTTCGAGATCGCCAATCCCGTCGCGATCGCTGTCCTGGAAGGAGCGCGGATAAATCTGGTAAAGCGCAGCTTCGTGCCACCACCTGCTCATCGTGCTTTCCTGCCCAAAAGGAGCGCGCTGGCTGCGGCTGCGACCGTGGCGGCGCCGAGCGCAAGCCGGTGCTTGTTCAACCAGAGCTGTGGGCTGTGTTTTCGTGCGATTGCATCAAAACGCCCATGGGCGCCGCGGTCTTCTTCAACTGGGGTGTAGAGGTTGTCGCGATAGCCGGGCCCGACCGGCTCATCCGACTGCTGTCCCGACACGCCCGTTGCCGCAAGGTAATGGTCGAGCGCAGAGGACGCCAAGCGGTCGCCCCAGATGGCCTGCAACGTCGGAAAGCCCAGTGCGAAGCTCTTGCGCTTGTGGTGGGCTGCAAAGTGTATGGCCTCCGCCGCCACCTCAGGTTGGTAGGGCGGGCTGGCAGGCCGCCCTTTGTTCGGCAGCGTAGTCCGAATCCAATTAAACTGAGGCGTATTTACGCCCGGGAGCTGCACCATGGAGACGTTCACCTTGCTCTTGGCATGGATCAGCTCAGAGCGAATGGAATCCTGAAAGCCCTGGATCGCGTGCTTGGCTCCGCAATAGGCGGACTGGAGCGGTATGCCGCGATAGGCGAGAGCGGAGCCGACCAGTACGATGCTGCCTCGGTCTCGCGGGACCATTCGTTTGAGGGCCGCCATCGTGCCATGCACCTGCCCATGATACGTCACGTCCGTGACGCGGTGATAATCATCGAGGTCCATATCGAGAAAGCGGGACAGCACTCCTGCGAAGGCCGCGTTGATCCAGATGTCGATAGGACCGAAGCGTTCCTCCACCGCGGATGCGGCGTGCTCCACGGCTGCGGCATCCGCGACGTCCAGTGGCAGGACAAGAGCCTCGCCGCCTGCCGCTTCCACCTCCCGCGCCGCGGCCTCCAAGCCTGTCGTGCCCCTGGCGATGAGAGCTATTCGGGCTCCATCCTGAGCGAAGCGCCTTGCGACTGCACGCCCGACGCCAGCCGACGCACCCGTAATGACGACGGTGGTTCGTTTGCGGTTGCTCATGGTTCTCGCCTCTCGGTCAGGTCTGCGATGGGCTGGAAGGGAATGAGAGCTCACCCGGAGCGCAGGTCCGGCCGTGGAAGAGGGCTGTTCCGGCCTGATGCCGTCGTCCGGGCTCCGGCGTTCTGCGTACGAATTACGGTTCGACGTGGGGCGTTCAGCAAGAGGGCGCGCTCATGGCTGCGTGTCGCGTTATCCAGCATGGACAGGTAACCGATGGCGCGCTGCCACGTTCCGCGCGCTGGAAAATCGCGTCGTCCTTCGCCAGATCCGCCTCTGATTGGCGGCAGGCAAGCGGGCTGGGCAAGCCATCCTGGCACCGAACGCTCCTGACGGCGTTGCACGAAAGAGGAGATACTCGGCGCAAGCGAGACTCTGCTGAGCAGGAGATCATTGCTTCTTTATCGCACAGGAGCGCCGGTTACAGCGCAGAAGGTGGCGTATGAAGACCGATAGCATGGCACGTGAGCGGATGGTCGATGTGCAGATCGCCCGTAGGGGAGTCCGCGATCCTTCAGTACTTGCCGCGATGCGGTCGGTTCCTCGGGAACGTTTTGTGCCGAGCAAAGTGGCCGAGTTCGCGTACGAGGACAGTCCGCTGCCGATCGAGGCAGGGCAGACGATCTCACAGCCTTATATCGTCGCCGCCATGGTCGAGGCGGCCGAGATAGGAGCCGGCGACAAGGTGCTGGAAGTGGGGGCGGGCTCTGGCTACGCCGCAGCCGTTGTCGCGCAGATTGCCGAACGCGTGATCGCCATCGAGCGTCACGAAGAACTGGCATCGCTTGCCCGCAGGCGCTTGGCGGAACTGGGCTACGACAACGTCGAGGTGCGGGAAGGGGACGGCAGCGTCGGCGTTTCCGAAGAAGCGCCGTTCGATGCGATTCTTGTAGCTGCTGGGGGCCCCTCGGTACCTGAAGCGCTTAAGCATCAGCTCAAGATCGGCGGGCGCCTCGTCATTCCCATCGGCGAGGGCGGCGTTCAGACTTTGTGCAAGGTGGTCCGATCTGGGCCAGACCAGTTCGAGGAGGAGCGCATTGGTGCCGTGCGCTTCGTTCCCTTGATTGGCGAACAGGGGTGGCAAGAGGACGGCCGCCGGTCTGCCAGCAATCACCGGCCCGGCACATCGCGCAATCAGACTGTGCCGCAAATGATCGCTGAGGCCGGCGAACCGCTTCCCGACTTCAGGGACCCGGCATTCGGTCAACTCTTCGATCGGTTTGCGGACCGGCGCGTCGTGCTTTTGGGAGAAGCCAGCCATGGCACTAGCGAATTTTATCAGGCGCGGGCCGCCATCACGCGCCACCTGGTTGCAAACCACGGCTTCAACATCGTTGCCGTGGAAGCGGATTGGCCCGATGCGGCGACGGTCGACCGGTATGTTCGACATCGGGAGCCGCAGCCTGGCGCTGAGAGGCCGTTTGATCGTTTCCCGACATGGATGTGGCGCAATACCGATGTCCAGGCGCTCATAGAATGGCTGCGCGAGCACAACCGATACCTCGCTGAACCGGACAAGCGCGTGGGATTCTATGGCCTGGACATTTATAACATGTCCGCCTCGATCGGTGCGGTGCTTGACTACCTGGAAGGCGTCGACCCCGTTGCGGCAGGCGTTGCGCGCGAGCGCTACGGCTGTTTGACGCCCTGGCAGAACGATCCTGCGCTATACGGCCGTGTTGCATTGAATCGCGGTTATGCGGAGTGTGAGCAGGCCGTCATAGAGCAATTGCAGGTGCTTTTGCGCAATCGCCTCGACTACGCCGCGCACGATGGAGACGCCTTCCTCGATGCAGCACAGAACGCTCGGCTGATCGCGTCGGCAGAGCGCTACTACCGGATCATGTACTATGGCGGGGCCGAGAGCTGGAATCTCCGCGACACCCATATGTTCGATACGCTTGAGCACCTTCTTGAGGCGAGGGGCCCCGATGCCAAGGCGATCGTCTGGGCGCACAACAGCCATATCGGTGATGCGAGGGCAACGGACATGGGGCAGGCTCGCAACGAGCTCAACATTGGTCAACTCTGTCGCGAGCGGTTTGGAGAAGACACGGCACTTGTTGGTTTCGGCACCCACACGGGCACCGTAGCGGCAGCGACCGACTGGGACGGTGACATGGAAGTGATGGATGTGAATCCATCCCGCCACGACAGCTACGAGCGACTATTCCACCAGAGCGGCCTGGGGCAGTTCATGCTCGATCTCACGCGGGGACAGCATGAGGCGCTTAGCCGGGCACTGATGGAACCGAGGCTCGAGCGCTTCATTGGCGTTCTCTACCGACCAAGGACCGAGCTCGCGAGCCACTACAGCCAAGCCGTGCTGCCCAAGCAATTCGACGCCTATGTGTGGATAGATGAGACGAAGGCCGTGACGCCGCTTGGACCAGAACATCACCGCGGCATGCCAGAGACCTATCCGTTCGGCGAATGAGATGGTGCCTTATAATCCCGTGCTTGATAGCGATTTCTCCCTAGCTGATTCAAAGGAGAGGCAGCCGCCCGCACGTTCGATCGGTTCAAGCATCCTCGGAGCCGCAAGCTCTAGGCCGCGACTGCACGACCGGTCGGCATGGCATCCTGCGCCGCTGTATGAATCATCGCGCTGCGGGTTCGGTCTCGGCCGGCGCTCTTGGCCTGATAAAGCAGCTTGTCAGCCCGTTCATAAGGTTCTGAAAAGTCTTCCTCCTCAGCGAAAGCTGTCAAGCCCATGCTTGCTGTCACGGGCCGCCCCAGGCTTGGGACGGCACTTGCTACCATGAGTGGGATTGCTTGGCGGCGGGCTTCGGCAGCTATGGCGGCGTCGCTCCCCCGCAGGAGAAGCACGAATTCTTCCCCGCCCAGTCGATATGCACGCAAATCCCGGTCCGATTGGAGCGCGCCCGCCGTCGCTTTCAGCACTGCGTCTCCGACGCCGTGCCCGTTCACATCGTTGATCGATTTGAAGTGATCGAGGTCGATAATCGCCAGTGACGCGAAGCCTTCGGCCCGAAGCTGCTCGAATTGGCGCTCGATCGCGCGGCGGTTGAGCAATCCCGTCAGCGGGTCTGTTTCGGACAGGCGTTGGAGCAAGGCGGCCTCTGTGCGGGCCCGGTCGCGATCCCGTTTGATAGTCAGAAAGCGGTCCGCCATGCCAAGGGTTGTAAAGAGGACTTCAGCGATGCAGCCGATGTAGAATAGGAGCATGGCGTCGGTGCTTGGCAACCAAGGCACCACGCCCGACACGAGGCGGATCAGCCCGACAGCTATCATCGGCGCGTATCCGATGGCCTGAAACTTCGCGGCTCGGCTTCCGCGGCGCAAGGCATCGAGCTGAGAAATCAGGAAGACGGCGAGGACCGGCGCAAATGCCGCCGTGTAAACACTCGATTGGACAGGTCGCGCAAGGAACGGGAACGCAGCATGAAACCCACTCAGAATCACGGCCCAAGCCGCGCATAGTGGAAGCAGGCGCCGCAGCAACGGATGCATCAATTCGGGCTCGATAAAGCCGCAGGTAAACATCGCACCAGCTGCGACCGCCGTGCCGAACAGAAGCGTGGTGATCCAGCTTAGCGTCATCGCGCCTGGATCGAAGAGAATGACGGCCACGCCGGAGGTAACCACAATCGTGGCGAGGAGAGAGAGTGTGAGCACCGAATGCCAGATGACGAACGGTTCGCGGAGCACGCGATAGAACGCCGCATTGAAGATTAGGGGCATGGCAAGCGTACCAGCGAGCGCAGCCAGCAGCAGCAGGGTTCGCGCGTCGGCGCCGCTCTGCCCTGCGTCCATCGGTGCTATGTAGGCTGTCTCGAGAGTCATTCGATGACTTGGTAAATCAACCACGGCGACGATCTGCTCGGTTCTGGGTGACACCTGCGGCAAACGAGCCTTCAAGTACCCGCCGGCTAAAGAACTGGCCAAGGCAGCCGCAGGAACGGTCGTTTGTCTGATGGTGCCATCTTGGTCGATGGCAAGCAGGTGCAAGGCATCGACGGCGCTCCGGCGGGAGAGATAGTATTGGGGAAGAACTTCCCTGGCGTCCAAGTCGAAGCGAAGCAGCACTCGCTCTGGATCGATCGAGACCTTCCTTTTTCCGCAGGACCACCGATCTTCCTGCCGGGCTATCGCGACGAAATCGTCTGACAGTCTAGCGGATGCCCAGCAGGAGCTGCGGAATTTGTGTGTGTCACTAGCTTGGGTTTGTTCGACGCCGAACATTGCGAGCGCCATCATCATGCCGACGCCCAACAGAAGCCATCTTAAACCTACCCAGAACATCTAGCTGCCAAGGAGGTAAAAACATCAAGATGCGGTTAACCAGCGGGTTCACCCTGCTTTCGAACCTTCTCCCGCTTGATCTTGCCGGCAAGCCTGCAGACTTGCCTTAGTGCAACCAGCAACGATTGGGCATGAACCACCGGTGTGGGCGTGCCTGCCAATCCCGCTGCTCCCGCGACGGTGACATCTGGTTAGATCGAAACGTTCGCGCGTTGTCCTGATTGTTCTGCACGATGGGCACAGCTCGCTTGCGGTGACTCGTAGCTATCGGGGCGGGGGACATTGGATAGCTGCAGTCCCGAGCAGATCGTTGGGCGGACTGTTATCCTAAATCGCGGTCATTCAGCCCGTGCTGGGATTGCCGAAAAGCCGTCTCCCGTTCAGTTCCCCACACGCCAGCGTAGTGCTGCTCCGAAACTGCGTGGCTGGCTTACGCCCCAGACATTTGCTGGAGTGAGATCTCCGCCGTTCTCGGCGCCCCGATAGTAGAGCTTGTCGAGCAGGTTCTCCACATAGACGACCGCCTCTACTCCTGCATCGGTGCGGTAACCAAGCCTGAGGTTCACCTCTGTCGCACTTGGCCTCCGCGTAATTCCTCGCCAGTCGAAGGAATCGCGACGAAGTCCCTGATAGCTCCATTCTGCTGAGAGGTACGCTTCGGACGCTGCGAGGGGATAGCGCGCGGTTGCCACCCCGCTCGACGCCCATGTGGGGTTGAGCAATCCTCCGCAGTCGCTCGCAAGACATTCGCGGTCACCGCTCTTCTTCGTGTGCGTGTAAGTGACGTTGCCCGCAATGTCGAAATAGCGACTAGGCCGGACGGTCGCCGCCGCCTCAACGCCGTAGCCCCGAACCCGCCCCACATTGATGACCTGCTGGGTGCGCGTATCGGTGTCGAAAAACACAGTCTGCAAGTTTTTGTAGACGTAATGGAACGCGGTCACGTCGAAGCTCAGGCGCCGCTCGAACACGTTTGCCTTGACGCCGATCTCCTTGCTCCAGATCGTCTCAGGGGCGAAATCGTCGGGTCGCGTTCCGTCCGGAACGACGCTGTAGTCTTCGATCGGAGCAGGCGCACTTACGGTGAATGAGCCGAAGCCACCTGCTTTGTAGCCACGTGTGAGGCTTGCATAGATGCTGAGATTAGGATTGGCCTCGTAGCGCGTGAAAAAACGCGGCGTCGGCCCCTGCCAAGACTTTGCCGCATCGATAAAGCCGTCAGTGTAGTACGAAAAGGTCCATAGATTGCCGAGGCTTGATGCGCTGGGCAGAATATCAAGCGCGAACTTCTTGCGGTCCCAAGTGTAACGAAGACCTGCCCCGACCTGCAGCTTGGACAGCAGCCAGTAGTTCGCGTCCGCATAGGCCGATAGGCCGGTATTGTTCGATCGGGCCTCGTTGATGTCGATGAGAATGCCGTTCAGAGCCGGGATATACGGGGCGCCGTAGAGATCGGCAGTGAGTTCCGGACAGCCGGCATAGCCATACCCCGCACGGCACACGATGTCCTCATCGGCCTCGTTGGTGAAGCGGGCACGTACCGTTTCGCGGTAAGCAGATAATCCTGCCGACCAGGTCAGCTTGCTGGCGCCCGGCGACACGATTCGCAATTCCTGGCTGGCGTAGGAGCCACGCTGACGCTGCGTGTAGTTGCCGATCCGCAGCGGTGTGCCGTCATAGTCTTCCGAGTAGAAGAAGCGGTGACGTCGGTAAGCGCTGATCGATGTCAGCATTGCGAACGTCAGATCAAGGTCTCCCTGGAGAGCGGCGCCGTAGATCCTCCCGTCGTCTCGCGGATTGACCAGATCGCTGTCGATGTCGCCAGACGAGCCACGAACGACCAGGGGCGTGCCTAGCGCCTCGTCTATCGCGTCGAACACCTCTCGATCTTCGTTCGATGCGCGATACGGCGTTCCGTCGAGATGACGACGCTCGTACTCGCCGATGAGCGTTACCTGCAAAGGGCCGTTCTGATACCGCAACGACGGGCGCACTGCGAACTTGCTTCCGCCCATCAGGCGATCGTCAACGTCGGGTGTGTAGGCGTTATCGACCCAACCATCGTAGCTAGTGCCGTAGAAGGCGACGCGACCAGCAAGCTTGCCGTTGAGCGGCAGGTTAAAAGCCGCCTCGGCCTCGATCCGGTTGACCTCCCCATAACTCAGGTAGACGTGGGCGTCGTTGGAGCCGATCTCCGGCTTATTGGTGGTAACGCTGATCGCGCCTGATATCGCATTGCGGCCGAAGAGAAAGCCTTGGGGGCCGCGTAGCGCTTCGGCGCGTTCGATATCGAAAAGCGAGGTTACGACGCTCCCGGTCCGCCCTTGGTATACGCCATCCTTGAAGATGCCGATCGAAGGGTCTCCGCCGATGCCGTAATCGTTCGACACGATGCCTCGGATGGCCAATCCATCGATGTATGAATCCTCCGAGTTTCCCGAGAAACCTGGCGTGAAGGTAACGATATCCTTCATGTCCTTGAGCCTGCGGGCAACGATATCAGCTTCTTGGAAAGCGGTTATGGCGAGCGGTGTGGACACCAGCGTTTCGCTACGCCGCTGAGCCGTCACGATGATTTCGCTCGGCGGCGTATCGTTTTCCTCAGCTGCCTGCGCCGGAGACTGGGATACAATGCCTGCGAACGCCAAAACCAGTAAGCTGCTCGGAGAGGGGGCTAAAATGCGCATCGGCAGCTCTATGGCACGCACCTGTAACCTTCGTGTTAAGTCCAAGCCGCAAGGCTCGAGTGCTTCCATCGCCGTTTCCGCGGTGCGGTGCGCTCTGCAGTTCAATGTAGCCAGGACCTGCGCTACGGGTGTGAGATACAAATGGGCGAGTACGGCACTGGACCTCGCCCCCTGGTGCCCCGACCTCGGCCTCCATCAGGTTGGCGGAAAGAGAGCTCGCGCTGGCTGGGCAAGAGATTGCCAGCAGAGCGGCGCTCCGAAAAAAAGCCTTCTCCGCAATCGCCCCGCACAGAGTCGCACTTTTCGTAAGGACCAAAGGTCTCTGGAAAACAGCTGAGGCGCGATTTCTACTTCGTTTGTCAACCTGATTTCAATCCGATCTTAAGAAGAGTCGGGCGATTGCCTGCACATGCAAGCCCGCCTGCCCGCTCTGCTCGTAAACGGAAGATCGCGATTCGTCCTGCAGTTCACCTTGCCCGCATTCGCGGCGGTGATCGTGATGGCTATTGTGCTCGGGGGCATGGTTCTGCTGGTTGGTCGAAAAGCCGATCAGCTTGCAATCGAACAACAGCAGCAGCTTCTTGCGACGGTGCTTCAGCAGAAAATTGAAAACACTGCGCACGATCAGGAAGGCATCACGGTCTGGGACGATGCCGTCCGCCACGCGACCGCAGCAAAGCCCGACCTAGTCTGGCTCGACATGAATGTCGGGTCTTGGATGCACACTTACTACGGGCATGACGAGGCGTTCGTCGTGCTCCCTCGAAGCAAGCCGGTCTATGGTATGCGAGGGGGGCACTTAGTTCCCTCGAGCGAATATGATCGGCATGTCGCCAGCATCGCCGATCCACTGATCGCCAAGCTGCGCACGTCCATGCTGCGGCAGGCGACGCCTGCGAACGAACAGAGCTTGAGCCTTGGCGCCATCGACTTGGGAGTGGTGGGAAGCAGACCGGCCATCGTGAGTGCCAAACCGATCGTCAGCGACAGCGGAAAGCTCGTGCAGACGCCTGGCAATGAACCGGTTCATATCGCCGTTCGCTATTTGGATGGTGACTTTGTGAAGGAGCTTGCACAATCCTATGCGCTCCAAGCAGCTCACTTCGCGTCCGAGCGACCGGTCGACGGGCAAAGCTCTGTGCCGCTTCGCAATGCAGAAGGTCAGATTCTCGGCTACTTGGCTTGGCAGCCCTTCAGCCCGGGAACGCTGCTGATCGATCGGCTGCTGCCGCTCTCCGCTCTCGCGTTGTTGCTGGTGTCTTGCGTGCTGATCGTCCTGTTGCGCCACATCCGCCGCAGCACCCTTGCGCTTGAGGCCAGCGAGGCGCAGGCGCAGCATCTGGCATTCCACGACACGCTGACGGGACTGCCGAACCGCACCATGTTCGACGACCGGCTTGCGCATGAATTGGCGAACGCACGCGAAACTGGCGACGCACTTGCGCTCCACTATCTTGATTTGGACGGCTTCAAGAATGTCAACGATACGCTGGGACATCCTGCGGGCGACGAGTTGATCCGCGCCGTATCAGCTCGACTTCAGAAGGCGGTTCGCAGCAGCGACTTGGTCGCACGCCTCGGAGGCGATGAGTTTGCAATCATTCAGCGAACGATAAGTTCGCCTGCCGAGGCTGAGATCCTATGTCTTAGGCTACTAGAACTTATCAACGAGCCATTTTCCATCGCCGGCACCCAGGCGCGAGTGGGCGTCAGCGTCGGCATCGCGTTTGGACCTGCCGATGCTGACGATAGGGCTGAACTGGCCCGGAAGGCCGACATCGCTCTTTATGAAGCAAAGGCGGCGGGTAAAGGACGCTTCGTCTTCTTCGCAGAGGGCATGGATGCAACTATCCGCCACCGCAAGCAGATCGAAGCGGATCTGGGCGCTGCGCTCGATGCTGGCAACCAGTTGGAGGTCTACTATCAACCGCTCTACTCCCCTGATGAAGGCTGCATAACAGGGGCCGAAGCGCTGCTTCGATGGCATCATCCCGAGCAGGGGATGATCTCGCCTGCATTGTTCGTACCCATCGCTGAGCAAAGCGGGCAGATCGTGAAGATCGGTGAGTGGGTGCTTGAACAAGTTTGCAAAGACGCACTTACGTGGACAATTGGATCGGTATCGGTGAACGTCTCTGCCGTTCAGCTCCGCAGACCGGATTTCGCGGAGCGGGCGCTCATGATCCTGGATCGGAATGGCTACCCCGCGGAGAGGCTCGAGATTGAAGTCACGGAAACCAGCTTCATCGAAAATGCCGCTGGTTGTGAGGCCAACCTTGCACGCCTGCGAGCATCGGGCGTGAAGGTCGCACTGGACGACTTCGGCACCGGGTATTCCTCCTTCAGTCATCTTCGCGCGCTAAGCGTCGACCGCCTGAAGATTGATCGTTCATTTGTCAGCGGGATCGGCTCTGCGAACGATGGTAGTCCGATTATCAGTGCAATCATGGATCTGGCGAGGGCTAGCGGTCTCAAGGTCACCGCCGAAGGTGTCGAGACGATCGAACAGCGCCGTTTTCTCTCAGGAGTCGGCTGTAATTCACTACAAGGCTTTTTGATGGCGATGCCCATGCCTGTCGCGGAGATGAACGACGCACTTCTCCGCGGTACTCAGCCGGCATAGGCGTCTGCATGCGCGGTGACCCACTTCGCTCGGGGTATCTCAGTTCCGGTGTTCCCGCGGAGGTCATCGGACGCAAAACACCCGCGTCGTCATGCGCTTCGCTCACCTGCGCACAGGTTTCGTGAAGGCCATGAACTTGTGACTGCCACGATCTCAGCGCTTAGGCGTTGCGTTCCTTTATCGCCCACCAGGAGTTGCAAGAATGAACAATAGCGATCTCGCTGACAATGTTGCCGGATCGGCCGACATGTCGAAGGCCGATGCCCGGAAGCTCGTTGACGCCGTTTTTACGGCTATAGCTGACGCGGCCGCAAAGGGTGAGGAGATCTCACTCAGCGGCTTCGGCAAGTTCAAGGTGAAGGACAGCCCCGAGCGCGAAGGCCGCAACCCGGCGACGGGCGAACCGATGAAGATCAAAGCTTCCAGGAAGCTGAGCTTTACGCCTGCCAAAGCAGTGAAAGACAAACTGAACCCCTAAAGAGCTTCCGGATACACATAGTCGATCTCTGCAGGGAGCAGCAGACCCGTCGGTTTCACATCGAGTTATTCGCGTGAGGAACCAAGCTGCTTCCGCAGAGGTTTAGACCAGTAAGCACTCAAGCTTCTATAAGCATGTGACCCCACGAACGGAAAAGCTCGGACGGATAACCAGATGAAGCCCGGCAGCATCATCGATGAGCGATCTCAGCACCTTAGGCCGGCTCTGCAGGCTGTCTACGCGAATGTGGTGGCGCAGCCCATTCCCTCCGACATGATGGATCTGCTGCGTGCCATGGACGATGTGCCGCAGAAGCGTGGATTCTCCGGTTGGAACCGCGGGCAGCGGTGTAACCGCACGAAGGGTGATTAGACCATGCATCGTGGCAGTGCTCAAAAGTCCAGGACCGCTCTTGCGACACCCGGCCCTTCTGAGCTGCTTCTGGAGGCATCCATCGAACGATGCTATCGCTCCCCAGTAGCTCCGGCAGGCCGAGCTTCTCACCGTTAAACGGTGCCGGCAGTTCATCATCCGGGCCAGAAAACAAGCGCAAAGCGCCTGGAGCGAGCGTACGGGACTTACGCGCCCACTCCCATCAGATCTGTCAGCACCTTCAACTCGCTCTCGAGTTCGGCGGCAGCGTTTGCGCGCGCGCTGCCCGCGTAGCGGCGGAACTGGGCTGAGAGGAAGCTTGAGAACAGTGCCCCCTCCAGAACATTTACGGTCCGGCGATTTCCGATGAGCGATTGCAATGTCAACCGCGACGTCCGGCCGCGGAGATAGCGAAGTTGCGCACCGAGGCTTCGCAACTCGGCGTCTCGCGCAGCGGTAATGACAAGATCGTCACTCGCATCCGTGGGCCTGTCCCGCAGAACAGCCTGTGCGACGTTGTCGATGAAAGTGCTAGTGCTTGCGGGGGGTGAGGGCTCCCTCGGCTCCGCTTGGCGCGTGACCAAGCGGGTATAGATGCCCTCAAAGGCTGCCTCCAGAAGAGCCGACTTGGTCCGGAACCTGTGCGACACGGTGCCAAGGCTGACACCAGCCCGTTCTGCCACTGAGCGATGGGTGATGCTGGTCGCGCCCCCCACCGCGATCATGTCTTCCGCGGCCTTGAGTATCTGCCAGGATTTCTCATCCCATGTGCGGGCCGCAGGCAGGGAGCGCATGGCCTGCGCCTGCGCGAATTCGCGCCAAGGAGCCGCTGGTGCGGGTTTGCCGGCAAGCCAGGCGGCCAAGCCACGTGCGGTCTCTTCCAAGGCAGCCTGATCGACAGTGCGCCGCCACCGCAGCATGTGCAGCAGGCTTTCGCTGTCGAAGATGCGTTCCACAATCGCGGTGCTGGCTCCCAGCGCGAAGACACGCGACGCGCGGCCCCAGAAGTCTGCCCACAGCGCGCGCCATTGCTCCTCCTGCTCGCGGAACTGCGCACTGCGGCCTGCCATTAGTGCGCACTCACGCCGGGCGAATGCGAGCGGCCGGCAGGCCTGCGTCCATTCGTCGACAATGTACGCGAAGAAGCCCGCGAAGCTCTCGGGAGAGCCCGCGAAACCATCAAGCTGCTCGATCTGTTGGTCACCCCAACTCTGCGCTTGCGCAAGGCACGCCTGCTGACTGGCTAAGAACAAGTGTTCCAGAGATCCGAAGTGATGATAGATGGAAGAAGCCGATGTGCCAGCCATCTGACTGATCTGGCGTACCGACATGCATGCTCTTCCTCGGCCTTCCCACTGGTTCGAAACCGTGGAGATTAGCCGAGAGTATGACGGATCCGCGTCGTTTCTATGAAGGTTTAACTTTGTCGCCATGACGTTCTCCCGGGCATTGTCTAGCAGATTGCATGCCTCTGCACGAGAGCGCCCGGGTGTCACGCAAGGTACATACAAACGTTCTAGCGGCGCCTTGACGTGATCTACAGTCGGGGGCAAGCTCATGAAGTCAAATTCTCACCTACTCCAGCGGACGAGTGCCATTGCCGTCGCTCTTGCAGCCCTGTTTTTCAGTTCCTCTGGTGCTCTCGCGAAGGACACCATCGCGGCTGAGGTCAGTGATGAGGGCGGAGATGGCGGGGAAGCCATTGTGGTGACAGGCTCGATCGTCTCGGCCCAAGAGGACTCGATCGCTGCAAAGCGTCGCGCAGACAACCTGAGCGACATCGCCGCCGCGGATGCAGTCGGCCGCTTCCCTGACCAGAACGCCGCTGCTGCGCTCTCGCGTCTGCCCGCGGTGGCAGTACAGCGCGACCAAGGTCAGGAGCGTTACATTCAGGTGCGTGGTGCGCCCAATCGCTGGACCTCTGTCAACATAGACGGCATTCCGGTGATCGGGGTCGACGAAGGGGGTGACACGAGAGCATTCCGCTTCGACGCGATTCCGGCCGTTCTGCTCTCGCAGATGGTCGTGAATAAATCGCTGACTTCTAATCTGCAGGCAGACGCGGTGGTCGCTACGATCGATCTCCAGACCTACTCGCCGATGGAGCAGCGCGGCCTGCACGTCTCGGGTGACCTCGGCTATGGCTTCATGGACCTGGGCGACGGCGAGCAGCGGCAGGGATCTTTGCGGCTCTCCTGGTCCAACGACACCTTCGGCTTCGTTCTGGGGGGCTCGCATTATCGCCGCAAGCAGCTGACCGACAATCGCGAGGTCGGCGCGTATGATGCCAGCGGACCGACGGAGTTCGACATCCGCCAGTACCAGATCGAGCGCTGGAGCAATGGTCTGTTCGCCGGGGTCGAGTACCAACCCCAGGAAGGGCAGCGGATATACGCAAAAGCCATTTTCTCGGAATTCAACGATGACGAGCAACGCAACCAGTACGAGTTCCAGCTCGCCAACTCGAAGGTAAGGGGCACTCGTAAGCTGGAGGCGGGCGAACTTACAAACGTGCCGCTGCGCGGAAGCTTCAACTACGGTGAGTATCGCAACCGCAACTACATCGGCACCATCGGCGGCGACTACGAGGATGACGACGGGTTCACCGCATCGTTCAAGATGAACTACACCCGCATCGATAACTCCACCTATCTGCCGCTGGTGCAGGGCAGCACGAGCGATGCTAACGCGATTTCGCTGGCATACGACAACAGCGATCCGCGCTTTCCCATTGTCACTCTCGCGAATGGCAGCCTGAATCAGGCGAACCTGGACGCGGCACGCGCTTATGTGATCGCGGGAAGGCAGGAGACGGTCTCCGATACCTATACGGCCAAGCTCGACATCGCGAAGGTTGTCGGCGCGGTGACGTTTTCGGCAGGCGGCCTCTATTCGGACCGAGAGATCGATGGCACCAACTTTGCCTTCACCAACGTGGTGCCGGTCGGAGCACTCGGCGCGGGAGTTGGGCAGCCGTTCGACATCAACAGCTACGTGACCGGGGAGCCATGGGACACCGGTTTCCCTGCTGGCGTGACTTTCAACTATGTAGACAATCGGGCGATGCGTCGCGACATTGACAGCTTGCTGGACAAGCTTGCCGCATCAGGTGGGTACAACCCTGCGAACGACGTGGGGCCGACCGACCGTTACGCTCAGGAAGAGAAGACGCTCGCCGGGTATGTCATGGCGAAGGTTGAGAGCGGCCCCCTTACGGCCGTGGGCGGCGTGCGGGTTGAGCATTACAGGATGGACAACGGGGGGGGCGTACGATCCGGCGCTGTCTTCACGCCTCTGACGTACAAGACCAGCAAGACTGATTTTTTCCCCAGCCTGAATATCAAGTACGCGGCCACCGACGACCTGGTGCTACGTCTTGCCGGCCAGCGCGGCATCTCGCGCCCGGCTTTCGGGGCAATTCGCGTGGGCGCGGCGATCAACGACACGGCAAGTCCGGGCACGATCGGCGGCGGCAATCCCGCGCTGAGGCCCGAATATACCTGGGGTGCTGACGCCAGCGTCGAATACTATCTGCCCGGAAACGGCTTGGTTGCCATTGCCGGGTTCTATCGCTGGGTGGACAACGTGTTCTACCAAAGCCAGATCCCAGTGGGTTCGGACTTCTACGATTTCGGCGGAATGGACCGTTCCGGCTACCTGCTCTCGAGCACTTATAACGGCGAAAGCGGTAAGCTCTATGGCGTCGAGTTCAACTTTCTCAAACAGTTCGACTTCTTTCCCGGCGCACTGTCTGGCTTTGGTTTCCAGGGCAACCTGACGCTGCTGGACGGCGACTTCGATACGCCGACCGAGCAGAATATCGCATTCCAGGGGATGTCGGACACGGTTGCCAACGCCTCGCTGTTTTACGAGAAGTACGGGATCTCGGCCCGCGTCAGCTATCAGTGGCGGTCGGACTGGCTGGACACTCTGGGCGGCCTGGGCAGCGGTGAGTACCGCAAGGGCTACGAGAATGTGGACGTCTCGCTTCGCTACGCTTTGACCGAGCAGTTCATGCTGTTCGCTGATCTCGCGAACCTGACCAACGAAAAGTACATCGCTTACGACGGCACGATGGCTCGCCCGACCGAGGTCGAACAGATCGGCTCGCGCTATCTATTCGGTGTCCGCTTCAGCTACTGACTTGGGAGAGAGACAATGTTGAATGTGACTATTCGGGCGCTAATGGGTGGAGCGCTCACCTTTGCTTGTGTTCCTGCTCTCGCTCTTGAAGCAGCTACAGTGACGCGCGTCGATGCTGAAACTGTGGAACTGAACGTAGACGCGCTCAAGCCGCGATCGATCTGGATCAGTGCGGATACGCAGGTCGATGCAAGCGACCAGCGCGCATTGCTCCCAGGGACGGACGGCAAGCTCAAGCTGACCATCCCGGCGAGCGAGCGGCGCTACGTCATCGTCCGGGATAGCCACGGCAAAGATACTGTCGTAGCCGAACGTGCCCTGCCTCTCGAGCAAGGCAGCAACTTCCGCGATGTGGGCGGCTACATGACCAAGGATGGCCGCACCGTGCGCTGGGGCAAGGCGTTCCGGTCTGGCGCCATGCCGCTGCTCAGCGATGCGGACTATGCTCTCGTCGAACAGCTTGACCTTGGCACGGTGGTAGACCTGCGCTCGCTCGATGAGCGTGAGGTCGCCCCGGATCTTCTTGATGACCGCACGGGGGCCCTGTTTATCGCGAACGACTACTCGCTCAAGCCGCTGATGGCGAAGATGCGCCAGGGCGACGGCGAAAACATGTACAGTGGCATGGAGACGCTGCTAGCACCGCAGCTCCGGTCGCTGTTCAAGCAGCTGATCGCCGGAGATAAAGCCGTGGTATACCACTGCTCGGCAGGACAGGATCGCACCGGTATCGCGACAGCGCTGCTCTACGACGCGCTCGGCGTGGACCGTGAGACAATCCTAAAAGATTACCATCTTTCGACTTTGCTGCGCCGGCCCGAATGGGAGATGCCCAAGGTTGATCCCAAAGACCATCCGAACAACCCGATCGTGCAGTATTACTTCGCCAAGGTAAAAGACGAACCTATGAAGGCAGAGCCGCTCTACACGCCGGGGGGAGTTTCACATCTTGCACAGTTCTTCGACCATCTCGATGGGGAGTACGGAGGCTCGGCGGGATATCTGAAGAAGGAGCTGGGCTTTAGCGACCAGGACCTCGAGAGGTTGCGTGCAGTCATGCTCGATTGATGGTCGACGGCATCTCATCGACGGTGTCAAAAACTCAGGGCGGGAGCTCGGCGCGGTGCCGGGGTAGGAGATAGGATGAATTCGCTTTGGCATTACACTCGCCGGGCCTTGCTGATCGGCAGCCTTGCACTCGCGCTGGGGACTACGCCGGCATTCGCCCGTGACGAGATCTTCACGATCGCGGTGATCCCGGATACGCAGAACTATCTCGACTACACGCACCAGAAGCAGGAGGGGTTTCCCTTCGACGCAAGCGCGATGTTCCTCGATCAGATGCAATACATCGCGAACAATGTTGAAAGCCGTGGCGGAGACATCGCTTTCGTGAGCTCGCTTGGCGACGTCTGGCAGCATCAGACGCTTGCCAACATGAAGCCTGCGAAGCCCACGGTCTCGGTGGTGACCTATTCAACACATTACCGGAAGCGGAGCATTGAAACCCCGCAGTACGTAAGCTGGTACAAGGAAGAGGAGCAGCCTGAACTGTCTGACAGAGAGTTCATGGAGAGCGACGATTTCGCGGTCGCGCTCGACGATTTCCACAGTCGCTTTGAACAGGCGGCAGCGACCGAATAGCGACGGTGGGTGCGGGACATTGCCGGTCGGCGGAGCTCGAGTAATAAAGGCCGGCACGCTTCGTCGCGCTTGCCGGGCCAGATGCCCGTCTGCACATGTTTTTTGGGCGAAACGGTTTGTCTCGCAAAACGGCACCGGGGAGACAATCTCGGCAGCACGGTGGGCAGACGCAGCAGGGAGGCTGGGCTCTCATACGAGGCACTTGAGGCGCCAGCTGCCCGCTCCTCATATCTGAGATCATGCCACAGGACGACGACCGCTCGAGCCTCGCGTGGGCCGTTCGCGCCGCGGCAGCGCGCGGGCTCACCGCGAGCTCATCGCCGACGGATCGATCGAGATCGTGAAGATCGGGAGCGTCACCGTAATCTCCATGGCACAGCTGAAGGCGCTCGTTGAGCGTCCGGGCGATTAGGTCTGCTTCCTTGGATGCTCCGGAGTGGCGGCTTACAGGAGCGCGACTGGGTCGGCCGCTCGGCGCGGCCAAGACGATCCCACAAGCAACTTTGTTCTGATTGAAAATCGGGACGGATGAAGGGTCGGCACTGCGGCAACACAGTCATCGATTTCCCCGCGCAGAATGATGGGCCCGTCCTGCCGGCGTGCATCCGATCAGCGTTGCTTCTTCGTGACGGCCGCAGTGAAGTCGGGATCCTTGTTTGCGACCCAATCAACGAATTTGCGTATGTTCGGATTCTCCAGGAGACCCGCCACCTCCAACCCGTGGCGCTGCAGTTCGGAGTTTGTGAAATTTGCGATCAGCGTCTGCTGACATATTGAGTGCATCGGTACGACGTCGCGACCACCGCGGCTCTTGGGGATGGGATGATGCCAGACGATGGTCTTGCCAGTCGCCCGGCCACAGAGCCAGCAGAGCACCGGCGCTGTTGCAGGCGCGTCTTCTTGGGGGAGATGGTCGTAGGGATCGTACTTCGAATGCTTGCGGGCCATTTGCTGATCTATCTGCCTGAATTTTGCTCGGTCTATAGCCGAGGCAAAGGGGCATGACACTGCCAAATCATGACCTTGCACCTACGGTGCGAACGGAGGGGGCATGCCAGTCGAGCGGCTAGACCTCTGAGAAGTCGGGGTGTGGAATGCGCAGCTTAGGGGGCGAAAAGGTACCCGAAGCGCTCCCAATACGCTTCGGGTACTTGGCCGGGACTTTGAAGAGTCAGCGCTCGTTGACCGCGTCTTGCTGGCTGCCGACGTGTTTGATCTGACCTTCGCTCATGGCCGATATCACCGCGTTTCCGCTGGCAGAGAAGTTCGCGGCCGGCAGGGTGACAAGCTGCCCGTCGATCTTGACGAGCAGTTGCTGCGCCTCGCCGCGAGCATTCGACAGGACACGGCGAACCCGGCCGATGCGTTCGCCGTCGGGCGAAAGCACCGGCATGCCGCTGGTCACAGTGAAGGCACCGTTGCCGCTGCCCGAGCCGCTGGCCGAACTTGACATGGGGCCACCGGCGCCGCTCGCCGAACCGGAGCCGGACGCGCTGCCCGACCCGACCGAGGACCCGCCTAGCAAGCCCGAGGCGCCCGAGATCAGGCTCAGGCCTTGGCCCTGACCCTGTGCCGAGCCGGCGGCGCTGCGCCCGCGCTGCACGGTGCCGGAGGTGGCCCCTTGCGCCGTACCGCGAGCCGACTGCAGGGTGCCGGCCACGGCATCGGTGCCGATGAGCTGTGCGTCGATGCTGCCCGACCCGGTGACGCTGCCGTTGCCCGAAACGCTGGAGGTCAGCGAATTGACCGGGCTGGTGACCGAATTGGCAACGTCACCGCTACCGTTGGTGCTGACGCTGCGGTCAGCCTTCACACGGCCGCCCTTGCGGTCGACGCTCTGATCGCCGGTGCTGGATGTTGCGCCGCGCAAGGTGCCGCTGCTGCCCGAGCGGACGCTGTCCAGGGTGCCGCCGATGGAGCCGGCGCCGCCGATCGTACCACCCAGGGTTCCGTTCAGCGCGCCCCCGATTCCGCCGCCGCCCAGGATCTGAGCGTGAGCGGTCGTCGAAAGCAGAACCGCGGTGGAAAGTGCGATGATGATGCGCATGAGTGAATTCCCTTTCCTCAATCTGGCGAGAGGCGTTTGCCGTCTCTCGATCGGAGAACGAGGGGGTTTGGGCGTTTAATCCATCTATTTTTTTCGGGCGCAGTTTCGGCACAACAGCCCGCGGCCGAACACCGGGTCGGGACCCTTGCGGCCGAGGTCCAGGGCCTCTCGGTCGAGCGTGGATCTCACGCCGGTATCCAGCGCCGCGGCGGCCCGCGCGGCGACGAACGGCACGGCGTAGGACGTGCCGCGCACCCTGTTCCATTGGCCCCGGGCATCGGCGGCGAGCATATCCGCACCCGGGGCCGCATAGTCGAGATGTGCGGCGCGCCCGGCCTCGATTAGTGCGCGGCCTCGGCCATCGACGGCAGTCACAGCAATGACGCCAGGATAGGAGGCCGGATAGGACGGCGGTGCGGCCGGCCCGTCGTTGCCCACTGCGGCGACGATATGGACGCCGCGCCGCTGCGCCGCCGCGATTGCACGGGCGACGAGCGGATTGTTCGGACCGACGAGGCTGATCGAGACCACCCGCACGCCTTGCACGCCGATCAGCCAGTCGAGTCCGCGCGTGAGGGCGAGTGCGTTGCCACCAGCGGCATCGGTCCCGTAGACATCGGCCACTGCGATCCGCCGCACGCCCGCCAACTGCAGCAGTGAGGCGACCGCGCTGCCGTGGTGGCTGGGAGTCGGCGCGCCTCTGGCGAAGCCGCGTATCGCTGCGACGGGAATGGAAGCGCCGGGGGCGCCGTCGATCACGCCGACGGGTTGGTCGATCGGAGCGGCGCGAGCGAGGCGCGCCGCCCGGCCGGAAACCGGCGCGCCCGACTGGAAGTGCAGCGTGTCGGCTGAAATGGTCGCATTGGGCAGCACCCGCCTCAGCGACACTTCGGCCTCCGCCAGCGACTGCCGCGCGGGGGTGCCCAGGCGGACCACGGCGATGTCGAGTGTGTTCAGCCGCTCGCGGCCCAGCACCGCGAAGCCGGCGGCTTCCACCCTTGCGACTTCGGCGTCACTCGCGCCGATCAGCAGCAGTTCGCCGCGCCGCGCCGGATTGCCGGCGGCGTCCAGCTCGAGCACCTCGCGGTTCTCCCGCACAAGGTTACGCAGCCGCATTAAGCGTGCATCGGCCAGCCGCGAAGAGCCACGAGCGACGTCGCCGACGGCGCTCTGGACCGGATCGAGGGTGCGGCCTGCGCGATCGAGCACGCCGTTGACCGTTCGGCCTACTTGAGGAAGGCCGAGCTGCGCCGCGGCAGGAGCCGTGGTTAGTGCGGCGAAAAGCAGAAACGGGGTAAATCGGGTTGGCATGACTTCCTTGGACGCGATTTGTGATGAAGCATGGATGAAACGAACGGGCTGCGTCGTTACATCCGGGAAAGGGGAAGAAACTGTCGGTACGCAAGGACGGGTTTGAGGAGGGGCTTTTGGCGTTGCTGCCGCGCATGCGGCGCTTCGCCGCTGGGCTCGCTCGCAACCTGACGGAGGCCGATGATCTTTGCCAGATGACGATCGAACGAGCGCTCCGCAGCCGTGCGCAGTGGCAGGCGGGCACTCGGCTCGACAGCTGGATGTATCGTATCATGCGCAATATTTGGATCGACGAAGGTCGGGCGACAACGCGAAGGATGCAGACCTTCGCCGACCCAGACGAGGGGGTCGCCGTCGGTACCTGTGGCGGCCAGGAGCAACGCGCCGAGTTGACCGACGTCGACCGGGCGCTGGCAAAGCTGCCAGACGAGCAGCGGGAAGCCGTGCTTCTCGTGATGGTCGAAGGCTACTCGTACAAGGAGGCTGCCGGGATCGTCGGCTGCCCGGTAGGCACCCTCAACTCGCGCCTGGTGCGCGGGCGGGATGCCCTGATGGGCCTGCTCGGAGAAGCGTCATGAACGTTTCGAAAGAGATGATCGCTGCCTACGCTGACGGCGAGCTGGAAGGCGAGGTGCTGCGCGAAGTCGAAGCGGCGATCGCGGCCGATCCGAAACTGCAGGCCGAGGTCGACGCTCACCTGGCTCTGAAGGTGCGGCTCGCCAAACGCTTCGCGCCCTTGCTTGACCGGCCGATCCCCACGCGGTTCACCGCGCTGCTCGCGGGCGGCGAGGCCGAGAACAAGGTAGTCGATTACGCCGAGGCGGTGCGCAAGCGTGCGAAGCCGTCTGTGCCGGGTCTGCACTGGCGGAGCTTCGCCGGCGGCGCGCTCGCGGCCTCGCTGGTGCTGGCGCTCGTTGCCTTCGGGCTCAGCCAGCAGTCGTCGGCCGGCTATGCCGAGGGACAGCTCGCCGCGGCCCTTGACAGCCAACTCGTCGAAACGCAGTCGCCGCAGGCGTCGGTGCGCATTCTGCTGAGCTTCCGCGACGGCGGAGGCCGCTTCTGCCGCGGGTTCTCCAGCGCGGCGCAGTCTGGCGTAGCCTGCCATGACGAGCGCGGCTGGAAACTGCGCAAGGTGATCGGCGGCCAGAAGGCCGGGGAAGGTGAATACCGCCAGGCCGGCAGCGCAGAAGCTGAGGTGCTTTCTGCGATCCAGGATACTGCTCAAGGAACAGCGTTGGACGCAGAGGGTGAGCGGAACGCAATGCTCGCCGGGTGGCGGAAGAATTGATTTCCTTGACCGCACGCGGGTCTTCTTCAGCAGGTTGGTTGTCGAGCAAGGCAAGTGCGGCGTGGCGGAAGCCGCTGTTTACTCACCAATAACCCAAGCTCATGTCTTTTTACCTTAGACGCTTACCGCAGAGGCGGGGGAGGCTGCCGGCAAATGCAGCGAGACCTGTTCGCACAATGGTGAGGAACGAAGTACAGGAACCCTGCGTGAGCCAGAAAAAGCTTCTATTTTCCGCTTTCGAGCATCGCCATTGCGCTCGTAATTGCTGAGACTTGCGCATACGTCGGCCTTGTTCTGTTTACAGCCAACCTGTGGAAGACGAGGGACTATCCTGGGCCGTCACTGCCGGCTTCCATCCCCGGCTGCATGCGCAGCGGTGAAGCTACGGCGAGACCTGTCTGACTGTCCGTCAGTTTTCGGCCAGATTCCGATCATCAGCGCGGTCGTGGAACTGTATTCTACCCGATCTTCTCCGGCAGCTCGAACAATGTCATGAACTTGTCAGCGATGGCCAGATCGCCCTCGATGCGGACACCCATATCTTCCGCCGACACGCCGACGTAGAACATTGCCGCGAGCGCTGGTCCGGACGGTGCAACGAAAATTGTATCGCAACTCTCCGGCTCGGCGCGTTCTACCGGCATCCGGCCCTCCGCCAGTTCCGCCACGAACCCCACCGTGGGAAAGCGGAAGCCGACGCGTGTATGCCGGTCGCCCGCTTTCGCCGGGTCCAGCATGGTGCGCAGCGAAAGCATGAAGCTGGCGGGCGATAGAGGCAGCATGGGATTGTGCTGCGTGCTTTTCGCAGCCCAGCGGCCGAGTTCCTGGATCAACGGTTCGGCTGCATATCCCCACTCGGTCAATTCATAAACCTGCGCCCCCGAAGGCGGTGGCAGCACGCGTTTTGCCAGCACGTTGGCCACCTCGAGCTTTTCCAGCCGCTCGGTCAGGACCTTGGCGGAAATTCCGGGCAGGTTGGAACGCAGCGCAGTGAAACGCAGTGGTCCCAACATCAATTCCCTGACCACGAGCAGCGACCATCGCTCGCCCAAGATTTCCATCCCGAAGGCCGTGCCGCAAGCATCGTTATACCACCTGCCGTGCACGGCCGACCCTGGATTGGTTTTCTTTTGTAACGTCATTGTTGCTTTTAGTAACTATCGCACTCATCATTGGCAAGTTCGGAGTCGTAGCCAGTGGAGAGAAGCCCGGCATGACCCAGATGGTTTTCATGACGCGGCCGGTGGCAGCTTCCCGGCTCCTGCCGAGCTCCAGGGCATTGCAGGCCGGAACCGGGGCTCCGCCCGCCAAGCGATGGCGCACGGACTTGCTCTTATCTGCCGCTATCCGAGGAGAGAGACGATGAGCTATTTCGACGGTTTCGTTATCCCCGTTCCCATCGCCAACAAGCAGCAATTCATCGACCACGCCACCAAGGCTGACGCCGTGTTCAGGGAACAGGGTGCCACGCGTATCGTGGAAGCTTGGGGTGACGACGTTTCCAAGGGCAAGCTCACCGATTTCTGGGGTGCCGTGCAAGCCAAGGATGGCGAGACGGTCGTCTTCAGCTGGATTGAATGGCCTGACAAGGAGACCCGCGACAAGGTCATGGATCGCTCCGAAGAGTGGATGAAGGACCCGCGTATGGATCCGGAAAAGAACCCCATGCCCCTTGACGGCAGAAGGCTGATCTATGGCGGGTTTGCGCCATTGGTTGAGGAAGGCGAAGGCCGGGCGGGAAGCTATATCGACGGCTTCGTCATTCCCGTGCCAGATGCGAAGAAAGACGCCTATCGCAGCATGGCGGCCGGAGCATGGCCGCTGTTCAAGGAGTTCGGCGCGCTGCGTTTGGTCGAGGCATGGTCCGACGACGTCTCCGACGGCAAGACCACCGATTTCCGCCGCGCGGTGAAGGCCACGGACGACGAGCAGGTCGTCTTCTCCTTTATCGAATGGCCCGACAAGGAAACCCGCGACGCCGGCCAGAAGAAGATGATGGAGCAGGACTTCGACGGAGAGATGCCGTTCGACGGCGAGCGCATGATGATGAGCGGCTTCCGCCCGATCGTCGAACTTTGAGGAGATCGGATATGGCAGATATGCAAGGCGATTTCATCTGGTACGAACTGATGACCAGTGACGCAGACGAAGCGCAGGCATTCTACGAACCGCTGCTCGGCTGGAAGTTTGCAGGCAGCAATACGCCGGATATGGATTACCGGCTTGGCAGCACCGACTGCACCGAAGTGGTCGGGATGCTCGAATTGACCGATGACATGATCAGGGCCGGTGCGCGTCCTGCATGGATAGGCTATATCGCGGTCGACGACATTGCCGCGTCCATTGCAGCTCTGAAAGACAAGGGCGGACAGCTTTTCAAGGGGCCGAACCACCTCGAAGGCGTGGGCCACATGGCGATGGTGGTCGACCCGCAAGGCGCGCCGTTCTACCTCATGCAGCCCGAGGGCGCAGGCCCTGCGACCTCATTCGCAAAGTACGATCCGAAGGTCGGCCACTGCGCCTGGAACGAACTGGTGACCGACGATCCAGAAGCCGCCGATGCCTTCTATACCGCCATGTTCGGATGGAAGAAGGGCGAGGCGGTGGATATGGGCGAGATGGGTCTCTATCAGATGTACACGCAGGGCGATTACACCTTGGGCGCGATGATGAAGCGTCCATCGGAGATGCCAGCCTCGGCTTGGGCCTTCTATTTCCGCGTGCCCAATATCGACGTGGCGAGAAGCCAGGTCGAAAAAGGCGGAGGGAAGGTCGTCAGTGGCCCGATGGAAATTCCCGGCGGCGAGTACGTTTTCCAGGGCTTCGACCCTCAAGGAGCGTTTTTCTCCGTTATCGGTTCCAAGGGGAGTTGAACCACGGCCGGGTTTCAGGTCGGTGGCCAAGTCGATCGGAGCCTCGGCGTTGGTTCAATCTTCCGACCACAGGCATCAGCGGATTGTATCGGTAGGCTGCACGAAAGTCCTGCTTGCCCGGACGCCGAGGCAATCGAACGAGATTAAGCGAGGAGAACCAGAATGGCTGACAAGCTCACCACGGTGCTCTGGTACGACGGCGATGCGGAAGAAGCCGCACGCTTCTACGCCGAGACCTTCCCCGACAGTTCAGTCGGCACCATCTTTCGCGCGCCCTCCGATTTCCCGGGCGGCAAGAAGGGCGACGCGCTGACGGTCGAATTCACCGTCTTCAGCCGTGCCTTTTCCGGCCTCAACGGCGGGGACACCTTCAAGCCCAACGAAAGCGTCAGCTTCATGGTGGTGACCGATGACCAAGCGGAAACCGACCGCTACTGGAACGCTATCATCGGCAATGGCGGGCAGGAAAGTGCCTGCGGCTGGTGCAAGGACAAGTGGGGTTTCAGCTGGCAGATCACGCCGCGCACGCTGCTGGAAGCGCAAACGGCGGGCAGTGATGAAGCCCGGCGCGCCTTCGAGGCGATGATGACAATGCAGAAGATCGACGTCGCCGTGATCGACGCCGCACGCAGGGGAGACTGAATCTAGGCCGGGCAAGATTACAGGCGCCGCGTTTCTCTCGCTCGACGGAGTGGTGCAGGCCCCGGGTGGCCGATGGGCATCCGACCGGCGGGTTCGACGAAGGCGACTGGGGTCTCTAAACTCCGGGACGAAGCTATCGAGGAGGCCTTCGGATCACCGTTCCCGGCGATTACGACCTGCTGCTGGGCCGCCGGACCTATGACATCATAGCCGCCTACTGGCCCTATGCCGAAGGCGAGGAGAAGCTGATGGGCGAAGCCTTCGAGAGGGCCAACAAAACCGACCCCCGCAATCCGAGTGCCTTCATCAACCACCTTGGAGGGCCTATGGTGGTTCATCGCTGCGCTCTCCCGCTTTGGATCTTGCGTGACCGCCGTTTCTAAGTGTTCGCCTGGACCTTTATTGCGCATGCCGTACGCGCGCGCTCGTGGTCGTTTGGGGATCTGTAGCTTGGGCCGGGTTTGCACCGCCGCCGACCTGCCGGCCGCTGTGCGCGCCTCAGGATCGGGGATCTTCCGGTCGATGGGCCACGGCTCCCTTGAGGAAGATCCGCGTTCTGTAGGTAATCTGGCGTTCGTAGTCGTCGGGAGCCATGCGGCCCCAGACGGCCAGCTGTACCGAGCCTTCCACTACCAGGATGAGGAATGCTGCAGCCGCATCATGGGCATCCGGAATTTCGGGCTCCATGGGCCGTAGGCGCCGCCTGAACAACTCGGCCAAGTAGCCGATCGTCGGCTCCGCGGTCTGTTCCCACAGGTAACGGGCTACGTCAGGATCGCGGAAGACTTCGGTGTTTGCGATGCGTATCAGGCGCATGCCTGAAGGCTTCTTGATGTTGGAGACCCACAATCTAGCGATGGCAATGAGGGTCTCTTCCAGATCGTCGGTCTCGGCTTGGCGCAGTCTCTCGGCCGGCACGATCCACTGATCGATCGCTCGCTGCAACGCGGCCTTGAACAGGGTCTCCTTGTCCCCGTAGCGTGTATAGATCGTGCGTCGCGACATGCCGACTGCGGCGCAGATCATGTCGATGCTGGTGGCATCGAACCCGTTGTCGAGGAACAGGTCCAGCGAGCGGTCCAGTAGCTCCTCGTTGCGGGACTCGATCATCTCGCGCGTTGGTCGGCCGCGCCGGGGCCGGGCGTCCGATGCGGCTCGCACCGGCTTGCCGGTAAACAGCTTCGTCTTGGATGCTTCCATGGGCACCCAGCATAGAACCCAAGCCGCAGCAAGTCATCCCGCGATGTCGATGCCTTGGTAGCTGGCGAGCAGGGCCGGATCCGGCATCGGCATTTGCAGGTAGATGTCGAGGTGGCGGATCTTTCCGGTATCATCAAACTCGTAGACCGAGACAGAGTTGACCGTGCTGCTCGCCTCTCCCACGCTGGAGCGTTCTTCCAGTTCCAGCAGGACGACATTGCCGTTCTCACTGACGCGCTTGAAGGAGCAGTCCCAGTCCGAACTCTGCGCCCAACCGTGCAGGAAGCTGCGATACGTCGGCCAGTCCATCACTTCCATGAAGTTGCCCACTCGTTCGAAGCTGGCGGTGTCGACTGCGGCCGCAAGCTCATCCCAGCGGGACTCAGTGAAGGATGGCTGCTTGGCCGCATCGACCAGCCCCTTCATCAGCTGCGAGTACTCGAGCACCTTGCGCGAAAGGCCGGTGTATTCCCCGATGACGTGGCCGATAATCTGATGGCTCATGACAGCGTTCCTTCAGCCTTGCGCCGCGAGATAGCGGTCGAGCACGGAATGGAACCGGGCGATGCTCAGCTCTTCGTGGACGAGCGAAATGTGCCCGAGGCCCGAATTGCGCAGACCCTGCTGCTGGCGAGGCATCTGCTCGTAATCCTGCTGGAGGGCGAGGAAGTAAGGATAGCTGTTCGGTTCGCTAACCTCGACCGGGTCCGCACGATACTGGCTCCGCAGAGCCTCTGGCAGCCACATATACGCCGTGACATGCCAGATGCAGCGGTTCGGATCGCCGCTGGGGTGCGGGACGGCCATGATGGTCGTCGCCTCGCCGGCGCGAATGGTCATGAAGAAGTTGGGGAAGAGGAACCAGCCCTGGTTGTCGCTCATCTGGTCGTCGGTCAATCCGCTTACGTCCAGCCCCTTGGCGCTTAGCGTCTCGCGCGTGGCCTGCTGGAGCAGAGTGCGTACGGTCACGCCGTCAGGAAATGCGAGAACTCCGGCCGCATCGCGATAGCCGTATATCAGTTCCTCGAAGCGCGGCAGGGCTTCGGCAACCGTCGGAAAGGTGCCGGGTAGCTGGCGGATTCCTTCAACCTGATCCTCCAGGCTGCATTCGGCGGTCCGCTTCACTTCGAAGGGGGACACTGCCATGCCGTGGTCGCCGAAGAAGCCGTGGCGGCTGCTTTTCGCCTCGAGATCGATGACCGA